>DATNPU010000185.1:0-13806 GCA_036703105.1 Microcoleaceae cyanobacterium
TCTCCTGAACTTGTAGATTCAGATTGCCACCGTTACCAGAAGCCGTTTCAGCATTCAGCCGACCACGATCGCTTAACGTGATCGTCCGAGCTTGAATTTGCAAATTACCTGCGCCTCTGGAATTGCCATTGGGATTCAGGCTGCTGACCGCAATTTCAGCTCCGTCCTGTACTGTCAAGGTATTAGTCGTGATGTTGAGTGTGCCACCTTTTCCTGTTGCATTTGGAATGCCGACCCGCAATCGAGGAATGCCACCGGAGGCGGCCAGAATCGCGGTGGGAGAAATGCCATCGGGAGCAGTACCCGTTAGCTCGATCGAGTTAGCGTTAATCAATAAATTTCCGGCGTCTCCTGCCCCCAAGGTAGAAGTCTGAATCACGGCGCCATCTCGCATGTTTAACTGTTGGGTGTCTACAATCAAGGTGGCCGCATTGCCTGTAGACCCCTGATCCGCACTGGCAAATAACCCACTGACTATGGGCACATTCCGCTGGTCAAACAACATTCTGCCTTCTGGAGTCAGCACGACACCACTCAGGTCAATCCGGTTTGCTTGCACTCGCAACGTGCCTGCTGACCCTCGACCAAATGTAATCGAGCTAATTTGAGCTCCATCCTGCACGGTTAAGACATTCGTGTTAATGCTTAACCAGCCAGCGCTACCTGTGCTTAAGGGTAGGGCTTGAGTCAGGATTCCGCTGGAAATACTGCTGTCCTGGCTAGAAGTCCCGATCGCCCTGATCGACTCAGCCGTATGAATGCTCAAATTTCCAGCCGGGCTAGAACCGCTGGTGACGGAGGAAATTTGCCCTCCTCCCAGCAGATTGAGCTGTCGGGCAGAGACCGTAATATTTCCAGCCGCGCCATTGTTCGCTGATGTTGCCGTAAAAATGCCATTTCTGGCAATTGTCCCTGAGGTTGTAGGTGAATTGGCTGTTCCCGATATCTCGATCGTTTCAGTGGCCTTAACGGCAATATCCCCACCTCTGCCTGGCCCTGATGCTAGAGAAATCAGTTGAGAACCGCCCTGAAGCCGCAGATGACGCGCTGCGATCGTGACTCCTTCCCCTGAACCGCTTACACCTACCAAGGCACCGCCTGTGAGTTGAATATCTTTGAACGTTTGGCTGTCTCCATAGTTGAGTGTGAACCCAGTTTGTGAGGGCGACAACCCGACCACACTCAGCCCTTCTACTGCGCCCAGTTCAACTTGTCCATTGACGACCTGGATAGATCCTCCAGCTAGATTGATATCACCTCCAACCAAGGCTAGAGTTCTCTGGGGCAGTGCTCCAGGTGCAGGAGTCAACGCGATCCGCCGGGACTGTTGCCAGATCGGGGCTGGATTGGCCCCAAACTGTAATCCGATCGGGGTACTAATAGTGAGCAATGCTGGAGTTGAATTAGTAGTGCTAAATTCACTGCCATCAGCGAATCGAAAGCTGTTGGCAGTCGTGGCGAGAAAAGAGCCTCCCACGCGGAGTTGAGCATTAGCCCCAAACACAATGCCGTTGGGGTTTAGCAGGAATAAACTAGCGGTGTTATTAGTTTGGAGAATGCCGTTAATCGTAGAGGTGCGATCGCCCGTCACGCGGGTCAGAATAGTTTGAATATTGGGGGCATTGTTGAATTGGGCAGTGCCGCCGTTGGGCACCGAAAATTCCCGAAAACTATGGAAGAGATTAGAACCCCGCACCGTACCGCCGTTGATCAGACAATTGGTGCAACCAGGGATGACCTGAGAGTTTTGTGGCAGGGTATTGTCGGGAATAATTTGAGCTTGCCCTGGGGCAACCGGAGTGAAACACAGTAGGGCAACAACACCCAACTGCCAAGACCAATCAACAGGGAGTAATTTGAGTGGCATGGTAGAAATGCACTGATTTGAGATGGAGGTGATGTAATGATCAGACTGAATGAGCGGCTTGAAGCAACGGAGATTCACCGTTACACAAACACAAAATCACGGTTAAGCTGGACGTTCAAGTTATCCTGCACAATGCCAATGCGATCGCCCGTTGGTAGATAAATAATTTCGGTATCAAACCCTGCCCCGCCAGCCACATTTCTAAATTGATCCAGCCGGTATTGACCAATACTGCCACTCACCTCAATCCGGTCAAACACTTGATCACTGCCTCCAGCTTGTGGATCCCAATCGGTAATGGTGGCATAGCCATCACCCGTTTCGTTGTAATACACTCCGGTAGCACTCCCTAGAACGAAAGTATCAGAGCCACCACCACCAATCAGCACATCAAACTGTTCGTTATTGCTGATCAAGGTGCCGTAACCGTTGAGGCGATCGTTCCCGTTGCCCCCATACAGCGTATCGTTCCCTAATCCACCATCTAGAATGTCATCGCCCTCAACCCCATAGAGCGTATCATTGCCAGCTAAACCACTGAGCTGATTAAAGTTTTCGTTGCCAATGATGCGGTTATTTAATCCATTGCCAATACCGCTGATTGCACCTGAGCCGAACTCTAACGTTAAGTGATCTAATCCGAGTGAGTCTGCCCCTAAATTCCAATCAAAAGATGCTAAAACAGTTTCAATTCCAGTACCAGCGGTATCTACAATTACATCACCCAGGCTGTTAACAACATATAGATCATCTCCAGTACCTCCTTCTAAGCGGTTATCCCCAGAGCCACCATCTAGCGTGTCATTGCCTGCTCCACCTTGTAACGTGTCATCGCCGAAAGAGCCATAAAGCGCATCATTGCCATCTCCTCCAACCAACAGATTCCTGCTGCTAGAGTCATCTTCCTCAAATGAATTAAACGCTTGCCAACTGGCATAGAGTACGTCATTGCCTGTGCCACCATACAATGAGTCATTTCCCGCCCCACCTTCTAGAGTGTCGTTACCCTCTACACCGTCAAGCTGGTTATCACGCTCATTGCCCGTAATCCGATTATTGCGATCGTTGCCAGTTCCATTGATTGCCCCAAAATGGAGATTAAGGAAATCTAGTCCGCTGCTCAATGTATAGGTTGGGACATTATAAACTTCGACAGTTTCATCCCCTGTACCAACAGAGTCAATAATTATATCGCCAGCATGATCAATGATGTAAATATCATTTCCAGATCCACCTTCTAATGTATCGGCATCTGTCCCACCATCTAACATGTCATTGCCATCGCCACCAACTAAGCTATCATTGCCAGCGTTACCGAATAACATGTCATTGCCATTGTCTCCTCTCAGAGTATCATTACCAAATTGGCCAAAGATAATGTCATTTCCCCCTCCAGCATTAGCAACATCGTCACCGTCACCTAGCAAGATGGTGTCATTCACGGTATCGGTAAAGGTGTAAGTGTTGGCTGCATTATTCCCATTCGTGCGGCGGTTGGGAGATTCATCATCGCGAATCAATACAACTGCGGTTTGAATGGTAGAACCCGCTGTCATTCCTAGATCAGTGCTGTAGTAGGTATTGGGAGGGGTGTCTATCGGTGCCTCCTCAAAACTGAATACATCTTGAATAAAACCCCGGTTGGAAGTTGTCGGGTCGTCATCTTGGAGCCGCAGAATAACGACATTATCCCCATCGCTGCGGGTATCATTCATGATGTCGATCGGCAATCCCCCATTACCGTCACCATTAATGTCATTGTCCACATCAAAAGGGGAAAAATTATTCCATTGAACCGCCCTTGTGCCATCCGTTAATGCCACTATACGGAAATCCTGATCGAACCAGGGGCTATCACCAAAACCTGCCTGCAAACCATAGATGGCATCAAGATCCCAATATAATTCTGAATCCATGACGACTGCTCCTTGTTTTGGGGGTTAAACAAATGGTAGTGTCCATTGTTTTCTTAAGGTCGTAGGGAAACAAGGTTGCAGATTGGAAGGAGAAAACAGCAATTCAACTGATGTGTGATTAGGTAGATGCAACCTTAAATTAGCCCACGACCTCTCAACTAGTAGGTTTGACACCTAGAAATTATGCAGCCGTTGCTCTGCTTACAGGTGAAGATTTACTAAGAATGCTGATTACTAGGCCGAGCAGCAATCTGAGTTAGAGCAACTTAAACGATCGGAAAAACGTATCTATTGAGTTGGGCTGGTTCGCGATCGTTCCTGGTTGCTTTGCGGCTAATAAATAGACCCGTTGTTGAACACGATACACTCGATAGGTAATCGTTTCATTCGCCTGGCTCATTTGCCATTCCTGCCCTGCCCAATCCCCCAAGGTAATTGTTTTTTCATTGACCACCTTAAACTTAGTTTGAGCAATCACTCCGTCTCGGATGGCAGTAAATGCAGCTTGGTCACTCAACGGTTGATTAGTCGGAAGATCGCCATAGGCCACCACAAATCGCGCTCCTTCAGCCTGGCTGGCAACAACATTAAATGTCATAGATTGAGCCGCGATCGCGAGCGTTTTCGTCTCTTCACTCATCACCCCTGGAGGCAACCAGATCGAAAATTTGCCCGCTTGAGACACGATCGGTCGCCACTGCTCCCCTGTACTCTGAATTGTGAGATTGGGATCTGTTTGTGGTTGGTTTAATCGATCGACTTCTCGCTCGAACTGGCGATCGCCCTGTTCAAAGAAATCGGGCAGACCCCGGCCAAATTGGGCAATCACCTGTTCCAATTGCCGATATTGAATGGAGCGAATGTTGCTACGTTGCAGCGTCGATCGCAGATTGGCTGGAATGTCAGCCGCTAACTGAGTTTTGGCGATCGCGGGAATACTCACGCCTAACCCAACGATGACCCCACTTAGGACTGGGATTAACCAACGACACTGATGAATGCGTTTCATCCTGCCCTCCTTAAAATTGCCTAAATCATGCCCCCCTATCTCTAGTGTCTCTCGCCTGCCAAGCTTTCGCAAATGCCTCCGCATAGGCTTCCTGAGCCGGAGTTTCGATACTACCTGGACGGGATTGGCGCACCGCCGCAAATGCATCATCCGGTGAATAGCCTAACGCCACCAGGCACGCCGCTGTGACTAATCCTGTCCGTCCCAACCCCGCTTTACAGTGGATCACCACAGTTTGTCCCTGAGCTACATCCTCCAGAATCGACTCCACTAATTCCAGTAAACCTTGCATCGATGTGGGGGTGCCAAAGTCATGAATGGGAAACTGCTGCGATCGCATCCCATGAGCTTGCACCTGAATCAGTAAATTCGGAATCTGTAACGCCGCAAATTCGGGAGTTTCCAGCAATGTGACTAACTTCTCGACCCGATAGTGATGCCGTAAATGGGTCAGATCTGTCTCTAGATCACGTTCCCAAATCGCGTGCATCCCGATATTGCGTTTTCCTGGCGCGATCGTCATCCCCAATCGCCCCTGTAAGCCCGTCAACTCATTCGGTAAAAAATCTACCCGAATTGGTTCCGTATCCGAGGTAATTACGGGTCGCCGATCAATCTGTGGCTCGATCGCCTGCCTATCATTCATTCAGTGTTAGTTCCAATTTCAAGCAGATTGTAAATTCAATCGTAACCAATCTTCCCCATCACTCCCATCCTCCCTGCCCTCCCCATCTTCCCTCAGTTCGGTGCGTGTAACAAAATTTTACGGTATTCTGAACGTAGCCAAATGATGACGGGATTTGGAGAAGCGAGATGCAAACAACAGCGGATGAAACGATTAGCCCTTTGGCTGGAAAACCCGCCCCGGCTGAAATTTTGATTAATGTCGATCGTCTGTTAGACCAATACTATACTGTCCATCCTGACCCGGAGAATCCGCTACAACGAGTTAGCTTCGGCACATCAGGACATCGGGGTTCCTCAGCAACAGGAACCTTCAACGAAGATCATATTCTGGCCGTGGCACAAGCAGTAGTGGAATATCGCCAGAATCAGGGCATCGATGGCCCCTTGTATATGGGTATGGATACGCACTTGCTGTCTGAACCTGCCCAAAAATCGGCTTTAGAAGTATTAGCGGCGAATGGTGTTGACGTTTATATTGCGGCTGGCTCGGGTGCAGCCCAATACACTCCTACTCCCGCTGTTTCCCATGCGATTTTGGCATATAACCGGGGTCGAACCAGTGGGTTAGCCGATGGCATTATCATCACACCCTCCCACAATCCCCCGGCTGATGGTGGGTTCAAGTACAATCCGCCGTCCGGTGGGCCTGCTGAACCCGATGCTACAAAGTGGATTCAGGATCGGGCGAATCAGCTGCTGGCGAATGGCAACCGAGAAGTGAAGCGAATTGCCTACGATGCGGCACTAAAAGCACCCACTACCCATCAATTTGACTTTATTACGCCCTACGTCAACGATCTGGAAACCATCATTGACATCGAGGCGATTCGGGCATCCGGGATTCGGATTGGTGCCGATCCGCTGGGTGGTTCTAATATTGCTTACTGGCAACCGATCGCCGATCGCTACGGCTTAAATATCACCGTCATTAATCAATCTGTAGATCCCACCTTCCGTTTCATGAGTGTGGATTGGGATGGCAAGATCCGGATGGACTGTTCCTCTCCCTATGCGATGGCGGGTTTGGTCAAGTTCAAAGATGATTACGATATTGCCTTTGGTAACGATACCGACTCCGATCGCCACGGGATTGTCACTCCCAGCGTCGGACTGATGAACCCCAACCACTTTCTGTCTGTGGCGATCTGGTATCTGTTCACCAATCGGACGGGTTGGCCTGGCACTAGCGCGATCGGTAAAACCCTGGTTAGCAGCAGCATGATCGATCGAGTCGGTAAAGAAATCGGTCGCAATGTCTGTGAAGTGCCCGTGGGCTTTAAATGGTTCGTTGCCGGACTGCTAGATGGTTCCTTTGGCTTTGGTGGCGAGGAAAGTGCCGGAGCTTCCTTCCTGCGTCAAGATGGCAGCGTTTGGACAACCGATAAAGACGGCATCATTCTCGATCTACTGGCGGCTGAAATTACGGCTAAAACTGGCAAAGATCCCGGTCAACATTATCAAGACCTCACCGATCGTCTGGGTAAACCGTTCTACAAACGGATCGACTCTCCCGCCACCCCAGAACAAAAAGCGAAGTTAAGTAAATTGTCACCCGAAGATATGCAGGTTTCGACTCTAGCTGGTGATCCCATCACAGCCACCTTAACTAAAGCCCCTGGGAACGGGGCCGCGATCGGTGGGATGAAAGTCACCACAGAGAATGGCTGGTTTGCGGCCCGTCCATCGGGAACGGAGAATGTCTGTAAGGTTTATGCCGAAAGCTTTAAGAGTGAAGCCCATCTGGAGCAGATTCTCAGCGAAGCCCAACAGATGATCGGTTAAGCCTGCCAACTTCTGGGGTTGACTGGGCGGTTTGCGGCATAACGTTAATGCCCTGACCGTATGAGTCAATAGGTGATTGAAATCACAACCATTTAGTGACCTCATCCAAGTTGCGTTTATGTCATTTGTTGTTTCCCCTAGAGGTAGGAATCTCTGGGGGATTTTTTGATCAGTCACAGAAGTTAGTTTTTGTCTTCCTCCAACTGCATGAAATCTTGAAGTCAACCCTATTAATTAGTAAGGGTGCTTCACGGGTTGACTCATTTATTCAGAACGGAATCTTTCACCCCTCTCGTTCAGGATGAATGGCTCGGCAAGATACCGATTCACAGTAGTACAACACTCAAACTTTAATCGTAAGGAGCACCGAATAATGGGCGTTTATCATGGCGGATCTGGCCCTGACACAATCTCAGCCAGTGATGGCTTCCTGGGCTTAGAAGCGATCGCGGACAGTATTTATGGCTATGGAGAGGATGACATTCTCAATGCCAACAAAGGCAATGATTATGTTGACGGCGGATCGGGGGATGACTCGATCAATGGTGGCGAAGGCTGGGACACGCTCTATGGTGGGTCTGGTAATGACACCATCTACGGTGGTGGGGATGGCTTATTTGGTTGGTGGCCTGGGGATGATCGGCTCTACGGTGGGTCGGGCAACGACTACCTGTATGGCGAAGGTGGCAATGACCATCTCGATGGTGGGGATGGCAATGATTATCTCTATGGGCAAGATGGCAACGATTATCTGGATGGCTGGACAGGAGATGATTACGCCAGTGGTGGCGACGGTCATGATACCCTATACGGCTGGTCTGGTGATGATTCGCTGTATGGCGGTGACGGCAACGACTATCTAAGTGGCGAAGGGGATAATGATTCCCTCTACGGCGGAGATGGTGATGATAGCCTCTATGGTGGATCGGGCAATGATTACCTGAATGGCGGCTATGGATTTGATGTGATCAACGGTGGCTCTGGAATCGATACCACTAGTTACAGTTTTTATGGCGGTGGTATTGTCGCTAACTTAAATACTGGTTTGGTCGGTTTTCCTGGCAATTCAGTATTTAATGACACGCTAGCAGCGATCGAAAATGTGACTGGCAGTACTGGTAACGACACGATCATCGGGGATGCCGAAAATAATGCCCTCAATGGTCTTTCCGGTTATGACTCTCTAGTCGGTGGAGCCGGAGATGATACCCTAACGGGTGGAGCCGGAAACGATACCCTAACGGGTGGGTTGGGCGCTGATACCTATGTCTTCAATTCCCTCTATCAGGGAGTAGATACCATTGCCGATTTCCGATGGGGAGAAGGAGACAAGATTCAGGTTGCCTTCGGCACTTCCACAGATCAGTTCTTCTACAACTCCACGACTGGAACACTGACCTTTGATGCGTCTCCATTTGATTTAGTGGGTCCGACTCACTTTGCTACCTTGCAAACAGGGCTAGCCTTTATCCCATCCTTAGATATTGTGCTGGTCTAAAGTTATACCTGTGGCGATCGCGATTTCTACTTGCAGGAGCGCGATCGCCGCTCCCGATCGTTGAGCAGGGTAGAATTCTCCAGCAAAAACAACTCACCTGAAGCTGAATCTTTCACCCCTCAACTCCCGATAAGTGTTTTTGCCAGAGAGCTTACGAATTTAAGTACAACACTCACTTTCCGCAAGGAGCTCTACGAGGATGGTAACACTTCCTTAAAGGCTGACAAGCGTTTGACTGAGTTCGTGCCTCTTGACCAAGGCAGCGCGCCAAGGGGTTACTTATGGCGAATAAATTCGTAGATGGCCAAGTAATCCTGTCCGGGGTATTTCCAGGAATAGTCGTAGTTCATCCCTTGTACGATCAGCTTTTCAAACTCGTCGGGGTAGTATTCCCATAGACCGATCGCGCGATCCATTGCTGATTCCAGAGCTTGATTATCGGTTTGATGGAACACATAACCATTCCGTTCTTCTGGTGGATGCATTTCATCGTAATCACGATCGAAGACGGTATTCACCAAGCCACCCACTCCCCGGACAATCGGCACGGTTCCATACCGTAAGCCAATCATCTGAGTCAGACCACAAGGTTCATAGTTACTGGGTACCACGATCATGTCAGCACCAGCATAAATCAGGTGTGACAGTTCTTCGTTAAACCCTAGCTCAATATGAACGTTGGGATTATTGTTGAGGAATTGCTTTTCATGCCAGAACCAATCATTGATCCCAGGTTCGGTCGCCGCGCCCAACAGGACAAACTGAGCATTGCGGTGCAGGGCATAGTAAATCGCATGATGCACCAGATGGACACCCTTTTGGTCATCTAAGCGACCAATATAGGCAATTAATGGCTTGTCTTCATGACTTAACCACAACCGTTCCCGTAAGGCTTTTTTATTCTGCGTTTTGCCCGTCAGATCCGTCGGCGAGAAGTGCTCGGGAATGTAGCGATCGATCTCGGGATTCCAGACATCGTAATCAATGCCATTCAGCACCCCACCAAACTTGTGCTGGTGCATGTGCAGCGTATGTCCTAGCCCATAGCCAAACTCACCATGATGGGCTTCCCAGGCGTGATGAGGGGAAACGGTCGTCACAAAGTTTGAGTAAACAATCCCTCCCTTCATCAGATTCAGAGCAAAGGGATTGAAGTTATCTTGCAAGCGGCTGAAGTCAAAGTAATGGGACTCCCGGTTTAGCCCAGTGGCCCATAAGACATCGGCTCCTGCGATCCCCTGATGCTTGAAGTTATGGATGGTATAACAAACCCGCTGCTTATCCATGCCATGCCATTTGTAAATTTCGTAGAGCAGCACTGGTACTAAGCCGGTTTGCCAATCGTGACAATGCAGGATATCGGGACGCTTATTGGTGCGCTGCAAAAACTCCATTGCGGCCTTACTGAAGAAGGCAAACCGCATGTTGTCGTCTTTGGAACCGTAGTAGTGGCCTCGGTTAAAAAACACATCATCGGAATGAGGATCGATAAAGAAGCACAGACGGCCATGGACCCAACCGCAGTAGACCGTACAGTGGATCGCGCCGCCATACCAGGGCACCCACAGGTCTTGGTAGGCTTCATGCAGCCCCCAAATATGGTCGTACCTCATGCAATCGTACTTAGGAAGAATGATCTCCACGGTATGCCCGCGCAGTTCTAACTCCCGGGTAAGTCCGTATACGACATCGCCCAAGCCTCCCGCTTTGATGACTGGGGCACACTCAGAGGCAATTTGTACGATGTACATCCTTACTCCTCATTCACTGGATTAATTTGCCCTAACTTCACAAAAGTATAAAGACCTAAGGGCAGTCAAGCAACCTGGCAATTGGAATAAATCGATCGATAGACTACCAGGGGCTACCAATCATCGTGAATCCTGACCAGTAATAAGGATGGGCAAAGGTTTGATCGGGTGCAGCTTGGAGGCTAGACGGTAGAGCCACTGTGCCTCCCGTCCACTGTAACTGTCCGCTAGTTAGCTTGACTTGCCCACGCAACATCGCAATTTGGGCTTGCTGAAGCGCCTGCGATCGAATTGGCATCCGTTGGAGTTGGTGATAGAACTCGGCCATGAGTCCCAGAGTTCCCGCATCACTCACCAGCCAAATGCTCGCCAGGGTCGATTTAGCGCCTGCTTGGGCGGCAATCCCCGCAAATCCGAGTTCCACAGTTTCATCCCCGGTTGCCGTGTTACAGGCACTTAAGACTAATAGTTCTACCGGGGGATTGTTCCAGCCCAGTTGGCGGATTTGATCGAGGCGCAGTTTGGTATCCCACAGTTGAATAAAGGAGTTGTTCAACCCGCCGGAATTAAATTCCCCGTGAGTGGCCAGATGGATGATCCCGAACGGCTGCTGTTGGCGTTCTGATTTCAAATTTTGCAAGGTAAAGTCGGTATTGAATAAGACTTCGCCTGGCCACCCTGCTTGGGTAATGGCTGCAATCTCGCTAGCCACTGCCGGTAGAGGTGGTAAATCGGTAAACTGGGAGGCTCCGGCTACCAGAACTTTGAGTTGCCGCAGATCTGCATAGCGGGTGTCAGTTAAGGTAAAGCTCGGCATGAGCCCCAAACTATATTGTTCCACCAAAAACTGCTGACCATCATGGAGTGCCGCGATCGGAATGGTGCGTAGCCCACTATCGAGAATAAAGGCAAGATTTTGAATCTTTTCGGCTTGCAGTTCCGCTTGAATCGGGGCAATTAACCACTGATATAACTGTTGGGCAGAGGCGAAATAGCGGTTGCGGTGGCGTTCTCTGGGATTCGCCACCCGATCGCGAAATTCCTCGGCCACCTGTAATACTTTGGCTCTAGTGGCTTCAGGAATCCGATGACGAATCGGACGCCCTTCAGCTGTGACCATGATAATTTCGAGTTGGTCGTCTGGGGCGGGTTCGATCGTCAAATTCACTGAGCTATCCGTTGGCGATCGGTGGAGATGGTGCTCAAAGGCTTGCGTTGTCGATCGTTCATAGTTAGGCACATCCGTTGTTACCGTGGTGGGGACAAACTGGGCATAGATCAGCGCTGGTTTCACTCCAGTGGCTTGCTGTACCTCTAACAACCGATTTTTTGCCGCATCTAACTCAAAGGTCGGAATTTCCAAGCTAACCGAATCAAAGGCCAGATCAGCGTCCAACTCCGATTGTTCTAGATCATCGGCCACCTCAGTACAATCATTGACGGTACAAGGATCAGCTTCTGCGGCTGGAAGCTCGTCAGATGTAAGCAGCTGAATATCACTAGGGGCTGTGCCCTGCCGATAAGTGCCCAGAAACGATCGCGTCGGTTGAATTGTATTACTGGTTCCCGTCGTAATCGCGGCTTCCGTCCCGTTACCACGGCTATCTCCCACCACAAAGGGGATACCTAATGAACCACCACCATGCCGAATCACGATCGCTCCGCCCTGAGTTGTTCCAGCCGTGGAAATGCTAGCCGACAGCCCATTTTGATCCACAAAACTACCGATCGCTCGAAATAAGCTCAGAGTCGTAATATCAACATTGCCACCTGTACCACCACTACTTGAGCCACCGATTAGGCTGGGAAGTCCGCCTTGAGCATTGATATAAGCTACCTGCACATCTCCATCGGGATCGATCGTTACGTTGCCACCATTCTCTGTCCCAGAGCTGTTCAGAATATCAACAGTCACGCTATTATCGGCAAACAAGGAAATATTGCCCCCATTACCACTGAGATTACTGGAATTGAGCGGGGCAGAAGCGGCGATCGAGTCACCTTGGAGAGTAATATTTCCGCCTTGGGTAGTCACAGAGCGAGTAATGTCTAAATTACCCGTGCTAGTGAGATTGAAATCTCCTCCCTGGGTAGCGATGAGGCTGGAAAGTTGGAAGTCATTATCAACGCTAATTTCAATGTCACCGTGAGCCGACTGAAGGCTGGTAGGCAGTAGCAAGGTATTGGGTGCAGTTTGGTTGCCAATGCGAATATCCCCATCGATCGTGATTCCACCGGATAGATCGATCGCACCTGCCGCATTGACAGTGAGCGAACCATCAGTATTTAAAGTGCCAGAATTGGCAGGGAAGGCGTTGATGGCACCGATCGTAATGTCGTCTGAAGCGGTGAGTGTTACAGCACCTCCGACTCCCCCACCGCTAGAGCTAGAGAAAGCCAGGGTTCTGAGGTCACTGGCAACGGTAATGTCACCGCGATTTGTGGTTAGGGTAATATTGCCACCATTACCACTAATGCCTTGAGGCGCGATCGCATCGGTCTGGATGGCTGTAGCTGCAATGTTGCCATTGCCCGTGGTAATTGTGACACTGCCAGCATTACCAGTAGATGCGCCAGCCATACTTCTGGTATTGGCAAGTAGGCCACCAACCACAACATCGCCTTGAGTCGTGGCCAGGCTAACATTACCACCATTACCAGACACAAAACTTGAATCTGCCGTTGCATCAATTCCGGCCAAAAAATTGATGCCATTCGCGGCATTTACCTGAACCGTTCCCGCATTTCCAACACTACCATTCATGGCCGTGGTGGTTGTAGTTAATGAAGCGGCTTGAATACTGCCACTCGTAGCCGTTAAAGTAATTGCACCGCCATTACCAGCGGTACCAACTAAGCCAATGGAGCTGGCAGTTGTACTGGAATTAATTGTACCGCCAATATTGATGTCACCGACTCTAGATGTAATGGTAACTTGTCCGCCATTACCAGAATTATCTGAGCGGCTTAGAAAATTAGTACTCGCTTGACTAAAAGTGGAGATACTGCCAGCGATAGTCACATTATTGTTGGCAAGGATTTTGATATCGCCACCATTAGCCGCATCATTTGTCAGTGGACTAGTAGCCGTGGACAGTAGCCCTAAACTGGTATCTTGTCGAGCATCGATCGTGATCGATCCACCTGCTGCATTACTACTTGTTCCTGTGTTAATAGTAAGAGCAGAAATAGTACCGCCCGGAACGGCTGAATTAGGATTATATTGATTGGTTAGTAACACCAATCCAGACTCCACCTGAACCTGGCCGTTGATCGTAATATTAGCGCTGGTTGGT
>DATNPU010000209.1:0-3114 GCA_036703105.1 Microcoleaceae cyanobacterium
GGGTATCGCCATCCATCTTGGTCAGGATCGCTCCTGTAATGCCGATTTGTTCATGGAAGGTGCGAGTCAGGTTAGCGGCCTCCTGTCCCGTCATCGCATCAACAACCAGGAGAACTTCGTGAGGTTGCACTGTCTCTTTAATCTGAGCCAGTTCTGCCATCATGTCCTGGTCAATCTGCAATCGACCTGCCGTGTCAATAATCACGGTATCAATGCCATCGGCTTTGGCTTTTTCTACCCCCTGGCGAGCAATCTCCACTGGGTTGGCATCTTTACCCAGTTCAAAAACTGGCACATCGATCTGCCGCCCCAGGGTAATTAACTGATCGATCGCGGCGGGACGATAGACGTCTGTGGCTACTAGTAAAGTACTGCGCTTTTCCTTCCGCAGGTGTAACGCCAGTTTAGCGGTCGCGGTAGTTTTCCCGGTTCCCTGTAACCCCGCCATTAAGACGATCGTGGGGGCCGGTTTCACTTGGGTGAGGGGGCTGTTGGTCTCCCCCATCACGTTCACCAGTTCGTTGTAAACAATTTCAATGAACTGCTGGGCAGGACTAACTCCGGCAATGACAGATGCCCCTTGGGCAGTGGTTTCCACTTCTGCCACAAAGTCTTTCACCACCTGGAGGTTGACATCTGCCTCCAGCAAAGCGCGCCGGACTTCTCGTACCGCTTCCTTAATATTGCTCTCCGAGATCTTGTCTTGACCTCGCAGCTTTTTCCAGGCAGATTCCAGGCGATCGGACAGTGCTTCAAACATACGTTCTGCTTCGGAGTTCTCTAGCGTTCAGCGCTCCACAACTTGCCGTTTGGCAGGGGGGACTGAGGTTTAAGGTTTGTCTATTTACAGATTAGCGCTTTCGGAACATTGGTCACTGCATTTGCGTGATCAAACCAGTCCACCTAAATAAATTTTTTCTAGTCAAGAAAAAATTTTAGTGCGGATTAACTAGCGGATCCACACTGTTATGACACAGGTTTGGTAGGCTAAATTCTCCTGACATCCGATTTATCTCGCCGCCTATGCTGGGTGGTTGACAACTGATAATCTGTACCTCAGTCAGTCTGTTTAGTGGAACAAACAAGGAACAATAGGGGGAACTTTTCGTTCCGATCGTAAAAAAAGCTTTAGGGAAATTTGCCCTATGCCAATGTCTGAGTCAATATTTCATCCCCAAACCAATCAGCACTCGTTTTCGAGATCGTCGCAACCTGTGACCGCCGAAGATATAGGAGCCGAGGATCTTGAAATTAATCAGAGTTTGCTGGAATTGGCGGCTCAGTTGCCACGATCGCCGGAACTCCAGCAAATTCAGTTCTGGGCAGAACAATTGAACTGGTTAAATTACATTCAACGCTGTAGCCGGCTACTGATGGCCGTGGTAGAACCAACTACACTGACGATTCGGTATGCCAATGATTACTTCTATGAGTTTCTAGGCTTACCCGGACGGGATGATCAGCAAAATTGCCCAGCGATCGCGGTAGCGGCTGTGCTCAGTCGTTTGGTTTCGGAGCCTGACCATCAAGCTGCCCATAGTTTGTACCGTCGGCATATTTTGCATCTGGTACTCCGCGATTTTTATCATATTGATGCCCATAGTTGTCGCTTATTGGAAGCGCCAGTCAGGGTATCGCTGCGAAGCCCATTATTTCGTGAGGCTCGCTATGTGGAATTCTGGTTACGCTCCGATCAGCTACAGATTCGACGGTGCGATCCAACACTGGATGAGTTTGCCGATTTGCAATTGGCTCAAATGTCACCTGAGATAGCAGTGAACCAATTAGCCAACTTAGATCAGCTTCAGGCCTTAGAACAACGCTTGTGCCTGGAAAACTATGAGATCACTGGACAACTGCTGCTGGAAGGGTTAGATATCACGCCCCAAGAAACGATTCGGCGGATTACCCAACTGTTAATCGATCGCGATTCCATCCTGCATCCGCGCAAATTCCGGCAGGTTAACCGCCAGATGCGATCGTTGTTTCGAGCCTGGAATACGGTAATTGCCAGCATTGAATCCGATGAGATCCGGTTGTTTATGGGTTCGGTCGGACGAGAGCTAGAAACTAAGGCCTATCCGCTGTCATCGTTGCAAGGGTCATTTTTGATGCAAGCGATCGCCACCAATCGGGTGATCTCCATTGCCGATCTGACCCAAGACGCCAATACTGACTGCGGTCGAAACATGCTGGAACTAGGAGTGAGATCGCTACTCTTAATCCCGTTAGTGTCTCAGGTAGGTGGAACGGGAACCCATGCCCCCCATGCCCAAGTCGTGGGATTAGTGGGAGTAGTCAGCGATCTGCCGAATAATTTTGATGCCTTGGATTGTCGCTGTGCTGAACAATTAATTCCTGCCTTTACCAGTGCCCTCACCTCGGCGCAACGGCAACTCGTTCAACAACGGTTTATTACCAACATTCATCCGGCTGTGGAATGGAAGTTTCTGGAAGAAGCTGAACGCCGTAGTTTAGGATTACCCGCTGAACCGATCGTTTTTAATAACGTCTACCCACTCTATGGCATTTCCGATATTCGGGGGTCTTCCGAGGAACGGAATCGCGCCATTCAAGCCGATTTGTTAGAACAGTTACATCTGGGTTTAGCGGTCGTTGAAGCGGCCTGCCAGAACCAGGAAAGTGCCTTAGGCGAACAATTGCGGTTAGATCTACTGGAACGCATTCAGAATTTGCAAGAGCGGTTAACGGTGGATGCAGAAGTCTCAGAACTCCGGTATCTGCACCATCATCTAGAGGTGTATTTCGACTACTTTAAGCAATGCGGTGAAGGGGCTGTAGCGGCGATCGCAACGTACCAAGCTACCTGTACCAATGATCATCAATGTGTCTACCATGCCCGCGCTAACTATGACCAGACGATCGGTCGGATTAACGCGGTTCTGCGGGAAACTTGGGAACGTTGGCAAATGCGAATGCAACAGGTTAGTCCCCATTACTGTGACATTGAGACGACAGACGGAATTGACCACATGATCTACGCTGGAGCCTCGATCGATCCTAAGTTCGGCAGCTTTCAACTCCGCAGTCTGCGCTATGAACAACTGCGGTCCATTTGCGATTGTGCTCGGGCTGCAATGCGATTACAAGCTG
>DATNPU010000269.1:0-9537 GCA_036703105.1 Microcoleaceae cyanobacterium
GTTTGCTAGGTTTACGGGGTTTGGGCAGCGCGATCGCGCTTTTGATCAAATCTTGCAATCTCTGAAGTGCCTCTTCCCGATTCTGCTCCTGGCTCCGGTGTTCCTGCGCTTTAATCACAATCACCCCTTCCTTGGTGATCCGCTGGTCGTTCAGCTTTAACAGCCGTTCCTTGTAGCGATCGGGCAGCGAGGAAGCCAAAATATCAAACCGCAGGTGGATCGCCGTTGCCACCTTATTCACATTTTGCCCACCTGCCCCTTGAGAGCGCACCGCACTCAGCTCAAGCTCATGGTCTGGAATCGTTACTGTGTTGGAAATTTGTAGCATGACCCCATTTTAGGTGATCTGCGATCGGCGTTAGGATGAAAGACGAAGCGATCAGATAGAAAATCGGCAAACTAGGTTAACGAGATGGCAAAGCAGGAACAACCCCTCATAGGAGCAGCGCTAATTAAGGAAGTCTGTCGGCGGATTCGGGTTGCCCGCAGTTATTGGGATGCTCATAATAATGCCGCTTGTCGGGGCGAGAGAGAACGTGCTTTAGCTCTTTACAATACGTTGACCAAAGAGCAAAAAGAGCAAATTCCCCAACAGTTACGAGTCTGGTTACGCTACCGCAGTGAGAAATATTTTGGCGCCCATCGCACTCCACCAAAGTCAAAACGTCAGGCGAAATAGTACACCAGAACCATAACAAGCCTTGAGACAGAGGACATTTTCTGCTCCGGCCTTTACAACAGAATGCAGACCCATGTTGAAGTACGGGGAGTATTCTCAATGCCGTTAGCAGAATTACGCAAAAGTCAGATGATGGCTCATCTTTTGGATGCCTTAGATGAAGGAAAAGATATTGGGCATTATGGACGATTGACGCTGGCGATGGTAGCCCATCATTTTCTGAGTGAGGATGAATTAATTGCCTGTCTGCAAAAAGATTCCAATATGAGTGAGGCAGAAGCTAAAGCATTAGTGTTACAGGTGCAGGGGAAAGATTACAATCCACCGAAACGCGATCGCATTTTGGAGTGGCAACAGCATCAAGAGTTTCCCATTTGCCCCAACCCGGAAGATCCGGATGCGTGTAATGTTTATCGAGACTTACAGTTTCCTGAGCAGGTTTACGAACATATTTCTGACTATTACGAGCATAAAGCTGAGCAGTCTTCTCGCTAACATAGCTGTGACGATCTAGAACGATTGAGCTTTAGATTCTCTCTTGCTCTACACATATTTCGATAATGAATCATCACCATCAATCAAAATCAGTTTGCCAATCTGGATGGCGATAATATTCAAATAAACGAGTAATTTGACTGGGAACTACTCGGGTTAGTGATAGATCCGGAATTTCATCGGCAGCGAAAAAAGTAGCGGCTTCAGTTTCTACACTACTCATAGGTGAGCCGCTAATTAGTTCACACAGGAAAAATAGCTTGTAGATGTGGTATTCAAAGGGGGGATGGTTGTGTCGGGGGTGGTTGCGATCGTAAAGGGCCAGGAGCTTGACCGCTTTCGTTTGATACCCCGATTCCTCGTAAACCTCTCGTTCCACAGCCAGGCTGGGTGGCTCACCAATATCGACATAGCCGCCTGGTAAGGTCCATAGGCCATCGAACCGCTCTTTCACTAACAGGATTTTGTCATCCTGGAACACAGCCCCCCGGATATCAATTTTAGGCGTAGCGTACCCGGTTTCCTGTTGAAAGAATTTTTGTACATACGCAGGTTCCAGACTGGAGTAGGTGGCCATAATTTCAGCCGCGACTTGCTGCACCTGTTGAAAGCGATCGAGGTCGAACGGGTTCTGGCTATAGGTTAGCCCATTCTGCGCGATCGCCTGAAGTTTCTGTGCCCACTTCAACCACTTCACATCCATTAACATGCCTCCTCAGATAGTTGGCAAAAGTTCATCTTGAGATTAAATGATTCCAACGTTCATTAGTCGGATATAATTCTCCGGTCAAAATGATGAGACTCGAAAATTGTCACGATCGTCACCCATGTCATCTACTATCTATGCCTCGCCACTGATCCAGTTTCTTCAGAATGATTTATTCGTGTCTGCCGATGCGATCGCGATTGCTCTACGCCAAGAGAGCGTCTTGCCCCATCTCTTGCCGATGGTCTTATGGCAGTATGGGCTAATTACCCTAGAACAGTTAGAGCAGGCATTAGATTGGCTGGAACATACAGGCTCGGCTTCTTGAACAAGCAAGGTTACTTGGCCAGCGATCGCTAACTTGGGGGCGCTATAGCGTCGTGCGATCGCTCAATGCACCTCGATCGCTTTTGCTTGATCATATCGCCACGGCTAGAGAAATTTGCGTAGTTCAACAAGTGGGACTACAGGCTAATTTTGCTCCTGTCACTGGTTGATAGTAAAAGTGACCATTATCCGAATGAATTGATCATGAGGTTGTTACCACAAAGCCGGTGAGGTTGATCAAACCGGTGCCTCATGGTTTATTGCATTTCATAAAAAAACAAGCAACACCAACAGAGCAAGCTAATCTAGATGTGAATTTCATAGTTGGTAAACGCGATCGGCATTTGAGTGATGGCATAAGCCCTGCGATCTGTTAAGGGCAAGCTTTACCGAGTAATGATCTAGAGGAACTCATTATGGTTGATATTGGCTTAACCCATGTCGCACTACCCGTTTCAGATATTGAAGAAAGTATTAATTTCTATGCCACCTATGCAGGAATGCATGTGGTTCACAGACGTAAGGATTCAGGTCGGGGGGTAGCTGTGGCCTGGCTGTCAGACCACACTCGTCCCTTTGTGATTGTGTTGATTCAAACTGAATCGGTACAACCGATTCTCTCCCCAATGGCTCATTTGGGAATTGGTTGTAAAAGTCGTGAAGCCCTCGATCAACTTTGCGATCGAGCGCGGCAAGCGGGCTTCTTGATTGACGAACCGAAAGATTCTGGGTATCCCGTGGGCTATTGGGCCTTCTTACGAGATCCAGATGGGCACACATTGGAACTCTCCTATGGTCAAGAAGTTGGCCTGACTGTGGAACAAACAAAAGCTTAATTCCAGTCCCCTAGTCTTTATAGATACCGGAGGCTGATCGCTTCCCACTCGGTTTTTGGTTCAGCGGTGATATGAAATAATACTTCTACCTGACGGCTTTCACGATCGATCCCAATCACTAATAGGCCTCGATTAGTAACTTCCTCGGCAAAGATCGCTTTGAGATCAGAATATTTCATCGTTGGTAGAGAGGATTGGCTAATAGTTGAGACGATCGTGTCTGATCTAATCGGCTACCTCCTATCCTAACGACTCTCAACAATCGCAATACACTGTTGAATGACGAGCGTAATTCCAGATTAGACCTATGCACTCGATGACTCTTGCGGTTCCAAACGGTAGCATTCATCTGCTGATTGCTGAACCTCCGGTTGCCTCAACGCCATCTACGCTGTTGCCTGTTGTGTTTGTGCATGGGATGGCCTGTTCTGCGAAGATTTGGGAACCGCAGCTAGCATATACAGCCCAGACTCGTCCCGCGATCGCAATTGATTTGCGGGGGCACGGTGATTCTACTCCACCTGCGGATGATGACTATGCTCCTGCATCCTGTGCCGCTGATATCTTGGCTGTCCTATCATCTCTGGGACTTCAGCGGGTTGCTCTCGTTGGTCACAGCTTCGGCTCGTGTGTAGCGCTTGCGGCAGCGGCGACTGACCCGCAGACGATCGCGCAATTGATATTAGTCGATCCACCGATCGACTGTACCCAACTTCCACCGGAAGTCTATGAGACAGAACTCGCGCCATACCAAAGAGCGCTGGCCACTGATGCCTGGCGATCGGCCCTGGAAAAATCTTTCCGCCAAGCCCTGATCGGTGGTGCAGCCACAACCTCTGAGTATGTTCTGGCTCGTCTTGCGGCTACTCCAAAGGCAGCTTTGATTGGCACATCTCATGGTTTGTTTGGCTTTAGCGCTCTCGATGCTCTCGATCGGTATTTCGCTGCACCGGGAACGCAGGCTCACGCAATTCTGGCACCGTCTAACAATATGCCGGTTAGCCTACATGTGCTTCGTCCAGCCCTAACTCCAATCACATTACCGGACACTGGACATTGGCTGATGCTCGATGCACCGGAAGCATTTGCGACCGCTCTAGATACATGCTTAGGAGTAGCCCAAGTGAAGTCTTGAAGTCAATTGAATTGGCTTTCACCAATCGTCAACCCCATTGCAATTATTGATTTAATACATCTCGTTTATGTTCAGGAGCAGCCGCAACCGCCGTAACTTCTGCAATCAGTTCATCAGAAACGCCTAATTCTTTTAACGTTGCCACTAAGTTTTCAGCAACGGCATCAAAGTGGTCACTATTCAACCCCATATCCTTAACCACATGCGTATGGGCAGCTCGCATCGTCTTACCATCATAGTGAGCAGCTCCACCAAAGGCATAGGTTAAAAATGCTTTTTGATGTTCCCGTTGTTTGTCCATATCCACATGTTCAAAAAAATGTTTGATGCGATCATCATTTAAAACTCGCTCGTAAAACCTATCAACCGCGGCTTCGACAGCACTCTTCCCACCTAGCTTTTCATACAAGGTGCTCATAATTCCCTCTCGCAAAACTACACCTACCCTCATTCTTGAGGCAAAATATTTTCTCTAATTAGGCAGAAATAAATTATTACTTAGAAACAAATTAGAAGCATGAGTAACAAGTTGAATCGATAACGATCGTATAACAGTCAGTGGATGTAATGGGATAACGATGAATTGGTATTGTCTACACAGCATTCAACAATATTGAGGCAACACAGGATGACACTGAGTAGCATGATGGCCCTATTCGCTTCCATGCTTGTTTTAGCGGTGGTGCCAAGTGTGAGTGTGTTAGCTGTCATCACTCGATCGGCGACATTTGGCTTCATTCATGGCGTGTTCACGACGATCGGGATTGTCTTAGGCGATATCATTTTCATCCTGATTGCCGTTGCCGGGTTGGCCTTAGTGGTGACCGCGATGGGGCAGTTGTTTTTCCTGATCAAATATCTTGGGGCGGCTTATTTAATTGGTTTGGGGATTAGGCTGTGTCGAGTTACCCCACAACCTGGAGAGACACTGGCGATCGCAGAATCTTCTTTACTCTCTAGTTTTTTAACTGGGTTGTTAATTACCTTAGGCGATCAAAAGGCAACTCTATTCTATTTAGGTTTTTTCCCAGCCTTTTTAGATATATCTCAAATATCATATATAGATATTTTTACTGTTATTGCCATTGCTGTAGTAGCTGTAGGTGGCGTTAAACTTGGCTATGCATTACTAGCAGATCGAGCCAGGGTCTTCATTGACTATAGAACTCAAAAAAATATGAACATTGCGGCTGGGATCATCATGATTGTTGTCGGATTATTCTTAATCGTGAAACCTGCATGATCGCCTTGCTGCATTAAGAAAAAACTGTGACAACCAACCGAAGTAATTATAGCAACGCTGCCATGAGCGAACACTGAGTCAAATGAATCAAAATGTTGCCATCATCCAACTTCTTGCTCAGCCCTTGGCTATCAGGAGTAGCAGCCGTGTGATGAAAAAGTTGTCCGATCGGGTGAAGTGAGCGGCTGAATTGGCTTGTTAGGGTAATCAGCAGGTTCTGCGATCGGAGCAAAGCGCTGTGGTTGAGCTGGTTTATTACGTAGCGATCAGTCTAGATGGTTATATTGCTACTCCAGATGGTGGTATCGACTGGTTACCTCCGCTGGCTCCCGAAGATGAAGATTTTGGGTATGCCGAGTTTTATGCCGGAATTGAAGCCTTGGTTATGGGACGCCATACCTATGAGAAGGTGCTGGAACTGGGCGAATGGATGTATGCCGATAAACCTTGTTGGGTGTGTTCTCGCCATCAGTTGCCCATAGTGCGATCGGGTGTTGTAGTAACGAACCAAAGTCCGAGTGAAATTGTGGCAGAGATGGAAGCCCAAAATCTCAAACGAGTTTGGCTAGTTGGTGGTGGGCAACTTGCCTCATCCTTTAGACACAAAGGATTAATTTCGGAATATGTGATTGCTGTAATTCCAGTTGTATTGGGAGAAGGTATCCCTTTCTTAAAACCATCGCCACCCCAAGATAAATTACGGTTAGTTGACTGTAAAATCTACGCTAAAGATGTAGTTTTACTCCGATATCTTCGTGAGCAGGTCGTTTAATTTGAATACATAACTGCAGTGATAGTAGACCACTACAAATCGAGAGGTCAATTGTTAAACCAAACATTGAATTAACATTAATAAATTAAGCCGGATGCTAACTCACGCGTAATCAAAATTTGAAATTTACCGGCTGGTACGCTGCTATTGAGACGACGGACAAATAAGTGGTAAGTTCCTGTTACTGTATGAATATCGCGTTCTAAAGCCACGATCGGGGCCGCACTGTCAGCACTGGTTTCCAAAAAAACACAGGTATCAAGCAAGACAGCAACAATCTGAGGATCTGGCGACTCGCCTAACGCTCGTTCTACTAGCGCGATCGCCTGCTCGTTTAGCCGCTGTTTTAGGTCAGTTGCTAGATGGGAATCCATACCATTTCCACTGCTCTCTGTAGGGGACAAGTGCTGGCATTTTAATGGGCCACTTTATCTGCTGGCAAATTGTTCAGGATAGAGTTTATCCAGCTGTATCCACGCTCACTTATAGTTACCTGGCTGCTACTGAATTGACGAGATGAAGATGAAGTTGTTAGGTAGATTATTTAATCCAGACAGTTTTGATGTTGACGAATTCGTGAATGCCCTGAATGCTGAGTTCGCGACCAAAGCCCGATCGCTTAATGCCACCAAAGGGTAAGCGGGGATCGGACTTGACCATACCATTAACAAATACGGCTCCAGCTTCAATCCCATTAATTAATTGTTCTTGTTCTGCCGGATCAGTTGTCCAGGCACTCGCCCCTAACCCAAACGGAATGTTATTAGCTAGATGAATTGCTTCGTTGATGTCAGAAAAACGAAACAGCATGGCAACCGGCCCAAAGAATTCTTCCCGCGCCACCGGCGCACCCATAGGAATATCCGTCAGAATCGTTGGTGGATAGTAGTTCCCCACCCCATCTAACATCTCACCACCGGTTACCAATCGTGCCCCCTGTTGCACAGCGGCTTGTACTTGCTGATGGATTTCATCCCGAATTTTGGCGGTGGCTAAGGGGCCAATATCCGTATCAGGCAGCATCGGATCACCAATTTTCAACGCTTTATATTTCTCTAGCAGTCGGTGTTCAAATTCATCCGCGATCAAGTTTGCGACAATGAAGCGTTTAGCGGCAATACAGGACTGGCCATTATTCAGCATGCGGGCGGTAACTGCTGTAGATATAGCGGCATCCAAATCAGCACTGGGCATGACCACAAATGGATCACTACCGCCTAATTCCAACACTACTTTTTTAATTTGTTGTCCTGCGGCGACGGCTAAACTAGCTCCAGCCGGTTCACTTCCAGTTAATGTGGCCGCTTTAATCCGATCGTCGGCCATTAAACCCGCAATTTTGTCGGCGCCAATCAGTAAGGTTTGAAAGACACCGTTCGGAAACCCAGCTTGATGAAAAATCTCTTCGATCGCCAACGCACATTGCGGCACATTAGAGGCATGTTTGAGTAAACCCACATTGCCAGCCATCAATGCTGGAGCCGCAAACCGAAACACTTGCCAAAAGGGAAAATTCCACGGCATGACCGCCAAGACTGCTCCGAGAGGTTGATACCGCACAAAACTCCGACTGGCATCGCTTTCACCCGGTAGATCGGCCAGAAACTGAGCCGCGTTCTCGGCATAAAAACGACAAACCCAGGCACATTTTTCGACCTCCCCGATCGCGGATTTAAGGGTTTTACCCATTTCCAGCGTCATGACTTTGCCAAAGGCTTCCTTCTGTTCCTCCAAAACTTGAGCCGCCGCATTCATCCATTGCGATCGTTGCTCAAAGGAGGTGTAGCGGTATTGTTCAAAGGCTTGTTGTGCCAGTGCCAGTTTTGTTTCCAGCTCTGCGTCAGTCAACGGTGCAAAGGTTTTGATGGTTTCACCTGTGGCTGGATTAATCGTTGCGATCGCCATAGCTACTCTCTCTTAATTCCAGAAGATCACTAACGCCCTCTGCTTGCATTCTAGACATAGACGCTCTGCCTCATCCCAAACGCAAGCATTTTGTTACTCAGGATTGTGGTTTTTTAAGCTGCAATTTTTGCCCTCACCCTAGCAATCAGCTTTATCTGCTCAGCACTCAGTCCTCAGCACTCAGCACTTTAATATCGCAGACAGATTTGGTTTCTTCCTGACCAGTCACCAAACCCTGTGAATTGGGTCGACAGTCACGACAGTCTTCTCACACCATCATGAACATTGCATCTCGCTTGCGGTTAGCTACTCTAGCAGCACTAGGACTTTGTGTCCAAACGATCGCAACTCCAGCGCATGCCGCTCAATTTAGTCAGGGAGAGGTCAACCAAAATCGTCTAATTGCGATCGCGGCGCCAATTGGCAGTGGAGCTTCTCATCAATTGCTGATTCTGGAACAATTAAATAACAGTCGTTCCTGTTGGCAGGAGCAGGGCGCAAATCCCACCCAGGTCGATCCACTGTTATTAAATTTTGACTTCACTAATATCTGTAGTCGTAGTACGGATAGTAATGGCTACTCCGTCCGGGTTGGCAATGAGGATTTAGGTTGGCGCTATAGTCTGCGGATTGTCAAACAGCAGGGCAATATGGTGCTGATGGCTGTTCCCAACGTCGATCGCAATCAGCCGCCCCTGGAAGTTGGCAAAACCAATGGGATGACAAACGGCTTTGCCAAAATTACCTTAAATCCTGGTTGGCGATTTACCCGTCGGGTTTACAACGGTCAAAGTGTGGGGCATGTGTATTTAACGAACGATCAACCATTGGTAGCGCTCAATGCGATCGCGGCGGCCCGTCCGACCGCATCCCTCGCAGCTGTGTCGCCAGTCAGCCCTCCAGTAGCTCAACCCCGTGGGGCGAGTCAGCCTGCTCGCGTAACTCATCCCAATCCAGTAAGCTCTTCTAATCAACCTAGTTCCACATCAATAGTCCGTCCCACAACTCATCGGCCTACGGTAACTCCTGCAACAAGTCTTCCAGTCGTACCTGTGCGGAATGGCATTGTGGTGCCAACGATTCCTGTCGGTTCAGTCATCCCTGTTAATGCTCCGGTCCCTCAGTCTCCAGTTCGTTCCAGTCAATCCTCTAATGCCCCGCTGATTGCCGCCCTGCCAACCCATCAGGCCGGTAGTGCGATCGGCTACTTACCTCCTAATCTCGATAGCGAGGTTCCTGGCAATCTGCCTGAACTAACGGCAGCCGCCACGGTCAGTCGGCGTTATTCCCTGTGGTCCACTTATTACTATGTGCATCGCGCCCCACATACCCCCAACGGACAACCACTGTTAGATCTGTCTGGCAATGATTTAGGAGTTCGGCTATCAAGTCAGGATTGGTGTGCTGCGGCTGTCGAGGGGACGGTGCAGGTCACCTAT
>DATNPU010000256.1:0-7468 GCA_036703105.1 Microcoleaceae cyanobacterium
AACGATACCCGCTTAGTGCTAGCAGAGCTCTTGGTACAGCTTCAGGTATTACATAGCTTTCACATGCCGCGCCGTCAGGATTTAGGCTACTCCATGATGATTGGCTTAATTCTGATTGGGGTCGCTAGCACCCTTAGTCAAACAATGGGCTTTGGGCTGCTATTACTGGCATTTTTAGCGATCGCTCTGCCAGTGTTGGTATTAGACTATCGATCGCGCCTGGGGTTAATTGGTCAAGCTTATAAAGCCCCTTTGAAACGAGCGGGGTTCTCGATTCAAAGGCTAGGAATCTTTTTCCTGGTGATTCTGGGATTGGGCTTGACGATTTTTCTGTTCATGCCTCGCTTTCCGGGCTACCAATTGCGGACATTTCCAGTCAGTGCGCAGATCCAAAAAGAGTTCGAGGATAGCAGCCAAATTATTAATCCGGGTTATGTTCGCACGGGCGATGCCACCAAAGGTACAGGAGCTGGACGTGGAACAAGACAGGGACAGGGATTTGGGCCAGGCGAGGTCGACAAAACCTTTTACTACGGGTTTAGTAACCGCATCAACCAAAATCTGCGGGGGCAGATGGAGCCTAAAATTGTCCTGAGAATTCGCTCCCAGGCGGAAGGGTATTGGCGAGTGCTGGCCTTCGATCGCTATTTGGGCCAAGGTTGGGAAATCTCCCGCAATGATGAAGCCAAGACCCGGACTCGACCCAGTTGGTCGTATCAGTTCTTTTTACCCCGACCAATCACGGTGAATCGGACGAAGGAAGTTGTTCAGACCTATACCGTGGTTTCAGAGCTACCTAACTTGATTCCATCATTGAGCTATCCGAGAGAACTGTACTTTCCCACTCAACAGATTGCGATCGATCCAGTTGGCAATTTGCGATCACCCCTCGGGTTGTTGGAAGGTCTGACCTATACCGTGATCTCTGATGTCCCGTATCGCGATCGCACTCGGTTGCAACAAGCCCCAACCAACTATTCCCGAGCCATTCGCACCGATTACCTGGAAGTGCCTGCTAAAATTCGCGATCGTGTTCGCCGTCGCACCGAAGAATTGTTGGCGACCTCACCGAAACCCATTGTGGCACCTTACGAAAAGGCTTTGTTTCTGGCGCAAGCCTTGAAGCAACGTTACTCGCTGCAACCCGATTTGCCCTTCCTAGCCGAAAACGAGGATTTGGTTGAAGCCTTCTTGTTCAAATATCAAGGGGGGTATCCGGATCACTTCTCGACCACATTAACCATCATGCTGCGATCGATCGGCATTCCGGCTAGACTGGCCGTTGGGTTTGCCCCTGGACAATTCAATCCGTTTACTGGATTGTATGAGGTACGTAATACCGATGCCTATGCCGTCACAGAGGTATTCTTCCCGAAATACGGTTGGTTTGCTTTTGATCCGATTCCTGGACATGAGTTAATTCCGCCCTCGATCGAGGAAGACCAAACCTTTGGTGTGCTCCAGCAATTTTGGCAGTGGGTAGCTGGATGGCTACCATCACCCGTTACGAGTTTGCTGGGTCAAATCTTTGGCACGATCGCAAACTGGCTCACCAATATCATTGCCTGGGTAATTGGACAGTTCTATCGAGGTTGGGTCGGGCTGTTCACCTTGTTAGTGACGGGCAGTGGTTTAGGATTTGCGGGCTGGCTGGGCTGGCAAGGGTGGCAACGCTGGCGCTATCACCGCTGGTTAGCCAAACTCCCGCCGATGGAAAGCTTGTATCAGCAGATGGTAACCCAACTGGCGCAGCAGGGATTGCGGAAACATTCTGCTCAAACCCCGTTTGAATTCGTCCAGCGAGCCAAGGAACAGCAATCACCGGAACGGGCAGCAGCGATCTCCACAATTTCACAAGCTTATGTATCTTGGCGGTATGGTGGGCAACCACCGAATATGGAGTTGCTAAAGCGGCAGATGGCCGAGTTAAAACCACGGCTGAAACGCTAAACACTACGATCTCGTCCCACAGTATGACAAGCTTAAAGGCGGTGTGAGCGTGGGCGATCGGTGTGACAGCATGAAAGTTGGACGACACTATTTAGTTCTG
Organism: Microcoleaceae cyanobacterium; assembly: GCA_036703105.1. Taxonomy (GTDB): domain Bacteria; phylum Cyanobacteriota; class Cyanobacteriia; order Leptolyngbyales; family Leptolyngbyaceae; genus Pantanalinema. The sequence goes on from DATNPU010000256.1 coordinate 2,051, forward strand.
GTCAGCATTCTGCTACTGGGTTTGGCATTACGCTTCTGGAATTTGGATGCGAAACCAATTTGGCTGGATGAGGTGATGACAGCCCTGTTTAGCTTGGGTCGCAGTTACGATGATGTGCCGTTAGAATCAGCCTTTTCTTTAACTCAATTAGACCAACTCTTTACCCTACGGCCCCAAACCACCTGTGCTCAGATTGCTGCAACGATTTCAGCGCAATCGGTACATCCACCGTTATTTTTCTGTTGGTTGCATGACTGGCTGACCTGGATCGATGCTCTACCCACGGCTTGGATCTGGAAGTTACGAGCCTTTCCCGCCTTGATTGGGGTGATGGCGATCGCGGCGATGTACGCCCTCAATGCCACGCTGTTTTTTCCCAGAGCAGGATTGATGGCAGCAGCAGTCATGGCCGTTTCACCCTTTGCGGTCTACTTATCCCAAGAAGCGCGGCACTATACCTTACCGATGTTACTGGTCATCCTGGCGTTATTGGGCCTGTATCAATTACTCCTGGATTTGCAGCAACATCGGATTCGTCCCCGGCTTTGGTTGGGTTGGATCGCGGTCAACAGTCTGGGCTTTTACGTTCATTATTTCTTTCTGTTGGCGGTGATCGCTCAGGCTGGAACGTTGATTCTGTATGGCTTAGGGCAACTTCAGGTCCAGCCCAAATTCCTCCTTGGCCACAAAGATCGCCTACCGATTGCCAAACGACCGATAACGCGTTCCTGGTTCATCGGACTGCCGCAGTTCACACCCCAGGTGTCACCGTTAACCCAGTACCAATGGACCGCGATCGCCCTGGCAACGGTGGGAATTGGTTTAACGTACCTGCCCTGGCTACCGACCTTACTCCAGCATATCGATCGCCCAGAAACCCATTGGATTAACTTCTCCGAGAGTTTGACCGAGCGGTTAGTATCGCTGGCCCAGTTACCATTAAGCTGGATTCCTATGACGATCACGCTCCCTGTAGAACGACAACCATTGGGAATCGCGATCGTAACATCAGCCATCATGGTGCTATTTGCGCTCTGGTTCGCTGGATACGTGTTTACTCAACTTAAGCGATTATGCCAATTACCTGAAACCTGTTTAGCCACCTGGATGTTGCTAGGATTCACTAGCCTGGTGTTACTGGAATTTGTCACGCTCACGATGGTCTTTGGCAAGGATCTAACCCAGGTTCCCCGGTATCACTTCATCTACTTTCCGGCAGTTTGTGCCTTAGTGGGAGCCTGCTTGAGTGGAGCCACTCGCTCCGATCGCGCAATGGTTGTTACCATCCTGCTGGTTGGAGTCCTCAGTAGTAGCCTGGTCGTCACCAATTTAACTTTCCAAAAACCCTACAGTCCGGATCTAGTGGCCGAGAATATGAGCTTAGATCCGGCTCAACCTCGATTAATTAGTGTTGGCTACAGGAACTATCAGGATATTGCCTTAGGACTGAGTTTTGCCAATGCCTTGCACGATCGCACAACTCGCCAATTTCACAGCCAGCCGGAGGATCGCATGGTGTTCCTATCGCGATCGCAAACCTATCGCCAGGTTTGGCAGCAGCTATCTCGCCTATCCCAACCTTTACCCTTTCCGTTGGATCTATGGGTAGTTGGGCGCGGCATGAAGCGCAAAGGGTATCCGCCTACATTAACCCTAGTGGATCAAAATACCACAGCGAAACCATGCCAGCGCGACGAAGCTCACTACTATCGCCAGGGCATCCCCTACCAACTTTACCGCTGCTTACCCTAACTCATTCGTCTAATTGCCAGGGATCTTTGGTGTAATCTTCATCCAAAATTTTCTTCGGTCGCATGACTAAGATCACCTGACCCAACACAGGCCGTTCCGGGGCTTGCTCAAACCATTGGATCTGTAGTTGTTCCGACTCTTCCACAATGAAGTACCGATCGGATTGCCATTCTCGCTGGGCGCGATCGATCACCACTAATACTTCTTCGGGTTGCCCGGGTAAGGGATTGGGCAAGGTCTCACTGTCACACAACACCGCGATCGGGTCTTCCGCCCTCAAAATTACCTGCCAACCCGGCACCGCAACCCAGGCACCTGTTCCAGAAAACTGAACTAACTGAAACACTCCCACAGCATCCACAAAGGGAACAGCTTGCAGATCGGCTTTAGTTAAAGGTAATTTTCCAGCTACCGCGATAATCCGTGGCATTTCCTCAGCCGACTCTGGACGATAGATCGGCAACAGTGGTGCAGGAGTAGCCGGAGTTACAGTGAAATCAGTTAACAGCTTTTCAATCTGTTGCCGAGCCGCATCACTATGAACAAACCGTAGGCCCCTAGCAATTAACCGCGATCGTTCCTGTAAGTCTGATTTTTGCCGAGCGTGTTTCCAGGTTTGGTAAGCGATCGCATCCCCCGCATGATTGGTAAACCCATCCGGAATCTTGCCTAAGCGGGAAAAGTCTTTGATCGCCTTGGCCACCTCATGGGCTTCATCCATATCCAATTGTTTGGCAAACGCAAGTTCGGCAGCAGCCACTCGATCGGCCTGAGTCAGAATGCGAAACTCGTACAAGACGTCGCTACTTTTATAGCCAAAGTGGTTGCGGGTCGCTTCATTGGCATTACCTGCCACCAAACTGTCGTAGACCTGAGCGGCAACAATAATTTGATTTTGCTGGATTGGCTCAAATCCAGTTTCCTCAAAGATTGCCTGGGGATCATAACCTGCCTTTTGTAGAGTTTGACAGGCTTTGGCCCATTCGACCCAACTACCCTCTTTCCGGCGGAGCATTTGGATCAACTCGTCTAGTGATCGCTGCAACTCGCTAGAGATTTCGTCGGGTGGCTGATTGGCGGGGTCAAACTCTGGGGAACGATCGCTCATAACGCTATGGGTGACATCTTTTTCACTCTACCGCGATCGGTCAATCCCGGTTCAGGTCGATTCGCGATCGCTGCATTCATAGGCTATCTGTCTGTTGTGAAGCCTTCACTGCTCTAATTTTTGCAAAACAGTTGACGAATAGCCATTCTCAAGGCATGATAGTAAACGCACTACGGGGTTATAGCTCAGTTGGTAGAGCACCGCAATGGCATTGCGGGGGTCAGCGGTTCGAATCCGCTTAGCTCCATTCTCGGTTATCTCAAAAACAGATCTTTGTTTTGCAATGGCAGTGGCTCCAGATTTTTAGTTAGCCAACATTTTAATACTGTCTTACGATCGCCCTTCTACCCAAATCCACCGGGAGATCACGAAGTAATCTGCCAATAATTGCGATGCCATTGCAGGGCGTCAATTCTTGGCTGATGCTCAAGTTGAGTTGGCATGAAGATTTGTTCTCCATGAAACTCTCGGATTGACTTTGTATCCATTGGCGTTTCTTCATAGAAGCGATCGTCAGGTACAACAATTCTGTAGTAGTTATCGATGCCAAACCAACCGTGATCAAACGCCCAATGATGGTTTTTGCAGAGAGAAATACCATTATCAAAGCGATCATCTCGAAATTCAGAAAATGGCATAATGTGGGCACCATCCACAATATTTTGATTATCCTGACTAATCACTTTCAGCTTACAGAAAACACAGCGTTGTTCATAGAGCGAGACAACCACTCTTCTAAACGCCGCATTTCTGATAAAGATTTTCTCCTCATTCTTTAAATCTTCTATCTGATAAACTGCTCCCCCTTGTGCAGCAAGCTGCCGCTGAACATTGGCAAATTCATCAACTTCATAGAGTTTTTGAAGCTGAAGTTCTTGATGAGAAAACCATGTTTGCATCAGGATACTCGCTAATTGCAGTCGTACAGCAGGAGATTGCAGTAGCTCAAATAGTTCAGAATCGGTATAGGCGCATCTCACCGCATTGCGCAGAGCCGATAAGCTTGGTTTAATGGAGGCAAGGTTGCCCTCATAGCTCATATTCGGAGCCAAGTGCCAAAATTTATCGCCCGTTAAATGAAAGAACGGAAGCGCAATATTCGACTGATGATGGGTTGTGACTAAATTCGACCAGTATTTCAAGAAAGTGGCAATCAGTTCTGGAGAAAGATAAATCTGATTAGTCTGAATCTTTCTCTGTTCAATCAGCTCTATCACGGCTAGTAACAGGATCGGTTTGTGTGGAGCGTTTACCCCCTTGTTTCGGTTCACGTTGAGTTTGACAAACTTTCTAGCGTAATAATCAAAGTCCTTTTTCATTGCTGGCAGTCAAGTTCCTCATAGCCATCTCCAAAATACGCAGGGGAACTTTGAAACCCATCAGCTTGTTAGATTTCTTTAACCAAGTGTTCACTGTTGAACTTTGGTCAAAGGTTGCTCTTGGCTGGAAAGAGATCAAACCTTGCCTAAGATTTAGAATTAAAACTGATTTAACGATCTCAGGGGGAAGCGGTGATACCAAAGCTGAGTAAGGCAACCATTCGTCACCATACGATCGCGCAATCGTTTGAACGAGGGCAGAGTTATTACCGGGCTGGTTCCGTTAATTCTTTAATTCAACGCGGCGATCGCTTACTTGCCAGGGTGGAAGGCAGCGAAGTCAACGATTATCAGGTCGATGTTCAGGTTGCTCAAGGCGATCGCGCATTGTCTAAAATGGGAAGCGATCGCGGATTAAACAGCAGCAATTCTCAAGTTGTAACTAATTACGCTATTTACGTTAACTTTTTAGTAGTCGTTAATAGTGCACCAATAATAATTTTCCAGTCATCACCGACTTTACGCATGGTGTAATTTAAGTCAAAGCGTTCCAATTCGGAATCATCTTTTTTGTACCGGATTACTATTCCAGTCACGATCGCGAGATCATCCTGTAGTTGTCTAACTTCCAGAGATTCAGTGACGCTGTGAGCATAACCACGCCATTTCAGCCCCATCATAATAATTTTGAATGTGACCCAGCCAGTGATGTCGTTGGTGATGGTAACTGGCTTTTGTTCAGAAATCAGAATGGCAGGATACTGGTAAAACGGCAAGACAACTGAAGGATCAAGCTTTCCAAACGCTTCAGCATAGTCTAGAAAGGTTTTCAGGATCAGTGGGTCAACAGTCATAGCTTTGAGATCGGTGGAAATGTGAGTCATCAGTCTGTCCCTGCTTATTTGAGGAAGTTGATTACAGCAGTGGCCGTGTCGTCAGGGTGACTAAAGCAGAAACCGTGACTGGCATCTGTAATGGCTACTTGTTGAGCACTGGGAATTTTTTGCGCCAGCAGAGCGCTATTCTGTGGAGGAATCACTGGATCGCGATCGCCCGTAATCACTAATGTGGGTGCTGTAATGTTGCCCAGCAGATCACAGGTGTCGTGCGTTGCCATGGCCTGGAGCTGCCGTTGTAGGGCAATTTCCTGACTATGATATGGCGTGGTCGTTTGGAGAAATTTTGTCAGATCAGATTGGTGACTTTGAATAAACTCTGGTGTGAAAAGCAGATCAAGGA
>DATNPU010000262.1:0-3958 GCA_036703105.1 Microcoleaceae cyanobacterium
AGGTAAACCTGGCAACAGTGGCTCAATCCGCGATCGATATTTCAACGATCGCCACCCCAACTCAGGCTCAAGGCAAGTTAGTGTCAGTAACCGATCGCATCACAGCCACAACCCCTTTAGGCGACGATCTCTTCCTCCTCCCGGGCAAATATGTTGTCGTCGCTCGCACTGTAGAAATGTACGCCTGGGATGAACAGCGGACTACCGAGAGCCGCAAACAAATCGGGGGTTCTGAAACCCAAGTTACCACCTACACCTATGAGTCACGCTGGAGTGTCAATCCCGAAAACTCAGCTAATTTCAAGTACGCTCAAACCCATTACAATCCTGCCAAACCGATTCCCGACCAACTCTTGAAAGTGTCTGAAGCACGGGTCGGTCGATACTCTCTAGACATGAATAGCTTTACGCGAGTCAGTCAGCAACGCGCCTCCTGTGATAGCACGGGTTCGATCGCGGAATGGGGAAGTGGTGGGACGATCGATTTACCGGCAACCGGATATTTATCTCTAAATGCTCAGAACAGCCGAGTGAATGGTAGAGTCCAACGCACCGATCGCTATATCTTTCAAGGGGCTGGCTCTCCTCAAACTCCTCACATTGGTGATGTGCGCGTTTGCTACAGCGTTTTACCCGTAAACACGATGGTAACGGTGTTTGGGCGACTCGATCAAAATCAAATTACACCTTATCTGTACCGCCAAACTCCGGTTTATCGCTTGCTACCCGGAACTCGCTCAGCCGCGATCGTCACCCTCAGAGACGAACACACCTTATGGACATGGATATTTCGAGCGGGCGGATTTCTAATGATGTGGTTCGGCCTCATATTGTTAGGGTCTCCCCTCAGTGCCGTATTAGACGTGATCCCCATCCTCGGCTCCTTCGCAGAGGGCGTCACGTTTGTCAGTAGCTTCATTACCGCCTTTATTTTGTCAACGGTGACGATTCTAGTCGCCATGTTACTGAATCATCTAGTCGCCTTACTTCTGGCGATAGGAGTTACGATCGCGGCCCTGTTTATGCTCCGACGTCGCTGAAGGATGCGGCTCAAGTGATTGAACAACATGCCCCAATCGAGCGGCTAGGAATTTCCTAAATGGCTAAGGCTGATTTGGCTGCAAACCACGATCGATCAAACCGACAGCCTAAATGCGCTTGAATACAGAGGACATCCTGTTCCGCATTGCTAAGGCAATTGGTCGCTCCCGGTGAAGGAGTAATGTTGAACCGAATCCCACCCCCTAAATCAATCTCTGCTTGACCCAATATCAACTTGCCTTGAGTTTTATCAATCAGTTGGGGACGAATTCCGCCCACACCCTGAGCAAACTCCAGATCCTCTAGTTGCAAAGAAGGAATAATTTTCCGCGCATCTTGCAGAAATAAGCGGCGATTCACTAACGGCAATTCAAACGCAATGTTTTTGAAAATATAATTCCGAATGTCTCGCACTTTCAACAAATCCCACATGGCTTGGGTTACAGCTCCATCGAGCCGCAGCACTTGCAAATAATCCACTAGGGTTTGCCAGTTGCCCCGCTCTAACAACGGTAATGGTAACGCCGTAGGCCCAAAGCGAGTTTTTCCCGGTGCTAACACATCGGGATCGCCATGAATGGCCGCAAAGGGTAATTGATCATTTTGCACCGTGTAAACTTTGCCATTTAATACTTGCGGCGTGAAGTAAAAATTACCCGCGATCGGCAGACAGGAATATTCCAGCCCAATTCCCATCCGGTGAGCAAATAATAAACTATGTCCCCCGGCTGACACCACCACAAACCGAGCCATTAGCGCCCCATCCGCTAAAACGACTCGATAATGTGATCCTACTGGCTCGATCGCCTGGACTGGAGTGCCCAACTTCAAATCAATTGTTTTATGACTCACTGCTTGCGCCCGTTCAACAAATGACTGAGCGAGTAGTCCGTAATTCACTCCGGTATATTCATCCGCAATGGCAATGGCAACGACTTCTTCGGGGCGATCGTGTCCGTTCACCCGAATCACATTGGGTTCCAATTCCGCAATCTGTGCCTTCTGCTAACAGTTGCAGCTTGGGAAAGTGCGATTTGAACTGCACATAACGTTGTCGCAGTCGTTCACACTCCTCAGATCCAACTCCCAACACCATCTTTGGAAATGGATAAATCACCTGTTCACGTTGCGATCGCGGTAACTGACTAGCATAGCGAACCAGCATTTGCGCCGATCGCTGCACCTTCAACGCTTTTTCCAGGTTGTAATTTGTCTCAATGTCTCCATAATGAATCGTCTGGCTATTATGGGTTGCTTTGGAATTAACCATTGCAACTCCCTGATATTTCTCTAATAATGCGATCCGCTTGAGATCGGTAAATTCTGCTAGTGCATAAAGCAGTGCCGTTCCAGCGATACCACCACCAATAATAATCACGTCATAAACTTGGTTGAGCATTGACTTTATCCTAGTTCTTGACTCAATGATCAAATTTTCTATAGCCGCTCTGAATGAAGTGATGATAGTCGAGGGGGATGGCAATCTCTACTCCTTGAAACCATCCCGCCTGACTCCATCACTACTCCATCATTAGTATTGAGCTACCAGCAATGGCTCCTCTTTGGGAACTGGAGCAATTTCGGAAACGACTTCGTAAATCGCAATTTTGGGCAGATCAATAAATAGAGGTGTCATCTTCCGCAAAATCGCACGATGCTGTTCCTGCGCCTGATTCATATCCATCTCATCGACGCTATCCCAGAAGATCACCGAGATACCGCGATCTGTGCCTGGTTCTTGTAAGAGATACGCCCCCTTAAAGCCCTGGTGGTAGGTAGAAACTGCCTGTTCATACAATTGTTGTGCTTCCGCAAAGCGTCCCGGCTTGAACTCCCCGATCGCGACATGAACAAGTTGCCGTTTCAAACAATCATGGAAATCACTACTCATACGTTTCTCTAACTCCAATGGTCATCATTCAAACATAGTCATGCATTAGAAGTGATCATTTGAGGTGTGAGGATGTCCCTTTCTGGCACATCCCCTCTCCTCACATCACCACTCCTTACATCCAGTCATCATCAACCCGAGCAAACTCTTCGATTTCTTTGTAAACCTCCTTAATCCGGGCATAGTAAGCTTCCTTGGCAAACTCCTTCAGGTCATCCGTGGTATGGCAAGAACAACCCGCATGAGCAAAGCCAATATTGGTTCCGTTGGATTCAGCCGCCAAGTAGAACTGCTGTGCCTCCGTTGACGTGGCGAGAGCGGTGGTGGAAGATTGACCGCTAGAGATCGCAACGGAAACCGCATCAAAATATCCCGTTCCAACTTCCTGCTGATGGCGAACGGCTGTATAGCCCTGAGCTTCACTGTCAAACTCAGCTTCTTGCAAGTCAGCATAGGCCGCCATCCCAGCATGGCGATAGTTCCGGGCTAGCTCAAACATCGAGTGGTTCAGGCAGTGGAATCCAGCCAGCGTCACAAACTGGAATTTATAGCCCATTGCTCCCAATTCTCTCTGGAAGCTCGCGATCGTCGCTTCATCCAGTTTGGCTTTCCAATTAAACGATGGCGAACAGTTATAAGCCAACAGTTTGCCCGGATATTCTCGATGGATTGCTTCGGCAAATTGGCGCGCTTCATCCAGGTTCGGGGTCGAGGTTTCCCACCACAATAAATCGGCATAGGGGGCGTAGGCTAATCCACGGGCAATACAATGCGCTAAACCTGTACCCGGTTTGAGCCGATAGAACCCTTCCAATGTCCGCTCACCGGAAATGAAGGGGCGATCGCGTTCATCGACATTGCTGGTAATTAGAGTGGCACTTTCCGCATCAGTACGAGCCACAATCAGTGTCGGAACCCCCATCACATCCGCGGCCAAACGAGCTGCATTCAGATTGCGAATGTGAGCTGCCGTGGGAATCAACACTTTACCGCCCAAATGACCACACTTCTTCTCCGAGGCCAACT
>DATNPU010000263.1:0-10793 GCA_036703105.1 Microcoleaceae cyanobacterium
AGCGGGTCAGATGTTCAATCATCGTTAATGCTGGCGCATCCCGTAGATCATCGGTATCTGGCTTAAAGGTGAGGCCTAACAGTCCAACCGTTTTACCCTTGAGGATCTTCAGGACTTGTTGCAGTTTTTCTACCACAATTAGCCGTTGCCGCTGGTTAACATTCACGGCCGCCTTCAGGAGTTGGGCTTCATAGCCATAATCGTCGGCAGTATGAATCAGGGCCGATACGTCTTTGGGGAAGCAGGAACCACCCCAACCAATCCCAGCTTGTAGGAACTTGCTGCCCACGCGGGAATCTAGCCCGATGCCCTTAGCCACCTGTACCACATCAGCCCCAACTCGATCGCAAATGTTGGCGACTTCATTAATGAAGCTAATTTTGGTGGCTAGAAAAGCATTCGCGGCGTATTTGATCATCTCTGCCGAACTTAGGTCTGTCACCAACACGGGGACAGGGGGTAGGGCGCGATCGTCCCCAAATTGCCGTTCAACGATCGGGGCATACAGTTCTTGCATTAAAGCAATTGCTTTCGGGCTGTTGCTACCTAGCACGATGCGATCGGGGTTGAAGGTGTCATAAATCGCCGCGCCTTCCCGCAGAAACTCAGGGTTGCTGACGACATCAAACTCTGGTTCTGAGGGCAGGGTTCGGGTCAAGGTTGCAATTTCGCCTTCACCCATTCCAGCCATCACTGGAATGGCCTGGACTCCTTCCCGTTCAGCATAGCCGTCGAGAACCAGCATTCTGACCCAGTCTCCTGACCCGATCGGCACAGTAGACTTGTTCACAATTACCTTATACTCCCCATTGAGATGGGAGCCAATTCCTCGGGCTACGGCTTCTACATAGCGAGTATCGCTTTCACCAGTAGGTAAGGCTGGTGTCCCGACTGCAATAAATAGAATCTGCCCGTGACTTACTCCTGCTGCCAAATCCGTTGTGAACTCGATCGTGCCAGAACGAATTGCCCCTTGCAGAATTTCGGAAAGTCCCGGTTCAAAAATGGGGGACTGCCCTGCTTTCATTAATTTCACTTTCTCTTCATTATTGTCTACGCAGACAACATGATGGCCGGTGTGGGCCAGACAAGCGCCAGTCACTAACCCGACATACCCAGTACCAATGACACAAACACGCATGTGGTAATCCTCTCAAAGACCTCAATAGTGATGGGATGGCAATAATGAGCGAACCAGAAAGATTGATAAATCGCCGCCAATCGGCTGGTTGACGGAACGATTTCGGTGATGCCTCGACTGAGTTACTGGTAAGTTCTCAGATAAAGGATCGTGCTCAGGAGAGTTCCCATCACGTTAATGAGAACTGACGCGATCAATGGGTGAAGTGGCTTCAGGGCTACTCAAACGTGCTCGGAAGTCGGCGATCGTTCGCTCTAGGCCGTCTCTTAAGGCTACAGTCGGCTCCCACCCTAGCCATTCGCGGGCTCTGGTAATGTCTGGTTGTCGGCGTTTTGGGTCGTCTTGGGGCAGGGGTTTAAACCGAAGCTCTACCCCGGGATTCACCATCTCCTGAATCACTTGGGCCAATTCTAGAATCGTATACTCTCCAGGATTCCCCAAATTGACCGGCCCCAGATGATCGCCGTTCATCAATCGCATCAGACCATCGACTAGATCGGAGACATAGCAGAAACTCCGAGTCTGGGAACCATCCCCATACACGGTTAATGGAATGCCTTTCAGGGCTTGCACGATCAAGTTACTGACGACCCGACCGTCGTTTTCCTGCATCCGGGGGCCGTAGGTATTGAAAATTCGCGCTACTCGAATATCAACATTGTTCTGGCGGTGATAATCAAAGGCTAACGTTTCGGCGACTCGTTTCCCTTCGTCGTAACAACTGCGAATCCCGATCGTGTTGACATTGCCCCGATACTCTTCCGGTTGGGGATGAATCTCTGGATCGCCATATACCTCTGAAGTAGAGGCTAGCAAGAATCTTGCCTTGACCCGTTTGGCTAACCCCAGCATATTAAGGGTCCCGATCACATTGGTTTTAATCGTTTTGACCGGATTGTACTGATAATGCACCGGGGACGCCGGACAGGCCAGATGGTAGATCTGATCCACCTCTAGCCGGATTGGTTCGGTGATATCATGCCGAATCAGTTCAAAGTAGGGGTGCTCTAACCACTTCAAAACATTCCGTTTATGTCCGGTGTAAAAGTTGTCCAGGCAGACTACTTCATGCCCTTCCAGCATTAATCGATCGATTAAATGGGAACCAATGAAACCGGCACCACCAGTGACGAGAATTCTCATAGTTAGGGATAACCTATAGGGGTCTGGATGATTCAGTTGAGCGAAGGAATGCGTGTGACTGACTTTATTGAGACTGGTAACGCAATCAAGCAGGAATTACAACCGAGCAGCCCTGAAGGAGTTACGAATACAGGTACAAAGTAAACCAATACTCGGGTGACGGAATGCTTTTGCCCAGCAGTTTACCAAAAATTAATCTTTTAAAGCACGAAGTTTGGTGAAACTACGGAAGACAAAATGCCTACTGTTCTAAGCGTAGAACTGCCATAAACGCTTCTTGAGGCACATCAACAGTTCCGATCGCCTTCATCCGCTTTTTACCTTTGGCTTGCTTTTGCAGCAATTTCTTCTTCCGCGATATATCCCCACCATAACATTTGGCCAATACGTCTTTGCGGAGAGCTGGAATATGTTCACTGGCAATCACTTTGCTCCCGATCGCGGCCTGAATCGGAATCTTAAATTGGTGACGTGGAATCAGTTCCTTCAATTTCTCGGTCAGTGCGCGCCCGACCCCGTAGGCTTTATCCCGATGTACGATCGTAGATAGCGGATCAACCGGATCACCATTAATCAGAATATCCAGCTTGACTAATGGATTTTCTCGGTAGCCAATCAGTTGATATTCCATACTGGCGTAGCCGCGGGTGCGAGACTTCATTTGGTCGAAAAAGTCCGTCGCTACTTCTGCCAGAGGCAACTCGTAAATCAGCGTAGTCCGCTCTGGAGTGAGATACTTCATGTCTTTGAACACGCCCCGGCGGTTCTGACACAATTCTGTCAGAGTACCGACAAATTCCTTCGGCGTGATCATATCCACTTGCACGTAAGGCTCTTCAATCTTCTCGCGGTACTGGGGTTCGGGCAGTTTACTGGGGTTCTCGATATGAATGACTTCCCCATCCTTAATTAAGGTGACGCGGTAGACCACAGACGGGGCAGTGGTAATTAGATCCAGGTTGTATTCTCGTTCTAAGCGTTCCTGCACAATTTCCATGTGCAACAAGCCCAAAAAGCCACATCGGAAGCCAAAGCCCATCGCACTGGAGGTTTCTGGCTCATAGTTTAAGGCTGCATCGCTTAACTTGAGCTTCTCCAAGGCTTCTCGTAAGTCTTCGAACTGATCGGCATCCGTGGGGAATAGCCCGCAAAACACCATCGGCTTGGCTTCGACATAACCCGGTAATGGAGTTGGCGCTGGAGCCGCTGCCAGAGTGATCGTATCGCCAACGCGGGCATCTTCTACTGCTTTGATTGCAGCAGCGATATAGCCTACTTCGCCCGCATGTAGGTCATTTACCTGGACTTGATTTGGAGACAATACGCCCAATTCGTCAATCTCGTATTCTTTCCCCGAGGCCATCAGCCGCACTCGATCGCCCTTCTTCACCCTGCCATCCATCACTCGGAAGTATACGATTACCCCCCGATAGGGATCGTAGTAACTATCGAAGATTAAGGCGCGTAAGGGTTGATCAACGGTATCGCTGGGGGGTGGCACCAGATGAACGATCGACTCCAGAATCTCATTTACCCCAATCCCTTCTTTCGCCGATGCCATAATGGCTTGGCTACAATCTAGGCCAACAATATCTTCAATTTCTTGCTTAACCCGATCGGGTTCTGCTCCCGGCAGGTCAATTTTGTTTAAAACGGGAATGATTTCCAGATCATGTTCCAGCGCCAGATAAACATTGGCTAGGGTTTGGGCCTCCACCCCTTGAGACGCATCTACAACTAATAATGCTCCCTCACAGGCTGCCAGCGATCGCGAGACTTCGTAGGAGAAATCCACATGTCCTGGGGTATCAATCAAATTCAGGACATATTTCTCGCCATCTTGCGCGGTATAGTTCATCCGAGCCGCTTGTAGCTTAATCGTAATGCCCCGTTCTCGTTCTAGTTCCATATTGTCGAGGAACTGCTCTTTCATCTCCCGGGCCTGTACAGTGCCAGTAACTTGCAGCAATCGGTCTGCTAGGGTGGACTTGCCATGATCAATATGGGCAATGATAGAAAAATTCCGAATCCGGGAAACGGGCACCTCAGTCATACAGTGGCTCACTCAGCTAACAAAGCTAAACAAAATGGCTCAATTTTTTGGGTCGATCTTGAACTTAAAGTACCCTATCTATATATCTTCCTCATCGGTTGAGGAACTATTTGGGCTTTGGGGGTAGCAAGAATACTTACCTTTAAGTATTGTAATGCCTTCCCAACAGGCAATAGGGTGGAATCAACTGTCTGCCCGGTTAAATCTTCTGGTGGACGGGTGAAGTCAAATTAGTAAAATTAATAGCGGGAGTACAGGATAGCGTCATTTAGACTTGGTAATAACTGCCTACCAACCAGAGCTAGCGAGATGAACTACATGTGCGATCGTGTCTCTGGGAACCAGCAGTATAGGGGATAATCTACCCAGCTTGCTTCTGAATCTGCATCTCTAAAAACTGTATCTATATCTATGAATGAGCCGCTTGTTCACTCCCATTCCACCTCTGAAAAGATAGAACTCTCTATTCATATCGATTCTGACCTGCTAGCACAAATTAAGCATCTGACCAACGATCCCGGTAAGGTCATTGAAGTTGCTGTTCGTCAATGGCTCAGAAGTGAGATGCGTCGAGACGATGAACTGACCCGCGACCTTCAGCGTAACCCTCCTGTTCCACCCCGAGGTGAATGGAACGACTAGGGTAAACGTTCTACCCCGTAGCCGTAATGTGTAATGGTTTCTTCTGCTGATTTCCATCGTCCCTTGTCCACCGGTTTACAGCCTAACTCTGAGCAGAACCCACGACGGGAGCGTTCAGCCGAACCAGTCAATGATAGCGATCGGTTGGCTCCTGCTCCTAGCTCCGATCGCTACTTAAAGCTGTTAAATCAAATTGCCTGGAACATCCGGCGCACTCTTGATCTCCCCACGATTTGGCAACAAACGGTGGAAGGGTTGGGTAAAGCCCTCAGTGCCAGTCGGTGTATTGTTTGTGCCTATGAACCCGATGCGGCCACGGTGAAGGTGGTGGCAGAGTATTGTCAGGAACCACTTCCTTCGATGCTGGAGTTGGAGTTTTGGATTGGTAAAGAACCAGAATTGCACCAGGCGATCGCAGAGCTAATACCTGTTTGTATTGAGCCACCGCCAATCCCGGCTTCTAAATTGGTAGAACGGGACAATCAGACTTCCGGTGAACTACCAGCACCAACGCTGCGAGATTTCTGTCAGCAACCCACCCTGATTGTGGCTACATGCCATCAAGACACTCCGAATGGTCTGATGATCTTATTTCAGGATCAGCCGTCCCGGCCCTGGTTGCCAGAGGAGTTGGAGTTTGTCCATGAGTTAGCAGATCAAGTGGGAACCGCGATCGCCCATGCCAACCTGATTGCAGCGAGCCAATCCTTAGCGGCAGAGTTGCAACGGGCTAATAGTAACTTCTTACAAAAGCATCGGGAGTTGGAAGAAGCTCGCTGTCAAGCAGAGGAAGCCTCTCGGCTGAAAAGTGAATTTCTCGCCAATACTTCCCACGAAATTCGGACGCCTCTCAATGGCATGATCGGCTTCCTGAAGCTGATTATCGATGGGATGGCCGATGATCCAGAGGAGCAAACCGAATTTATTCGAGGGGCTTACGATTGTGCGCTGCATCTGCTGAATATTATTAATGACATTTTGGATCTGGCCAAAATTGAAGCGGGTAAACTCCAGATTGAACTGAGTCCAGTCAAGTTAGATGAGCTGCTCGATCGCGTAGAAAACTCGACTCGTGCTCAGGTACAGCAGAAGAATCTCAGCTTTGAAATCCAAAAACCCCCGACTGATGATGAAATCATTCTGTACGGCAACTATCAGCGCTTGCTTCAGGTGATGCTGAACTTGGTGGGGAATGCGATTAAATTCACCCATGAAGGTGGAGTGACGATTAGTGTCGAGATTATCAAAAAGAAGCTGGTTGTCCAAAATCAGGACTGTCCTGGCATTGTCCGAGTTCGGGTAGCTGATACGGGGATTGGCGTGTCGCTGGATAAGCAAGACAAGTTGTTCCAATCCTTTAGTCAGGTGGATGGTTCCCGGACGCGTCAGTACGGTGGTACAGGCTTAGGCTTGGCCATTTCCCAAAAGCTAGTGGAAGCGATGGGTGGCGTAGTCAACTTCTACAGTATGGGCGAAGGCTTAGGCTCAACGGTGACGTTTACGGTGCCTCTGTATCAAGACCCGGTGATGGTTACTTCCCAGACGACCGATACCTTGGATTTGATGCTCTAAGCGATCGCAGAACAACTGCTCACTCGACAGGGATGAACTGCTGTGGCCAAGTTGTTAGCCGAGGCAGGATTTGTCATAGCTGATGCCGCCAACTTTGCTGGCCAGACTTGCACACTGTAGTTGTCATTCCCGGGTAAACCATCTAAAATAGAGAAAGGAACGACAGGGAAGCGAATGTCCTCAGTGTTGAGAGTTCCCTGCTTGATCTAGCCACTCTCTTGATGTAGTGTTTTCTGGCTACATTCTGGTAAAAGTTTTATGCAAATTGGTCGCTTCTTCTCACTCTCCCAGGGACGAGTGGGTCAATTCCTATCGCCTAGAGTCCTCCTGGTTCGTACTCCGTTTCGCCCTTTAGCGTGGCAGCAAGAAGTCTGCTATTTCGGCTTCGAGCAGCTTAATCAAGCCCAAAAGTTTGCTCACAATTTAGCTTTGGCTGGCTACTCCTTTCAGCTACGACGCAGTCAGGTTGTACCTCAACCCTATGAGGTACGCTTACCAGGACATAGCGATTTAGCTCGTACTTTGGCGTACTGGGATCGGCTCGATCGCCAGAAAACCCAAGCGAATTCAACGCTGAAAGCTACACCTACTTTTGGCTCACCATTAGCGGCTTAATGCCACAATGCTTGGTTTGACTGACCCTTGTCGTCGTTGTGTTTTTCCACTACAATAGTACACAGGTACTAATGATTCAAGTTCTTGACCTATGACTAAGCACTATATCCTCAGCCTCGATCCCCATGCCAAGTATGAATGGGATCGTTGTACTCTCCGCGACCCGATCACGGCAGAACATCCGGCTCTGGCAGATTTGGTAGCTCAGGCAGTTGGTGAACAGTCGGGTTCCTATCTTGTCGCCCTCAATATTGAAGTGACGGTGCTAGAGCAAGCCCATCCCCAAGCTGATCGCCTGCCGACTGCGCCGGTAGAAGCAATACCGAATCGTCCGCAACTCCCACAATTAGCTGAACTGGTTGCCTAACAACCCGATCGGCTCTGCTGTTTAACCAACCACCCCTCTGCTACTCCAAAGGAAGATTGCTATGAAGCTTAGTATGAGTCAGTATCCCAGCGCGATCGCTCAAGCCTCGCAAGCAGTGAATGAGATCGAGCACCAAATTATGGAAGTCCGCCAGCATATTGCCCGATTGGAAGGCAATGCCGATATGGTGGTCGCCTTTGAGACAGCGTTGAAGAATGATAATCAGCGACGGGCACGGCGATTTGAAGTGCTTCAGGTAAACCCGGAATATCAACGGGCCTATGATGCCTTGAATCGTCTGTCTACCGAAAAAGCCAATGCGATGGCCCGGTTAGAACATCTGCGCAATGAGTTTAGTGTGGCTAAGCTCGAAGCCCAAATGAAAATTGCCCAACAACTCGTAGGGCTAGAATCCCGTGAACTAGTTGGGTTGTAAGCGAATCGTTCCTATCCACTGTCATCCCCTTGTCGCGAGTTGGACGCAAACCGATCGGCAAGGGGAGTTATCTGTGTTGACTCGGCGATCGTTGTGGCAGAATGAACGGGCACTTGCTCAAACACTAGAACTGAACCAACAAAAAAGTGACCCTCACCGCCAGGGGAAAGTCACTCAATCGATTCAAGTTCTGCATTTAAGACTACTGGAAGCAAACGAATTTATGCAAGGACGTGTGGTGGAGTTGATTCGAGAGTTGATGCAGGCACAACGGTTAAGTATCCGCAAAATTTCTGCTCGCATTGCTCAATCATATGGCGGCAGTGAAATGGGCTACACCCAGCAGATTAACCGGATTTTGAATGATCCAGACTACGATCCGAGCTTCTCAACGGTTCAAAAAATTTTGTCAGCTTTAAACTATTCAATCTGGCAAGGAACTCCGATCAGCGATTTGACCCGGTTAGAACAGCGTCTTGATCACATGAGTGGGGAAATTGCGGATTTGAAAGAAATGGTCAGCACCTTATCACGATCGCGGATGGAGTAAAATTCTCCAATTCTCAATTCGCAACTTCAAGGTTCCAATTTGGCATCGCGCTTTATCAAAGCTTCACCAGACTGCCGGTAAGTTTACGGGTTGTCAAAGCGCCTCCATAGAATTACAGATATCGGAATGTAACGGGCTAAAAGATTCCGCAATCCTTACCAAGGGATTCGGGCCGAAGTTTGGCATGGTTGTAGTGGCAGACTCCTCACCACTCGCGATCGAACGTTGGTGTCGGTATTGCTCCAATCCTGCTTACTTAGAAGACCCATCATGTTCCACAAGCACTACACATTCCGGTTTCCCGTTTGGCAGTTCCTCAACCAACCCCTCAACGCCAAATTGACCTTAAGTCCACGTCGGTATTGGAATCGCTACAGTATTGAACTGCTTGAACGCTGCTTATCTCGGAACTGCGCTTCTCAAGATAGCCGTTGCGATTGAGCAACCTTTACTTCCGGAGGGAATCGTACTCTGGGGGTGAGGTTGGCCGGGACGGCTTAATGAAGTTGGCAATTAGTAAACAGACAATTCCCGCGTTGATAAACACATCTGCCATGTTAAATACGGGGAATTTGATCAAACGGAAGTCCAAAAAATCTACAACTTGCCGCAACACAAAGCGATCGATCCCATTACCGAGCGCCCCAGACAGTACTAATCCCCAGCCGATTTGTTCCCAACGATTCAGCTTGGGGCCAAACCAGGCCATCAGCAATAATCCCGCACTGACTCCTAACGACAGCCACCGTAACCAATCGACTCCTTGCGTAAAGAGGCTGAACGCTGCACCCGTATTAACGACATAGGTGAGATGGAATGTCCCTGGAATAATTGGGATAGTGGTCGGCGGAATTGTAAGGGGCAACGTGTAGACAATGCCAAATTTGGTCAGGCGATCGACAACCAGACCAATGAGAGCGGCGATCCAAAATAGACGATTTTTCGCAAACATTAGTAAAACATGATGTGGCGGAGGGCAAACGCGATGACCGTCACTGCACAGACCACCGCAAATTGCCCCGGTAAAGGTTTAACTGAGTAGTTCACCAGGGCTTCAAGTAGTTTGGCTTGGGGAGTGGAACCCAGCAGAGCCGTGAGGCACAGGTAACTAATACCTGTCAGGTGAATACTGAGTAAGCCACTGATACAACTCAATGCTAGTGATTCTAAACGGGGTGCGGCTTTAAACGCCAGATAGCCACAGATCCAAGCGGCGGGAACGAACCCCAGGAGATAGCCGAAACTCGGTTCGCCTAAATAGCTCAGGCCACCCCCTTTGGCAAAAATGGGAAACCAGGGGGTTAAGCCCAGGAGAATATAGGCTGTTTGAGAGAGAGTAGCCGCATTTCTACCGCCGACACATCCCACCAGTAGCCCAGCCCCAAACTGATAAGTGATTCCCAGGGAATAAGGCTGAATGCCGTGATTCAGCCAATCACGACCCGGGAAGGCGATGAAGGCTTCCAAAAACGTTCCAGCGATCGTCAGGAGTAAGCCAATCAACGCCCACAGCAGTTCAGTGGCAATACCCATAGCAAGGGGGTTTGGCATAGGAGGGCAAGCGTACCAACATCACTATGTTGCCGCTTGATTCAGGTTCCGTCCAGGAATTGGCGCTTCTCCTCCGGTTAATCCTAGAGAGGCCAGCATGGCATGATCTTGTTCAGGAGGTTGTCCTAGGGTGGTGAGGTAGTGACCAATCAGCATGGCATTAATGCCAGCTTTCAGTCCCAAGGATTGGAGTTCACCCATTACCGCTTCTCTGCCTCCGGCATACCGAATGATTTGTTCAGGCAGAATTAACCGGAAGATCGCGATCGCCTTTAAAGCCTCAAAGGCATCAAGTTTAGGTTGATCGCCCATTGGTGTACCCGGACGGGGATTGAGCAGATTTAACGGTACGGATTCCACTTCTAATTCGCGCAGAGCCAAGGCCAGATCAACGCGATCGTCCCAGCTTTCACCCATACCCAAAATGCCGCCGGTGCAGGCTTGAATACCCACCGATTTCAGGTTACGGATCGTTTCGACCCGATCGTTCCAAGAGTGAGTAGTGGCCACATTCGGGAAGAATGCCTCTGAGGCTTCCAGGTTATGGTTGTAGCGAGTCACTCCAGCTTTCTGCAATGCCTGGGCTTGCTCCAGCGTTAGTTCACCCAAAGCGCAGCAGGGTTTAATGTTAGCTTCCGCTTGAATCTGCTCGACCATTGCCAGAATTTGTTCAAATTCGGTCGATTTAGGGCCACCATACTTTGGCCCACGACCCTGGCTAAC
>DATNPU010000265.1:0-5090 GCA_036703105.1 Microcoleaceae cyanobacterium
TTGATGAAATTGATAGCGTTCTTAGTTTGAATTTCCGGACTGAAGATTTTTTTGCCTTCATTCGAGCCTGTAACGACTACGATCGCCTCACCTTCGCCCTGTTAGGCGTCGCCACGCCATCGGATCTAATTCAGGATAAAAATCGGACTCCATTCAACATTGGACGGGCGATCGAACTCAACGGCTTTCAGCGATCGGAAGTGCAACCGCTGGTCGATGGCTTAGCGCCGATCATGACACATCCTGAGGCTGTATTAGATGCCGTCTTAGACTGGACGGGTGGACAGCCATTTTTAACCCAAAAGATTTGTAAGTTAATTGCCACAGCAAATACGACAATTCCCGCAGGGCAAGAAGCGGCTTGGGTCGAACAACTGGTGCGATCGCATTTGATCGTGAACTGGGAAGCCACCGACGAACCCCCTCACTTAAAAGCCATTCGCGATCGCCTAGTACGAATTGGCCAACGGGGGCGCGGTTTATTGGATTTATATCAACAGATTTTGCTGCAAGGCGAAGTGACCGCTACCGATAATCCGGAGCAAATGGAACTGCGGCTCACCGGACTAGTAGTGAAGCGATCGGGCAAGCTCACCTGCTACAACCGCATCTATGCTGCCGTGTTTAACCATAGCTGGATTCTGAAATCACTAGCAGAGTTGCAAGCTGACTTCATGCAACTAGTGGTTAGCCAGGAACAAAAACTCCTCTCCATGCTTAATGTCATGGAAGGGCGGGATTTCGCCGATATCCTTTACCAAATTCTCGGCTCGATCACTGTTCGCATGGGGGAGCTGCTCCATGTCGATCGCACCACTATCTTTTTCATTGATGACGAAAAGAATGATATTTGGTCAATCATTGCCCACCGGGATAGTGCTGGCTACCCAGAAATTCAAATCATCACCAACAAAACTCATGCCGGTCACGTCACCAATATCCGCAAGATCGTTGATGGCTCCTTTGGCTCAGACCTACCAACAGCCCAGTCAGAAACGGACTATCACATCTATAACGAACTGGTACTCCCTCTAGTTAACGAACAGCAAAAAATTGTCGCGGTTGTCCAGCTAGCCAATAAATTACGCCGAGTTTACGCTCCGGGTGAGCCCTTGGCCCATCGCATTAATCCCCAAGGATTTACCGATGCAAATCGGCAGCAACTAGAAGAATATGTCCCTGCGATCCTGCGGATTCTGCTGCGCTGTCAGGACTGCTATAAGCTGACCCAACGGTTACAAGCCTCAGAAGCTTTGGCGGAAGCGACGCGATCGGTATCTCAAAGTAGCCTCGATTCCGAGGAAATCATCGGACGGGTGATGGAAGCGGCCAAGAAGCTGATGAACGCCGATCGCAGTACTCTGTGGTTACTCGACCATGACACTCAAGAGCTGTGGACACGAATTGTGTTTGAGGATGGCTCCGATCGAGAACTACGCGTTCAGGTCGGACAAGGCTTTGCAGGAAAAGTTGCCGCTACCCGTGAACCGTTAAATATTCCGTTTGATCTCTACGAGCATCCCGACTCCGAAACCGCACAGAACACTGATCAAAAAACCGGCTATCGCACCTGTAGCTTACTCTGTATGCCCGTTTGGAGCCCAGACGGGGAATTGCTCGGGGTCACCCAACTGGTGAACAAACGCCGACAGGGGGAATTCCCTGACTACGATCCCGCCGACTGGCCACAAGCCCCGGAATGTTTTCAAGCCAGCTTCGATCGCAATAGTCAGAAATACATGCAGATTTTTAATGCCCAGGTTGGGGTAGCACTGCATAACGCCCATCAGTACGCCGCCGTCAAACGCCAAGTCGAAAATAGCCCGCAAAATGTGGTGATGCAAACCCTGTCCATGCTGAATCAAGTCATGGATAACCAGGGATTCGACGATATCCTGGACACCACCCTGCGATCGATCACTTTAAAGATCGGCAAATCACTTTGTGCCGATCGCACCACCATCTTTCTGTTAGACGAGGAACGCAACGAACTCTGGTCGATCATCGCCGAGGCTGAAGGCAGCGATCGCTCCCTGGAGATCCGCATTCCGGCTGATAAAGGCATCGTCGGCGAAGTGGCCCGCACCAAACAGGTGATCAATATTCCCTACGATTTTTACACCGATCCGCGATCGGAAACGGCCAAACTACAAGACAAACGTAATAACTACCGCACCTATACCATGCTGGCCATGCCAATGCTGAATGAGCATGGTCAATTAATTGCGGTGATCCAGTTACTCAACAAACTGAAGCCCGGTGTAGACAGTCAGGCAACTCTAGCCGACAAAGTAGATCAACAGGGATTTACGGCTAAAGATCAGCAACAATTTGCTGCCAGCGCTCCCTTAATCCAAATGATTTTGGAAAGCTTCTGCTCCTACCATAAGACGGCTAGAGGGCAGCGAGTCGCTGCGGCATTGATGGCCGCCACTCGATCGGTATCTCAAAGTAGCCTGGAACCAGAAGATATTCTGCAACGTGTCATGGCCGCCGCTAAGGAATTGATGAATGCCGATCGCTCGACGCTGTGGCTCATGGATCATTTGACCGACGAATTATGGACAAAAATTCCGTTTGAGGACGGTAGATTACGGGAACTGCGCGTAAAAATCGGGCAGGGGTATGCGGGTCGAGTCGCTGCGACTGGAGAATCCCTCAATATCCCCTTCGATTTATATGATCATCCTGATTCCATCACCGCCCGTCACACCGATGAAAAAAGTGGCTATCGGACCTGTAGCCTGCTCTGTACGCCCGTATTGAATCCGGATGGAGAACTGATCGGTGTCACCCAGTTAGTCAACAAGAAAATTCCGGGGGACGATACCGATGCCAAGCCGGTGTTTGGGCAGGAGATTCCCGAGTGCTTCCAGACCAGCTTTGATGACAGCGATCAAAAATACATGCAAATTTTTAACAACCAAGCCGGGGTAATTCTGCAAAATGCCCAGTTACTCGCTGCCGTCAAGCGCCAGGAACAATCGTTGCGAGAACTCATCGACTGATCGAGTTCCAGTTCAGAAACCGCCTCTGACTAACTCGGGAGATCGCGCTTTCAGATAAGATGAGAAAATGCTCGAAATCAGATCACTCTGGTAACGAGATCATTTTCAACTCATGAGCAGGGCAGACCAGGCGATAGCGCGATCGCTCTGGCTTGAACCCATAGTCATCGCATTCAACAAGGGACGACCATATGAGCGACACAGGCATTTTCGAGAAAGTACAAAAGATTGTAGCGGAACAGTTGGGCGTGGATGCGAGCGAAGTCACTCCGCAAGCCAGTTTTGCCAACGATCTGGGAGCAGACTCCCTAGATACCGTAGAACTCGTGATGGCGCTGGAAGAAGAATTTGATATCGAGATTCCGGACGAAGCGGCAGAAGAAATTGCCACCGTTCAAGCCGCTGTTGACTATATCAACAATCAACTGAAAGCCTCTGCCTAACCGCAACTTTCAGCTTTTATGTGAGTTATGAGTTCGGGAAGCGGCCTACGATCGCGGCTAACTCATAACTCCCTCCTTAACCCTTATTCTATTGTGGGCACTGACCCCTCAAACGTTGACGGAACCATGACACAGGCTGATCTTAAACGCGTTGTCGTTACAGGGCTGAGCGCGATTACCCCAATTGGCAACACCCTGACCGAATATTGGGACGGGTTAATGAGCGGGCGCAACGGCATTGCCCCGATCACCTTGTTTGATGCCTCTCGCCATGATTGCCGGATGGCGGGCGAGGTGAAAGGCTTCGATCCATTAGAACACCTAGATCGGAAAGAGGCTAAGCGGATGGATCGCTTCGCTCAATTTGCCGTGGCCGCGAGCAAACAGGCCTTGGCAGATGCCCAATTGGTGATTAACGACCTGAATGCTGAACAAGTCGGTGTCCTGATCGGCACTGGCATCGGTGGTCTGAAAGTGTTAGAAGACCAACAAGAAATTTATCTGACCAAAGGCCCCGATCGCTGTAGCCCGTTCATGATTCCGATGATGATCGCCAACATGGCCGCCGGACTCACCGCCATTCATACGGGGGCGAAAGGTCCGAATTCCTGTTCCGTTACCGCCTGTGCGGCTGGATCGAACGCGATCGGGGATGCCTTCCGGTTTGTGCAACGGGGCTATGCCCAAGCCATGATTTGTGGTGGCACGGAAGCCGCCGTTACACCTCTGTCCGTCGCTGGATTTGCCGCTGCCCGTGCCCTCTCGACTCGGAACGATGACCCCGCTACCGCCTGTCGTCCGTTTGATCAAGGTCGGGATGGCTTTGTCATGGGTGAAGGCGTTGGTATCTTGATTCTGGAAGAATTGGAACATGCCCTTAGCCGGGGCGCCCGAATTTATGGCGAAATTGTCGGCTACGGCATGACCTGCGATGCTTACCACATGACTTCTCCAGTTCCCGGTGGTGAAGGTGCCGCTAGAGCCATTTCCCTAGCATTAAAGGACGCTAATCTGACTCCCGATCAAGTCAGTTACATCAATGCTCACGGTACGAGTACGCCCGCTAACGACTCCAACGAAACCGCAGCAATTAAGACAGCATTGGGTGAACACGCCTACAAGATTGCGATTAGTTCCACCAAATCCATGACCGGTCACTTGCTCGGTGGTTCCGGTGGAATTGAAGCGGTGGCCACAGTAATGGCGATCGCCAACGATCGAGTGCCGCCAACCATTAACCTGCATAATCCTGATCCAGCCTGTGATTTAGATTATGTGCCGCATCAGAGCCGTGAACAAGCTGTAGAAGTTGCCCTCTCCAATTCCTTTGGTTTCGGTGGGCACAACGTCACGCTGGCATTCAAGAAATATCGGCAGTAGGAATCTTGCCAAATCTGAATGATGGTAAGCTAATAGGTGTTTATGCTCATGTTGCTACTGACGTGAGAAATTTTTCATGGCGTGACGATCGGTAGGCAATGCCAGAAAGATTTCTCTACGGGGATTTCTGGCTCCTACTCTGAGAGTTTCACGTTTGCCCTTCGGTGTCAGCTTTCCCAACCTCGCCCTAATCAGGACTAACCACCCATGACGACTACGACCACTCGCTTCCCGATCGATTTATCTGCCTACAAACCCA
>DATNPU010000267.1:0-9837 GCA_036703105.1 Microcoleaceae cyanobacterium
CTTATATCAGGCGTTGGGAGTGGAGGGAGTGGAATCTGTCAGTCCACTCTATCTCGGGTTTGCTACCTGGAGAAATCCGACAAATCGGAAAACACGACAAATTTTAGTTATTGGTTTTGATCCAGATAATCCCATTTTTAGCCAGACGATCGCCTCTAATCTATCACCTATTCATTTGCCGGATACTGTGTTGTTCGATCGCGCCTCTCGCGAAGAATTTGGCCCGATCGGAGAGCTATTTGATCAGCACAAAGTCATCACAACAGAACTGAGTGGTCGTCGAGTCACTGTTGGTGGCCTGTTTAAATTAGGCGCATCGTTTGGGGCAGATGGCAATTTAATCACCAGCGATATTAACTTTCTGCGGCTATTTGGACAGCGGCAAATTGGCCAGTTGGATGTCGGTGTGATTCGCTTAAAATCGGGCGCCGATCGTGAACAAGTTCTAAACAAACTACGAGCGATTTTGCAAGGTGCCACCAAAGATGTTCGAGTGCTATCTAAAGAGCAGTTTGTCGAATTTGAACGCAATTATTGGGCCAGTAGTACGGCGATCGGCTTTATTTTTACCCTAGGTGCGGCGATCGGGTTTGTGGTTGGCACAGTGATTGTGTATCAGATTCTCTATACCGATGTGTCTGATCACCTGGCAGAATACGCTACGCTCAAAGCGATGGGCTATCGCAATCTTTACTTACTATCCGTGGTGTTTCAGGAAGCATTTATCCTATCCATCATGGGCTATATTCCAGCCTTACTGTTCTCTACAGGGCTGTATAACGTGACGCGCAATGCGACTTCATTGCCGATCTATATGACGGCCCCACGGAGCCTGATGGTGTTCTGTCTGACAGTCATTATGTGTATGGTATCGGGTGCGATCGCGGTGCGGCGAGTTCAAGATGCCGATCCAGCAGACATTTTCTAGCCCGGCTTGCTAATTTTCTTGTGATTAGTTCCGAAACATGATGTAGGAGCTGAAAAGCTCAATAGGTCGGTTTGCATTAGAACTGGCAAGGCTACGATCGGAGGGCAAATAGTTGAGTAACCCTCAATATTCGGTAGATTTCCAATGACCGGCAACAGCTATTGCGATCGCGATTTCTCTCAGCATAGCGACGCAAACAACATTGAATGTCCATCCTGATGCATTTATTCATGTTGACGCTTGCCAGTACTTTCAAGGCTAAGATCAAGGTCAGTTTTGCTAGTAGCTTGCTCTATGTCGCAGGAACCCGTTATTGCCATCGATCGCGTTAATCACTACTTTGGTAGCGGTCGATTACGGAAACAGATTTTATTTGAAATTACTGCCGATATCCAGCCCGGAGAAATTGTGATTATGATGGGGCCTTCTGGATCTGGTAAAACTACCCTGCTGACTCTGATTGGGGCACTGCGATCGACGCAAGAAGGCAGTATGCGAGTTTTAGGCCAGGAACTAAACCATGCGGATCATAGGTTATTAGTGCCGCTACGTCGCAACATTGGCTATATCTTTCAGGCTCATAATTTACTCAATTCCCTGACGGCGCGACAAAATGTGCAAATGTCACTGGAATTGCACAATGAATTCTCTGAACAGCAAGCCCGGCGCATGTCTGAAGAAATGCTAGAAGCAGTGGGATTACGCGACTGGTCGAATTATTATCCCCATGAGTTATCCGGTGGACAAAAGCAACGGGTGGCGATCGCACGGGCGTTAGCCAGTCATCCCAAAATTGTGTTAGCCGATGAGCCAACAGCCGCACTGGATAAGCAATCAGGACGAGATGTGGTCGAAATCATGCAACGGTTGGCCAAGCAACGCGGATCGGCAATTCTATTAGTCACCCACGATAACCGGATTTTGGATGTCGCCGATCGCATTATCTATATGGAAGATGGACGGCTATCCGCGTTAGAAACAGCACCCATTTAACCCAGAATTTATTTTTAGCAATTAGCGACTTTTGGCCTAGAATCCTTGTACTGTTGTAGTCGATTAAAGTCGCTATTTTGAATCCTATCCTCAGTGTTACTACCTCTGACCTCGATCACCAGCGTCCAGAACTGAATCAGCTTCAGGCGTGCGATCGAGCGGCCCATAGTTGGTATCGCTTTATCTTGTCCTTTCCGCCCCATTTGGTACAGGACTAT
The DNA here is from genome assembly GCA_036703105.1 of Microcoleaceae cyanobacterium. Taxonomy (GTDB): domain Bacteria; phylum Cyanobacteriota; class Cyanobacteriia; order Leptolyngbyales; family Leptolyngbyaceae; genus Pantanalinema. The sequence continues at coordinate 2,140 of DATNPU010000267.1, forward strand.
ATTCAGAAATTTGGCATTAGCACCGACCAGCAGGTACTCGATCCGTTTTGTGGTACAGGCACAACGGTCGTTGAATGCAAGAAGTTAGGTATTCCCAGCGTCGGTACAGAAGCCAATCCCATGGCGTGGTTCGCCGGTTCCGTGAAACTCGATTGGACGCCTGACCCCGATCAACTGTTGGAAATAGCCGAAACAATTGGCCTTGCAACAACACAGGCGATCGCTCAATCCTCTGAAGCACTCCGCACTTTACCTGAAGAAAGCCAGCAAGTTATTCTCAAAAACTCGATCAGTGCTCTCCCTCTCCATAAGACCTTAATTTTGCGAGAGCAGATCGATCGTTATTCGACCCATCCCGGATTTCGCCATTTACGATTGGCTTTAGCCAAGGCTGTCATTACTTCCATCAGTAATTTGCGGTTTGGGCCAGAAGTGGGCATCGGTAAAGCCAAACTAGATGCGCCGGTAGTGGAGGCCTGGCTCAAAGAGGTACAGACGATCGTGGCAGATCTGCGCTGTTTAAAGGCATTACCTCAAATTCCGGCGACGATTCATCATGCCGATGCACGACAAGTGCTACAAGTTTTAAAGCCAAATTCGATCGATGCAGTCATCACCTCCCCGCCCTACCCCAATGAAAAAGATTACACCCGCACAACGCGGTTAGAGTCTGTCCTCCTAGGATTCATTCACAACAAAGCAGAACTGCGATCGTTTAAAGAAGGATTAATTCGCTCTAATACTCGCAACGTGTTCAAAGCCGATACCGATGATATTTGGGTGGCTCGTCATCCAGAAATTCAACGGATTGCCAACGAGATTGAACAACGGCGTCTGGCTTTAGGCAAAACCAGTGGATTTGAACGACTCTATCATCGAGCCGTAAAACTATACTTTGGCGGCATGGCCAAACACTTAGCGGATTTACGCTACATTCTGCGGCCCGGTGCCCAACTGGCGTATGTTGTAGGCGATCAGAAATCCTATTTACAAGTTCTGATCCGAACAGGAGAACTGTTAAGCGATTTAGCCCAAGGCTTAGGTTATGAAGTTGTCGGCCTTGACCTATTTCGGACTCGTTTAGCTACAGCCACTAAAGAACAGATGCGGGAAGAAGTAGTGCTATTGCGGTGGTCAGGACAAATGCCGACCGTGCCTTACCCATTTAGCGATCGCGCCTTGTAATTGCTCGACATACCATCACTCATGCACTCGGCCATCTGGCAGAATTGTGCCTGTGAGTTTAGCTCCCGTGAGTTTCACCATAATGCGATCGCCGGAACCAACTTTTGCCCCAGTTAAATCCGCTCCCGATAAATCAGCACCACTCAAATCGGCCCCAATCAAATTCGCTTCCCGCAGGTTTGCCTGTTGCAAATTTGCTTCTAGGAGATTGGCACGAAACAGATTGGCTTTCTCCAAATTGGCCGCGTGTAGATTTACCCGATGTAAAAAGGCATCACTCAAATCGGTTCGACTCAAATTAGCCTGAGTCAGATTCCTACCCGCAAAATCTTTTTCTTTCAGATTCCGACCACTGTAATCCACTCCAGTTAAATCAGGGGTTTGATTCCAACTACTGAAGGCCGAACTGCTAGGGCTAGGCGAATGCTGCTTCGTATGACTCTGCCCATTGCCATTATGATTTGCCGTCTGATAATGGGAACTGGGTTGATGATTATTGGCCGGATTGTGCGGTTTCTGTCCGTTGGCTCCCTGGTGATGATAGGGCGAATAGGGTTGGTAATAAGACGCGTAACTTTGGTAGCTTGATTTCTGAGAAGCCGCTTGATGATTATTCTGGTGTTTACTGCTTTGATGGCTGGCCTGATGACCATTGCCCTGATGATTAGTTTGATGGTTCTGCTGGTTATTAGGCGGACGATAGCTCCCTTGATGACCATTGCCCGCCTGAGAACTATTCGTCTGGCGTTTAGGAGCTTGGTCGTTAGTCGATTGGTGGTGAGACGAAGATTGCCCCGTCGATGACTGAGACTCATGGGGCCGGGGATAAGGCCGGTAGTAGTGGTTGCGAGCTTCGGCCCGAGCAGCTTGTACCCGCACCTTCTCCTGATGTTCCCGTAATCGATCGCGAGCTTCGTTAATTTCTTTAATCTTGGCTTCCGCTTTTTGGTGCAACCGGGGATTATCTTTGGGCACACGATCGGGATGCCAAATAAACACCAAGTCCTTATACGCCTGGGTCACTTCTTCCGGTGAGGCTCCAGGCTGTAATCCTAATACATCGTAAAACCGCTTCAGATCGCTCATTGACACCACGATACCACCATTTTTCTAGTTCTGACTTTGGTGCATTTGGGTCTTAAAGACGAATATAAGCTAAAGGATAGATTAGCTTACTCTATCCTTTAGCTTATTAAGGCCAGACTTCAGGCTTTCTTTAGGCTTCAGCCAAGGGTCAGAACACTTTAAGCATTCGTCCGAGCGAGCAATACGGGGCAGTTCGCATGAACCCGCACATAGTCTGACAGCGAAGTTCCGAGTAGCCGATCGAGATCCGGTAGCCCCCGCGCGATCGAGGGACGACGATCGGGCGATCCCAGCATCAACAGATCAATCTGCATTTCCTCTGTTAAACGGCAAATTTCCTCACCCGGTTTACCAGAAGTGACAACACACTTATAGCCTACCCCCATCCGTTTCGCTTCCGCGATCGCAGGAGCCAAAACAGGATCACGTTCAGCTTCAGTACTGCTCAGGGTTGTGCCCGGTTTGCCACTCAAATCAGGATTAACATGGACTAAAATCACTTGTCCATCTTTCACATCTCGGAGCAGGAACAGCGCTAGTTTCAGCGATTGACTGGCGGAATCGGACTTGTCCATCGCCACCATGACCCGCTGAATATGCCGAACCGCATAAAGATCATCTTTGACCAGCAGCATCGGCCGCGAGGAGAGCTGAAATACATACTGACTGACCGAGTTTTCCAAAATGGAAACCAAGCGCTTCAGGCCTCGTGATCCCATAATGATCAGGTCAGCATCAATTTCCTCTGCCACCTTGCAGACCGTATCTTTGGGATCACCCTGCCGGAGCATTGCCGTCACTAAGTTAGGGTCTAGCTGGAGGTTCTGAATTGCGTTTGCCAGGATTTTGCCCCCCTCTTCCCATTTCTCGGTCATCTCGTCAGTCGTAATTTGGGAGGGAACGACATGCAAAACAGTCACATTCGCATTCCGAAGGGGTGGAATTTCCATCAAAACCTTCAACATTTCTTCAGAATGCCCAGTTCCAGAGTCAGCCAAGAGAATCTTATTGATCATTACATTGCCTCGGACTTCTAAAACAGTTTCAGCCTCTATAAACCCTCAGACTCATTCAACAATCTCGAACGGTGAATTGCTGAAGTGACCCGATCGCCTAATGTTCATCATCGTGGCTTTTAGTTGCCTACCATCACCGTTTACAAGTAATGAAAGGCAATCCCGATGAATGTCTCTCCGCATCCCAGATCGGATCAATATATGAGTTTCAACCAGTAATTATACCTTTAGAATCACTCAATCTCATTGTGGTGTAGGACTCTACTGAGAACGAATAAATGTAAAGAAATATCAAATTGATCCTTGAAAATCTCTAGCATTTAGAAATATTTTTGCGACTAAATGGCATATCTTGGATAAGATTGAGACTCAACAGTAATTAATGCTAAAGAATTATAGTAGCTCGTAAAATAATTCTGAATCAATCCTGTTCAGGTCTTTCTACAAACGTTGTCTTTAGCGATCGTGATAAGAAGCTTTACTAATGATTAAAGGTACGCAAATCAGTTATATAAGAATTAGAAATTACTGTAGAAGCTGTTTTTCGGAATAATTTGTAGCATGACGGGTGATTGGCAAAATTTTTCCTCAGTCAAGGCAGAGGGAGCGGCTCAAAGTTCCCTAGCGCTTATGGATGGTAACTGGTTTGAGTATCCCGTCCATGCTTATCCTCACCATACCGACTATGGCGGAATTGTTTGGCATGGCAGCTATGTCGCCTGGATGGAAGAAGCCCGGGTGGAATGCCTACGCTCGATCGGGATTAACTTTGCAGATCTAGTAGCTTTAGGCTGTGATCTCCCCGTTGTAGAGTTTGCGGCCCGTTATCACCAATCCGTTCGGATGGGAATGGATGCGATCGTAAAAGTCCGGATGGCGGCGATCGAAGGAGTTCGGATCAATTGGGATTACCATATCCAGTCGGTAGACGGGAAAGAGTTGTTCGTCACGGCTCGTGCCACTCTTGTTGCCGTAGATCGTGAGAAAGGCAAAATCATGCGTCAATTACCACCCACCGTAAAAGACGCCCTGTTGAAGCTATCCGGTACTTGAGTACTCTTATCATGAGCACTATTTCCCGCCTGTTACCAAGTTCCAAACGGTTTGAGGAACTTGGCTAATCTGCTCCCATAGCTGGCTGGGGCCAATCCCAAAAACAAGTTGCAACACAAGCACGATCGCGGCAATCAAAATTGCTGTCCCGATCGTGGCTTTCACAATCTTGACTAACCAGGTAAATACCAGGACAGAAATAACGATCGCCGCAATAACCAGGATCAGATTCATACCAGCAGGATTAACCGACTAAATGATCCTCTTTATCCTGCCTCTTTTTGCTCCGATTTAACTTTTTCCGACCGGAATCATCGAGGGCATAGCGGCGGTCAAAACCTCCTGGCGTGCCCAACGATCGGCTTCCAGAATATCGTCTAGGCTTGGCGTCGAGAGATTTTGGCTATGGTAGCGATCGCAGGTTTGCTCAATTAACCGGGGAATATCTAAAAATTGGATCTTTTCATCCAAGAACAAAGCTACCGCTTGCTCATTCGCCGCATTTAAGATCGCTGGCATACAGCCTCCCGCCCGCCCAGCTGCATAGGCCAGTTGCATACAGGGATATTTCTGATGATCCGGCTCTCGGAAGGTTAAGCTTCCCACTTTCACCAGATCTAAAGGCTCCCAATCGGTGTAAATCCGTTCTGGATACGAGAGCGCATACAGCAGCGGCAACCGCATATCAGCCCATCCTAGTTGCGCTAACACCGATGTATCCTGTAGCTCAATCATGGAATGAATGATGCTTTGGGGATGAATCACGATCGCAATTTGGTCGTAATCAACCCCAAATAAGAAGTGCGCTTCAATTACTTCCAGACCTTTGTTCATCAAAGTGGCGGAGTCGATCGTAATTTTTCGTCCCATCGACCAGTTCGGATGCTTCAAGGCATCTGCCACCGTCACTTGGGACAACTGCTCTACAGGTAGGTCGCGAAACGCTCCACCTGATGCCGTTAGCAAAACTCGTCGCAGTCCGTTCGCTGGAACTCCCTGTAAGCATTGAAAAATCGCGGAATGTTCAGAATCAGCGGGGAGTAACTTAACCCCATGCTTTTGTACTAACGGCAAAACGACAGGACCACCGGCAATTAAGGTTTCTTTATTGGCTAAAGCAATATCTTTCCCAGCCTCGATCGCAGCAATAGTCGGTAATAGTCCAGCACAACCGACGATCCCGGTTACAACCACATCGGCTTCGGCATAGCGAGCTACCTCAATCACTCCTTCTTCACCCGCTAGCACAATCGGTTGTGGATCAACATCGGCGATCGCCGCTTTTAATTCGGGTAGCTTTTCAGCCTCACAAATTGCCACAATCTGAGGCCGAAACTGCCGCACTTGTTGAGCCAATAATTCCACATTCCGACCAGACGCTAACCCCACAATCCGAAACTCGTCAGGATGATGGGTGACAATGTCAAGAGTTTGTGTGCCAATCGAGCCAGTTGAGCCAAGAAGAGAAATTGCTTTCACGATCGCCGTCCAGTCACGCCTTCACTATCTTACGATTTGACCGTAACCAAATTTAAACTATCAACATGCAACGACAAATCATCCCCCCACCAACGGTGATTTTTCTGGATGCTGTAGGCACCCTGTTTGGAGTTCGCGGCAGTGTGGGAGACGTTTACAGCAGCATTGCCCGTCGGTATGGAGTTGCAGTGTCTCCAGAGTTGTTAGATCAAGCGTTTGCCCAAAGCTTTCAAGCCGTTGGTGCGCCAGCTTTTCCAGAAACCGACATCTCTGAGCTACAGGCAAAAGAGTTTTCCTGGTGGATGACGATCGCCACTCATACCTTTAAACAAGTTGGCACTTTTCACCAGTTCTCAGACTTTGGTGAATTTTTTGCCGAACTCTATGATCACTTTGCCACCGCAAAGCCCTGGTTCGTTTATCCCGACGTGCGACCAGCTCTACAACGTTGGCAGCAATTAGGCATTCCACTTGGGATTTTGTCTAATTTCGACTCCCGCCTCTATGCCGTTTTGCAAGCCCTCGGCTTAGCCCACTATTTCACTTCCATCACAATCTCTACAGAAGTAGGAGCCGCCAAACCAGATACCCACATTTTTGCGATCGCGCTCCAGAAACATCACTGTTCCCCAGCCTCAGCCTGGCATATCGGTGACAGCTACAAAGAAGATTTTCAGGCCGCAAAAGCCGCTGGGTTACACAGTATCTGGCTCAATCGTCAGTCCGCTTAAACTAGGGCAAAGGCCGATCACAATCCACTGCCTCTGATCAAGCCGCTTTTGTAGCTTCAGCCTGTAACAGCGGAAATCCCAGATCTTCCCGTTGCTTCAGATATAACTGAGCCACCTGCCGCGCCATATTCCGAATCCGCCCAATATAGCGGGTTCGCTCAGTCACCGAAATTACGCCTCTCGCATCTAGCAGATTAAAGGTATGAGAGCACTTCAACACCTGATCAAACGCTGGCAGCACTAATTCTTTCTCCATCAACTGCTGCGCGTCCTGCTCGTACAACTTAAATAGAGTGAACAGTAACTCTGGATTTGATGCCTCAAAATTGTACTTGGAACCCTCAACTTCCCCTTGCAAGTGCACATCACCATAGGTGAGTTGATCATTCCACTGGATGTCAAAGATTGAGTCGACCCCTTGAAGATACATCGTCAGCCGCTCTAACCCATAGGTAATCTCGATCGACACCGGACGACAATCTAGGCCGCCACATTGCTGGAAGTAGGTAAACTGTGTCACTTCCATCCCATCTAGCCACACTTCCCAACCTACGCCCCAAGCACCAACTGCTGCATCTTCCCAGTTATCCTCCACAAACCGCACATCATGATCTTCTGGATGGATACCTAGTGCTCGTAGGGAATCTAGATAAATATCCTGAATATTATCCGGCGACGGTTTAATCAGAACCTGGTACTGATAATAATGCTGCACCCGATTCGGGTTTTCCCCATACCGCCCGTCTCCCGGCCGCCGACAGGGTTCCACATAAGCTACAGACCAGGGTTCTGGGCCGATCGCTCGCAAAAAAGTGTGTGGGCTTTTTGTCCCAGCACCTTTTTCCGTGTCATAGGGCTGAACAATTAAACAGCCGCGATCGCTCCAAAACTGATGCAACGTCGCAATTACTGATTGAAAGTTCATACTACCTTATCCTTCTCGCACAATTCCAACACCCAATTCTCCCTCAAATGTGCCATTTGCTAAGGGATGCAAGGAAAGTTTCAAAACCCAGTTGACAGGTTTTTCCAGATTGGCTATGTTAGTAAAGCGGTCGAGGGGGGGAGAGCGAAAGCGAACTGCTCCTGAGTCCGCGAGAACCTAGGAAAATGAATAGTTTGAAAGCCATTATAGCACTAAGGCCACG
>DATNPU010000270.1:0-15055 GCA_036703105.1 Microcoleaceae cyanobacterium
AAATTGGGTAGAGAATTTTATTGGCTCCAGTCTAGCAATTAGCCGATCGCAGAAACGCTACGATCGACTTGACGATGCTTCCTGACGATTCAAGTTCCTTATTATCACGACGCTTCAATGCCAGAGTCTCCGTTTGCGGCAGAACGCTTATTATTTACACCCACAACACCTGAACTAGATGCTATTCCGGTAATCTTTGCGTTTCCGAATGAATATAGTGTGGGCATTACTAGCCTAGGGTATCAAGTCGTTTGGGCAACCTTAGCCACGCGATCGGATGTGCAAGTTAGCCGCTTGTTTACCAATGTGCAGGAATCATTACCCCAAAAACCAGAATTGTTGGGATTTTCCCTCTCCTGGGAATTAGATTACGTCAATATTCTGAATATGTTGGAGGCGTTAGGGATTCCGATCGAAACGCGCGATCGCACCTCCGAGCATCCTTTAGTGTTTGGGGGCGGACCTGTGCTTACAGCCAATCCCGAACCCTTTGCTGACTTTTTTGATGTGATTTTGTTAGGCGATGGCGAGATTTTGTTAGCAGCATTCATTGATGCCTATAAAGCCATTCGTCATGCCGATCGCGCCACTCAATTGCGACAGTTAGCCCAGATTCCTGGCATTTATATTCCCAGTTTGTATGAAGTCACCTATCATAGTGCGGATGCTGGAGTCGCGGATATACAACCGATCGACGCGGATATTCCGGCTCAAATTGAGAAGCAGACCTACCGGGGGAATGTGCTATCTGCCTCAACCGTGGTGACAGAAAAAGCCGCCTGGGAAAATATTTATATGGTCGAGGTAGTGCGCAGTTGCCCAGAAATGTGTCGCTTCTGTCTGGCTAGTTATCTCACACTACCGTTTCGGACAGCCAGCGTTGAAGAGTCTCTGATTCCCGCGATCGACCGAGGTTTACAAGTCACCGATCGGTTGGGATTACTGGGTGCATCAGTCACCCAACATCCCGAATTTGAGAGCTTACTAGATTACTTGAATCGTCCTCAATATGACCAGGTTCGAGTCAGTATTGCCTCCGTTCGTACCAATACCGTCACACCAAAACTGGCAGAAACCTTGGTGAAACATGACACCAAATCAGTCACGATCGCCGTTGAAACGGGCAGCGATCGCCTGCGACAAATCATCAACAAAAAACTGTTGAATCAGGAGATTATTCAAGCAGCGATTAATGCTAAAGCAGGTGGTTTAAGTAGTTTGAAATTGTATGGCATGGTTGGTCTACCCGATGAACAAACGGAAGATTTAGAACAGACCGTTGCCATGATGCGGCAGATCAAAAAAGCGGCGCCCGGTCTGCGGTTAACCTTAGGATGTAGTACCTTTGTCCCGAAAGCCCATACTCCATTTCAATGCTTTGGGGTGAATCGACAAGCCGAAAAACGATTACAATTTCTGCAAAAACAACTACGTCCGCATGGGATTGATTTTCGTCCTGAAAGTTACAACTGGTCAGTGATTCAAGCGCTATTATCACGGGGAGATCGGCGCTTATCGCAGTTACTCAAACTGACGCGACATTATGGCGATTCACTGGGTAGTTATCGCCGGGCATTTAAAGAACTACGTGGCAAACTACCCGATTTAGATTTTTACGTGCATAGCGACTGGAAACCAGGCCAAATGCTGCCTTGGAGCCATTTGCAAGCTGCTTTACCACCAGCTACATTGCTCAAACATTTGGCCTCTGCCACCGACCAATTTACTCCGCCTGCCGCGATTATTCGTAATTCCTCATGAATCATCAGCAAAAATCATACTCTGCTATGATTTTTTAGATCGCTAGATTCTGAGCCACCCGCAGCCTCAAATTCCCGCGCTGGCGCTTAATCTAGTTCCTCAAAGTACGGCAACCCGAATTCGAGAGTGTTACTAGAGACACACTCCAAATAGAGGGGTACGTTATGCTGTGAAGGGAAGCAATCGACGTTCGCTTTGCAATTCCTCCTCACCCTAATCCCCTATGGCTAGTTCTAACCCTTCATTCGGAGATACTTTTTCCATGAGAAACCTTCCGCAGGAAACGCTGGATCGATTGCCGGAAGATTCCCAGATTTGGCATAACCTGAAGCAAGCGATTGCTGCCAGTTCTGGCTTCCGTCGCTGGCAACTAGAGCACAGTGCAGACGATCGCTTACCCAATCAAGATTTGGATACTTTAGTGCATCGTTATCTACGTGAAACACTGGAAACTCTAGCGTACTAATTCAAGTCAGTTATCCAGATTTGAATACCCATCATGTAGAGGCAGGTTTTGCTGATAATACAAGTGCTGACTGAGTAAGACTTGTCGCGAAATCTGCCCCTCTTGTGGAATTCAGGAAATTCTTATCCGGCAAAAGTTTATGTGCGATCGTGCATTTGGCTTTCTAATTGGCTGAGTTGCCGATATGCATTGACGACTCGATTACTTTCAACCTGCACCTGAGCAGTGGGGTAGTTTTCAATCGTTTCTAACAAAGACAACTGCCCATCATTGCTAGCAGACTGCACTAAAGCGGTTCGCAAGGCGACGCGATTATTATTGTTGGTCGGGGAATGTACCGCCTCACCTACCTTATCCAACACAAGATTGCCACTTGGACTTTTCAGCAGTTGATCTAAAACAGCCGCATCGAGTTTGACCGTTCGCGTCAGAGCCTTACGTACCTCTTCAGGCCGTTTCTTCGCTAGCCGCATGTACGGTACTAGAGAGGGGGGAACTTGTCCGGTCTGTGCAAAACTAGACAGTTCTGTGACGGCGATCGCTTGGCGGAGAATGCCAAACTTAAGCATCACCTGTTCTGCGGCCAACGCTGGTAACGCTTGAGTGACTATTCCAAACCCGATCACACAACCTAATAGGTAATACCGTGATGAACGAGGCATCATCATAATTCCAATCCTATGAAAACCAACAAATGAGTGGTCAATTCTGTTGCTTAAATACTCCACCCAGGAAAAGATTGCGGACTTTAGAAGTTTATTACTGCTCTGTGCGCTATCGTCTATGAGCGCTATATGATAGATGCTTGCATCAGTCCTGGTTACACCTGACGAAATGATGCCCAGATCATCGCCACAACTATCTCCATCGCAAGTCAGATTCACAGAGAAACTTTTCCCAATGAGAGACGTCACTGAAGTATTCGGCGATCGCTAAAGATTATGAATTAAACTATCTAAAAAGTAATATCTCCTAACGATCGTCTCTCTACCAGGTCAAGTTTTGCAACGAGTCGGCTCATATCGAACAGTTTTCAATATCCTGCTTAGAGTCTGTCAGGGATCGCGTAACCGCCACACCGGGAGTTTCACCACTATGAACCAACCCCTCCTCCACTCTGTTAAACCGATTCGAGTTGGCTTCGCTGCCCTCTTGCTTTGCGCTCACAGCGTTGGCCTACTGAGTACTTCGTCGATCTCACTCGCACAGACTACGCCATCTATTTCCGTTGCCCAAGCTCCAGCGGGTATGACGGTGCTGTATGTGAATCCTACTTCTAGCAATAGTCAGGATGCTCCGGGTGCTGGAACGGCTGAAGCTCCGTTTCGAACTATTACTTACGCGCTTAAACAAGCGACTCCTGGCACGATCGTGCAAGTGGCTCCGGGCACCTACTCTCAGCAAACGGGGGAAGTGTTTCCGCTGATGATTCCGAAGGGAGTTGTATTGTTAGGCAGTGAATCCGATCGCGGCCAAAGTGTGGTGATTACAGGCGGCGGACAGAATATTAGTCCCACCTTTGCTCGCCAAACTATGACTATTTGGATTGAGAAAGATGCTGAAATCCGCGGAGTTGCTGTAAGTAATCCTAATGTGCGTGGTACAGCAATTTGGATTGAAGCAGGTAGTCCGTTAATTCAAAACTGCACCTTTATGGGTAGCCACCGAGAAGGCATTTTTGTCTCTGGTACCGGCAATCCCAAGATTATTAGTAATGTGTTCTTTAAGAATGGTGGCAATGGCATTTCACTCGCATCTAAAGCTAAAGGTGAAATTCGGAACAACGTATTTCAAGACACAGGATTTGGGCTAGCGATCGGGGGATTTTCTGCACCCGTGATTGACGGTAATCAAATTGTGCAGAATGTGGATGGTATTTATATCAATGACTCGGCCAGCCCAGTATTACGAAATAATTTGATTGAGAATAACAACCGGGATGGCATTGTGGTTACGATTAAAGCCAAACCGAATTTAGGTACCGATGCCGATTTCGGTAAAAATGTCATTCGCAATAATAAACAGCACGATTTAAACAACTCCACCAAGGACGTTATTTATTCGATCGGCAATAGCGTGGACGCTAAAAAGGTGCTGGGTCAAGTAGCATTTACATTTGTCGCTGGCGAATCTGGGCAACCCGGTAGCCCGATCGTTCCCGGTGGTCAACCTACGGCTTCTCCCATTACTCCAGCCCCAGGGCAATCAGCCCCGATCGCTCCAACGGTACAACCACCCGTTGTCCCTGCCTTACCTCCTGCTCCCACTGGGCAAACAGTTCCCGCTCCGGCAACAACCACGACACAACCGGCGATCGTTCCTGCTCCAACGGGGGTATCACCTGCACCAGCTAATCCTGGCGCGCCGATAAGTCAACCCTTACCCGCCCCTGCACCTACCAGCGGACAACCTGCCACCACTCCATCTGTAACAGGTGGGCAGCCGGCACCGAAGCAGCCCGGTGTCGTAGTGATTCCCGATACTTAAGGAATTGCGATCGGGGTTTGAACTAAAGGTGATTTCAGGTAGGGGTAGGTTCGTGAACTACTCCTACTTGTGCTATTGGTCGTAATTGGTCAAATAACTTTTTTACGAGCGTCAGATCTTTATCGCCGGGACTCTGTTCGACCCCACTGGATAAATCAATCCCGTCAGGAGCCACTTGTTGCAGAGCCGCTAAGACATTATCAGGCGTTAATCCTCCAGCGAGAAACCAGGGACATCCAGGTTGGAATTGTTGTAATATCTGCCAATCGATCGTCTTCCCTGTACCCCCTGCCAATTTTGGATCATAAGCATCTAGCAGCAACGTATCCACACAGGATTGATAACGCTCGGCTTGGATGCAATCTTCGAGCGTCCGAATTCGTAGAGCTTTAATTAATTCAATTCCCCGTAAGTATGGCCGCAACTGTTGACAGAATTCTGGTGATTCACTGCCATGTAGCTGCACCACATTCAAGTGACTGATCGTGACAGTGTACTGAATCACCTCTGGGCTAGCATTCACAAACACACCCACTCGCTCGACGATCGGCTCTCCAGTCATCGAATCGCTTGGTAGCGCAGCGACGATCGCGCCAATCTGCTCGGGCGACACATAGCGGGGCGATTGCTGAGCGCAGATGAAGCCTAAGGCAGTAGCTCCCAGCCGGGCGATCGCTCGTCCCTGATCGGGTTTGGTAATGCCGCAAATCTTAATTCGTAACCCCATAAGTTTGATATGTATAAAATCGTGAACTTTTTTGTTAATTATTTTTTCGTTAACTCTTAAGAATTAAGACAGATCACGATCGTTTTGCGGTTCTGGAGCAAGAGCTTCCTATAATCCTTCTAAATCCTGCGTCATCACGGTTCTCCTGATGCTCTCGATCGTAAGTGCTGCTTAGGTTCGAGACCAATCAGCGTGTTGATTTAGCCGTAAAAGAGTATCTTACGCTACTCGCTGTCTACGGGCAACAGAGAGCCATGATGACATCAGTTTATTAATCCGGGAGGGTAAAAGATTGTTTTATTCGTTCTTACTTGCTGCTACGACTGCTGCTCCTAGAACTGTGGAGTGGTCGCCTGCTATCGGACTCACCATGATTATCTGCAACCTGGTTGCGGTTGCGATCGGTCGGTATGCCATTCAAAAGCGTGGGGTTGGGCCTAAGCTTCCAGTAGAAGGACCCGCTCTGTTTGAAGGGTTTGGTGTGCCTGAACTGCTGGCTACAGCGAGCTTCGGTCATATCCTGGGTGCAGGTGTCATCCTGGGTCTGAGCAACGCTGGAGTTCTCTAAATTAAACCTTAATCATAAAAAAGCCGCTCAGATCGTTGGGATTTGAGCGGCTTTTGGTTGGAATCGTAGCCTACTCGTGTACCTACTGATGATTCAGGAGCAGCATTAGCCTTTATGCAACGGCCTGGGTGGTGACAAAGCGATCACGATCGTGGGGAGCCGCAAAGTCAATCAGCGGGCCTTTAGGCACAATTCCAGTCGGATTAATCTGGGTATGACTGGCGTAGTAGTGCCGTTTGATGTGATCCAAGTTGCAGGTATCTTTAATTCCCGGCAACTGGTAGAGATCCTTGAGGTAATTCCACAAATTGGGATAATCCACAATCCGCCTGAGATTGCACTTGAAATGACCGTGATAGACCGGATCAAAGCGTAACAACGTGGTGAACATACAGATATCGGCTTCCGTCGGCCGATCGCCACAGAGATAACGTTGCTGACCTAATACCGATTCCCAGTGATCCAATGCTGCAAACAATTCGGTGACTGCTTCATCGTAAGCCGCTTGAGAAGTGGCAAAGCCGGAACGATAGACGCCGTTGTTGATTGGCATGTAGATGGCATCGATCGTGTGATCGATCGTGTCTCGTAACTCAACAGGATACAGATCAAGATTCGACTCGGCGATCGCGCCAAATTGGGTATCAAACATGCGAATAATTTCGCGCGATTCGTTATTGACGATCGTCTGGGTCTGCTTGTCCCACAACACAGGTACAGTCACCCGACCCGTGTAATCTGCTTTAGCTTGACGATAGATGTCCTGAAGATACTGCGCCTGATTCACCGAGTCAGGAATGGCACCGGGATAGTCAGAAAACTTCCAGCCTTGATCAGTCAGTAATGGATCAACGATCGACACGCCGATCGCGGATTCTAATCCTTTTAGCTTCCGCATAATCAGCGTCCGGTGTGCCCAAGGACAGGCCAGCGAGACATACAGGTGATAACGTCCAGCAACCGCCGGAAACCCGCTCGAACCATCTGCCGTAATCTGGTTACGGAACTTGGTCGGCATTCGGTTAAATTTACCGCTGGTATCTCGTTCTGTCCATTCGGTTGTCCATTGTCCATCGACCATCATTCCCAGTGCCATAGTTCCTCCTTTAATTGATTACGCCAGATCAAATAGCAACACTTCTGCCTCAGTTGTCGCCCCGATCGTCAGATTAGTCGTTTCCGAAATGGCGGCTCCATCCCCCGCAGATAGAGAGCGATCGTTCAACTTGATGTCACCTCTCACCACCTGAATCCAGGCATGGCGATTCGGTTGTAGGGTGTAGCTGCGCTCTTCGCCGGGTGACAGAATAGTGGCGTATAGAGTCATATTTTGATGAACTTTAACCGCACCATCAGTGGCATCGGGACTAGCCAGTTTGCGCCACTGTCCTCGCTTTTCGGCGGTTGGAAACAGTTTTTGTTCGTAGCTGGGGGTGATGCCAGTTTGCTCTGGCAAAATCCAGATCTGTAGAAGATGAGTCGATTCGGTTGATGAGGGATTAAATTCACTGTGGGTAATTCCGGTGCCAGCCGAGAAGCGTTGAATGCCACTCGCCCCGATCGTTTCGCCGTTACCCAAACTATCCCGGTGGGCCAGGGAACCATCGACGATGTAGGAAATAATTTCCATATCCCGATGGGGATGGGTGGGAAACCCCTTACCGGGAGCAATCCGATCTTCGTTAATCACCCGCAGATCGCGGAATCCCATGTGTTTTGGATCGTAATAATTGGCGAAGGAGAAGGAATAGTGGGTATCGAGCCAACCGTAATTAGCATGTCCACGATCGTCAGATTTGCGAATGGTGATCATAGGTTTGACATCCTTCTTAAGTGAAAGGACAACAAGTGAACGGACAACGGGTAGAGCAGAGTTATAACTTGGCATGAGCGCCATCACAGAACGGCGCATTCTGAGTATGTTTGCAGTTACATAAGGCCACTTGTCGGGCTTCTGCGACCTCAAATTTCAAAGGGGTGAAGCCTGTATCTTTGTGCGAACCATCACAGAACGGTTGATTCTGGGACTGACCACAACTGCACCAGTAGTAGGTTCCAGGTTCCAGTTGTATGACAACAGGCTTGGTATCGGCAATAACAGGTTCGGTCATGGTTCTCCTGAAGGGAATGGGTGCCAAAAAACTAGTTCGTACTGTTTGAATACAAACATAATAACAGAGTATTGTTTGAATATAAACTATCTGGTTTGAAGTTTGCGCTATCCCTGCGGTCACGGCACACTGAAGAAAGAACTTTCCTCCCAACCTACTGCCGCCAGTGATGCAAACTCTGGAAACTACCCATCCCAAACTCCTGGAACTGAAAACTCGGTTAGCTGAAATTCACGACATTCAAGCCGCTGCGTCTCTGTTGTATTGGGATCAGGCTACCTATATGCCTCCGGGGGGTGCAGCAGCTAGGGGACGACAACTGGCAACCCTGCGGCAGATTGCCCACGAGAAGTTTACAGATGGCGCGATCGGTGAGCTTCTAGCGGCTCTAGAATCCTACATTGCCGATTTATCCCCAGATTCGGATGCTGCCAGCCTAATTCGGGTCACCCAGCGGAATTACGATCGCGCTGTCAAAGTCCCGGCAGCTTTTATGGCGAAGTTTTCCCAATGCCGATCGCAGTGCTACCAGGCTTGGGCAAAAGCTCGTCCTGCTAATGACTTTTCCTTGGTTCGCGCTGACCTCGAACGCATGCTAGACCTGAGCCGCGAATGGGCGAACTTTTTTCCAGGCTACGACCATATCGCTGATCCCTGGATTGAGTTAGCTGACTATGGCATGAAAGCTACTGACATCCAGACGCTATTTGCCGAATTGCGACAGCAGTTAGTGCCGATCGTGCAAGCGATCGCGGCTCAACCTCCCACCGATGATACTTGTCTGCGCCAGTATTATCCCGAAGCTGAGCAAATCGCTTTCACGCATACCTTATTGCAACAAATGGGATATGACCTGCAACGGGGGCGGCAGGATAAGACCCTGCATCCGTTTATGACCAATTTCTCGATCGATGATGTCCGCATCACTACCCGGATTTATGAACAGGAATTAGGTCAGGGCTTGTTCAGCACCATTCATGAAATGGGCCATGCGCTCTACGAGCAGGGCATTGCGCCTGAATTGGAAGGCACCCCATTAGCGGGCGGCACGTCATCCGGGGTGCATGAAAGCCAATCGCGCCTATGGGAAAATCTCGTCGGACGATCGCGTCCCTTCTGGCAATATTTCTATCCCCAATTGCAAGCGACGTTTCCAGATCAACTCAAGCAAGTGTCACTCGACACGTTTTATCGAGCCATTAATAAAGTGGCGCGATCGCTGATTCGCACGGATGCCGATGAAGTTACTTACAATCTGCATGTGATGATTCGGTTTGATTTGGAATTAGCTCTGTTAGAAGGCACTCTGGCTGTGCGCGAGCTGCCGGAAGCCTGGAACGATCGCTACTCCCAGGATTTAGGGCTGACTCCTAGTAGTGATAGCGAAGGTGTATTACAGGATGTCCGCTGGTACACTGCGCGGATTGGTGGCATGTTCCAAAGCTATACACTGGGGAATCTAATGGGTGCTCAATTTTTTAGGGCGGCGATCTCAGCTCATCCCGACATTCCCCACCAAATTGCTCAAGGTCAGTTCCACACCTTGCACCACTGGCTGCAAGACAAGATTTATCGTCATGGCAGTAAATATAGCCCCGCTGAAATTCTAGAGCGGGTAACAGGGCAACCTCTCAGCCCTGCGCCACTCATGCAACACATCCAGCAAAAATATGGTGAACTTTACGATTTACCCTAATTCACTCTTTGTTGGTTAGGCGTAAGTCAGCAGTGGTTCATGAATTTAGTTGCATGAATTTTTCGAATAGTGCTAACTTGCCCCTGTCGGAACAGGATAGATTGATGAGTTCTTTATGAATTGCTTGAACGTCTTCCTTTAAGGCAACAACATCATATTTATGTAATGCCATAATATTTCCCTCATTGATGAATCGGATAGGTGTTCGTTAGCCTAGGAAAATTTTCATTGGTACGAATCATTCAGCAGCTCAGAACCCATGAGATTCCTGTTTCTGTTGTCATAAAAAACTGGACATCATACTGAGTTTCATAATCATCTATTTTATAAATTTCTGACTCATTATTAACGGCAGCAGCTAACAAAGTGGTCTCTAAAAGTGCCTGATTGTCTAGAGTGATTCCCAAGCACTTTTTAAACAATGTGTTCTGCATGATCTCCAGTGCTGGGACAAATGCGATAGACTGGCATTTCGGTATGCATTGAGAGGTAAAAGCAGCATGGGGGCAAAACCAACCGCGACAGATGCTGAGGCAGAACAGACACCTAACGGTTCATCGGGAAAAGCTGGTGCGAAAGCTCAGGTAGAGACCGATCGCCTCTTGAATGGAGCCGCATCGTTACCCGTTGAACCAGCAAAAACCTGGACGATCGAGGATAGCGAAGAACTCTATCGGATTAATGGGTGGGGTGAGCCTTACTTCTCAATTAACGCGGCAGGTCATATTACTGTCTCTCCCAAGGGCGATCGTGGTGGCTCATTAGACTTATTTGAATTGGTCAATGCTCTCAAGCAACGCAACCTGAATTTGCCTTTATTAATTCGCTTCTCGGATATTTTAGAAGACCGGATTGAGCGGTTGAATTCTGCCTTTGCTAAAGCGATCGCCCGATATAACTATCCCGGTGTGTATCGGGGTGTATTTCCAGTGAAGTGTAACCAGCAACGGCATTTAGTCGAAGCGCTAGTGCGATTTGGCAAACCCTATCAATTTGGGTTGGAAGCTGGCTCAAAACCAGAATTGATGATCGCTCTCGCGGCCATGACGACACCTGGAGCATTGTTGATTTGTAATGGTTACAAAGATCGGGAATATATTGAAACGGCGATTCTGGCGCAACGATTAGGAAAAACGCCGATTATTGTGTTGGAGCAAATTGAAGAAGTTCCCTTAGTGATTGAAGCTGGTCGTAAGTTAGGCATTCGTCCGATCCTGGGAGTACGCGCCAAGTTAAGCGCTAAAGGCATTGGGCGTTGGGGCATTTCGGCAGGCGATCGCGCCAAGTTTGGGCTAACGATTCCCGAAATCCTCAATACTGTCGAGCAACTACGAGCAGCTAATATGCTCGATTCTCTGCAACTGTTGCATTACCACATTGGTTCCCAGATTTCGGCGATCGGGGTAGTGAAAGACGCGATTCGGGAAGCAAGCCAGATTTATGTGGAATTGGCAAACTTGGGTGCCAACATGAAATACCTTGATGTTGGTGGTGGTTTAGGCGTCGATTATGACGGCTCTAAAACTAATTTCTATGCTTCTAAAAATTACAACATGCAAAACTACGCCAATGACATTGTGGCGGAAGTCAAAGAAGCCTGTGAAGAACGCAATATTCCTGCTCCAACCTTAGTCAGTGAAAGTGGACGCGCGATCGCATCGCATCAATCTGTTTTAGTGTTCGATGTGCTGGGGACTAGCGAAGTACCCTCTGGAGTACCGGAACCACTTCAGCCGAAGGAACATCTGATTATTCGCAATCTCTACGAAACCTATCAATCTATTTCAGTCGAGAATTATCAGGAGGCGTACCATGATGCTACGCAATTTAAAGAAGAAGCGATTAGTCTGTTCACCTTTGGCTATGTGAGTTTGCCAGAACGAGCCAGAGCCGAACGCCTATATTGGGCCTGTTGCCACAAGATCTTGCAGATCGCTCGTCAGCAAGACTATGTGCCGGATGATTTGGAAGATCTAGAACAGATCATGGCATCGATTTACTATGTCAATTTGTCAGTGTTTCAGTCGGCTCCCGATAGTTGGGCGATCGATCAACTCTTCCCCATCATGCCGATTCATCGCTTAGATGAAGAACCAACTCGTCGGGGCACCTTAGCGGATTTAACCTGTGATAGTGACGGCAAAATTGATCAATTTATTGATCTGCGGGATGTCAAACATGTATTGGAGTTGCATCCTCTGAAACCAGTTGCCAATCCCCAAACCTCGACTCATAATCATCAGCCTTACTATCTAGGCATGTTCCTGAATGGCGCTTATCAGGAAATTATGGGTAATTTACATAACCTGTTTGGCGATACAAATGCCATTCACATTACCCTAACTCCCAAAGGGTATCAAATTGATCACGTGGTCAAAGGCGATACCATGACGGAAGTTTTGGGATATGTGCAATATGATTCTGAAGACTTAGTTGAAAGTATTCGGCAACAGACGGAACAGGCATTACAGGACAAACAGATTACTTTGCAAGAATCACAGTTGCTACTGCAAAACTATGAACGTAGTCTGAGCCGCTATACCTATTTGTCGGCATAATTCAAGCTCGATTTATCTCTGGGGTGGATTAGTTTGCTAAGGCTAATTCACCCCTTTGTGGCTATTGGCTTAACCAAAGCAGTAATGTTTTCTAACCGCTTTAGTGATCTGCCAGGTACAGGACATACCAGATGGAAAAGTTACCAAATCGCCCTTACCCATTGATACAGGTTCACCACCATCTGGAGTGACTGTGACTTCACCTTCTAAGAAATAACAAGTCTCCGCTTCATCGTATGTCCAGGGAAACTCGGAAACCGATTTTGTCCAAATTGGCCAGTTAAATATATCCAGTTTTTGTAACTGTTCCTGAGTGGGTTGATGCTCAATTTGGATTTGGGAATTGGTTTGGGTTGTCATTGGGTTCTCCTCACAACTTCTAGCTATAAACTGGACTATGAAAGATTAGTTTTTGCCCGTTGTTGATGCAAATAATCAAACACACTTTTATCACCGATATCAGGTGGAATCGATTGCATTACTTTGCGAATGGCAAATACTAGAAACAAAATTGCCCAGCTGGCTAATAATATTTGTTCCACAGCTAGAGGTAACAAGCCAACTAAATGCCCAATTAATAGAACTGGAACGATCGGGGTTAATGCTTTAGTCTCTAAGCGGTTAAAACAAAAGGCTTCTTTGAAATAAATTCCTGTTAGAGCTACAAAGGTAAATCCCACTCCAAAAATTGTCAGGGGATTAGTGTATACCGTTTGTGCAAAGGGTTCTGGACTCAAATGAGCGATCGCCAATGATGCCACACCGCCCACTAACAGGAATGCTTGTAAGGCCCGGTGAAGTGCTTCGAGATAAATGTGGATAGTTAACAAACTAACTGCTAATGCTAACCAAAACACGGTATAAAGCGGAGTTAGCAGTTGTATCACTAGTGGATTATTACTCTGCCACAAAACTAATCCCACCCCGATCGCAAAACTGAGTGCCGCAACCATTAAGCCACTGCGATAAATGACTACGCCCCGGCGATCGTCCTTAGTAATCGTAAATTCGCCAAATTGCCCTTGATAAATCATTGGTTCAACCGATGATGTCATAGCGATTAACCCGCTCTTACAACTGTTCTTGCACTAAAACTTGTACTGAATTACCGATCGTTAGTTTGAGTGTAGCCTGAGCACTCCCCTGATTGACAGCAATCTCTACCCAACCATGGCTACCAACTAGTGCCAATAACTCGCCGGAGTGCCGCTCGCTGTAGGTCTGTTTGCCACATAAAGCAATGCCATTGACGATCGCGAGCCACTCTTTTTCTAAAACATCAATAGCAGGAATATTCGTAATCAAATTACCAAAATGATCAATCGCTTGAATACATCCAGTAATGCTTGTTGCAGGCTGACTCAAATCTTTTTTATAAATGCGAGCTGGAATGTCTACTTCGTGCAAGGTATTGATAGCGATCGTCGTTCCCAATGCGGCTAACGGCACTCCACTGGCTAAATGAGCGGCCACGGGAGCAAAAATATCGCGTCCGTGAAAGGTGGTGCTAGGGTTAGCAGTTCGCCAGTAGTCAGTATTGGTTAACTCGACAGCTTCCAACACTAGATGCTGTTGCCACACGCCACTCAATACCCCATTGTCAGGCCCAACCAAAAATCCTGTCGGTTGAGTAGTGTCTGTTCCTATAGCTAGCGCGATCGCCCGGCGGCTACTGCCTACCCCAGGATCAACCACCACCACATGCACGGTTTCTGCCGGAAAGTAAGGGTAGGCGCTCATCAAGGCAAACCGAGCACTCGCAATATCGTGGGGCGGAATTTGATGCGTTAAATCAATGACGGTTACCTGCGAATTGACCTGGGCGATCGCACCTTTCATCACCCCAACATAGGGATCTTGCAGCCCAAAGTCTGTCAACAGAGTCAAAATACGATTTTGTCCAGTCAGCATCACGCGAGCTCAAACTGCTAGCAGCGAACTTAATCTAATCTGAACTTGGTAACAAGAACTACTGTTTATGAAAAATCGGTAACATAAACTACCGTTTCGCATTTATAGTGCTATATTAATTTGTAATTAGATGCATAAGAAATTGAAGGGGAACGTTCACAATGAACAAAAGACGTCAGCATAACGCAACAGAAGTTGCCCAAACCCACCGGGTGAATCTGCAAAAGAACTTGCAGCGGCGTTTGGAAGCTGCTAGAGCCAGAGGAGATGAAAACTTGGTACGGTTATTGGAAGCTGAAGCCAGCTACCTGGGTTAGTCAAGCTATCAATAAATTGATATTCGTCTTCGCTAAACAAGGAATTCAACGTCATAATCCGAATGCTGCTCCGGGCCTACGCTTGAGCAGCATTCCGCTTTTGGGTTGAACCAGTTCAACCTTCATATTCGCTATCGATCTCAATCTCTAACGTCTCTTCGTCAATCCGCACATATAAAATATTGGGTCGGCAGCATACCTGGCAATCTTCTACGTAGGATTGTTGCCCACCGGCACTGAAATCGATAAAGGTGGTGTTCGGTTCCCCACAGTAAGCACAGAAAAAATCGGCAGTATTTTGCATCTTGAGAAATTGTCTACTTCACTGGTTTTGACAGATGGCTTCAGTTCGACTCATCATCATAAAGAAGTTGGGGTGCGATCGCACCAGCATTGCATGATTAGGGCTGCTTTATGGATTTTCGGATTGGTTGTGCGCTCTGGGCCTATAAA
>DATNPU010000271.1:0-5240 GCA_036703105.1 Microcoleaceae cyanobacterium
GGCGGGGTCCGATGCCGGGGACGGTGGCAATTTGGTCGGGGGTGGCTTCGCGAATGTAGTCGATCGATCTGAATGTGGCTAACAGTTGTTTCTGGCGATAGTGACCTAGACCGGGGATCTCATCTAAGCGAGATCGACGCATGCGATCGGAGCGTTGTTGGCGATGGAAGCTGACGGCAAATCGGTGGGCTTCATCCCGTAAGCGGCGTAAGAGTTGGACTCCGGGTTGTTCGGCATCGGTGTTTAAGGGCAGGGATTCTCCGGGTAAGAAGATCTCTTCCCGTTGTTTAGCTAGGCTAACTACCCGGACTTCTTCCAACAAATTCATTTCCCGCAAGGCGGCAACCACGGCGGACAATTGACCTTTGCCACCATCAATCATCACCAGATCAGGAAAATCGGCATCGGCTGCCACATGCCGACTTAACACGGATGCCGTTTTGCCAGTTCCCACCTCTTCGCCTTTCGCCTTAGCCGCCGCATATTTGCGAAACCGCCGACTGATCACTTCTGCCATGGAAGCGAAATCGTCGGAGTGCCCGGAGGTGACAGTGGGATCTTTGATTTTGTAGTGGCGATAATGCTGTTTGGCGGGTAAACCATCGACAAACACCACCTGCGAGGCAACGGCATCCGAGCCTTGAATATGGGAAATGTCGTAACCCTCAATCCGGCGCGGGGGTTCAGGTAAATCTAGTAATTCCGCCAGATCTTGGGTGGCTTGAGCATTGCGATCGGCAAACCGTTGCGTCCGAGCCAGTTCATATCCAGCATTGCGCTCCACCATTTCGATCAGTTCAGCCTTCACCTGTCGTTGGGGCGCGACAATACTAACTTTTCGTCCCTTAGATTGGCTCAAAAACTCTGCCAGCATTTCACCTTCCGGTAGCTCATGCTGTACCAGAATTTCGGCGGGAATTTCCACCGGATCAACACTCTGGAAATGTTCTTCTAACACCCGTTGCAGAATTTCTCCCGGAGTACCGGACTGGGCATCGGCAACAAATCCTAAGCGTCCGACTAAGCGACCGGCTCGAATCTGAAAGAGTTGCACACAGGCATGGTGGTCATCGGCGGCAAGGGCGATCGCATCTCGTGACACCGTATCATCCGGCAACGCCACTTTTTGGTCGGCTCCCAATAGTTTTAAGCCATTGATTTGATCCCGAATCCGAGCCGCTTGTTCAAAATTCAGGTCTTCTGCGGCTTTCTCCATTTGGCTAGTGAGAATATCAACCAGTTCTTTCGTGCGGCCCTGGAAGACCATCGCCACTTTCTGCACGGTTTTACGATAGTCCTCGGAGGAGATCAACGCCTGACACACACCGGGGCACCGCCCAATGTCGTAGTTCAAGCAAGGACGGTCTTTAAATAAGGGCTGGGGGCGTTGGCGTAGGGGGAAAATCCGTTTAACTAGGTGCAGCGTACTGCGGAGCAGATGAGTATCGACATAAGGGCCGTAGTAGCGATCTTTTTCCTTGCCGAGCTGACGTTTGCGGGTGATGAAAATGCGGGGATAGGCTTCTGACCAGGTAATACACAGGTAAGGATACTTTTTGTCATCCTTGAGCAACACGTTGAAATGGGGTTGGTGTTGCTTGACCAGGTTAGCTTCTAGCGCTAGAGCTTCGGCCTCTGTATCGGTGACAATAACTTCCAGTTCCGTTACCTGCCGCATCATTAAGGCAATGCGGGGTCGGGTATCATGCCCATTAAAATAAGACCGCAAGCGCGATCGCAGTTTTTTGGACTTGCCAATGTAGAGAATCTGGTCACTGGCATCCTTCATGTAATAGACCCCTGGTGCCGCCGGAATTTCTTTCAAGCGGTGTTCTAACCGATCGGGGTCTTTAATTAAGGGCAGAACATTGGCAGCAGTCACAGCAAAAATCACCGCTTAATCAAGGGTCTTCCTTGATCTTAGGGGAATTTTTTCCAGTCGCCCTACCGTAAAGCCGTCGGTTGTTCGTGGGGTTCCCCTAATAGAATCACCGAGCAGGCAATTTGTTGGACTGTCCGAGCGGTCAAATCACTAACGACCAAGCCGCCAGCACTAGTTCGGTGAGGGAAAGAACGCAGGATCACCAGGTCGTAATCTTTGGATGTCATCGCGATCGTCCGAGCGATATCGTCATAGGGCTTAACGATGATTTCGGGTTGCAGGTTGGGCGCAACTTTGTTAGCCAGCAGCGCTAATTGAGATTCCATCCAGGCCACTTTACCAGGGGTAACTGCCCGATTATTCACATGCAGGAGTGTGACCTGAGCTTGGGTGATGGTGGCTAAAACATTGGCGATGCGCAATCCCCGAATCGATCGCGGGGTTAAGTTTGCCACGGGTACCAGAATGCGCTTCATCGCATGGGGGGAGTCTAGCAACCGAGAAATTGCCACTGGACAATGAGACGCCCACAACACCCGATCGATGACATTACCCAACAAGCGAGCCGACATCCCCATTCGTCTGCCCCAACCCATCACGATGAGATTGGCGTTTTGTTCACGGCTAGCACGGGTAATGCCCTGAGCAATACTGTCATCAATGCGGAGTAAGGGATCGGCTTCAATGCCCAGTTCTCGACCTACCTGCATTGCGGCATTCAGCAGTCCCTGACTTCGTTGGAGTGATGCCACTAATTGTGGCTCATTCATGTGGGTGTGGGAAGGCGCGATCGACAACGGTACAATCCGCCCAGCATGATGTTTAGCCAGCAATACCGCTAATTCAATCAAATACTGTTCTGTTTTGGGGTTATAGACTGGAACCACCACGACAAATTCCCGCTGTTCAGCCTCTTGCCAACTCAGCAAATCGGTTTCGGGAATCGCTTCTGTCTCGGGAACAGCCAGATCGGGGGCAAACTGAGCCGTTAACACAGGCCCCAACGTCGAGGTGACTAGCATCAAAACAATCACACTGTTGAGCAACTCTTCGGATAACATGCCAGCCCGATACCCGACCAGAGTAGCGGCTAGCGTGGCGGCAACCTGCGGTAAGGACAGCGACCACATGACGATCATTTCGCGGCGGTTGTAGCGGTAGGCCAACTTAGCTAGGAACGCCGCGAGAAATTTACTCAAGATCAGCCCGAATACGACACAGATCGTCAAAGCTAGCGCTTGCGGATTGGTCAGGCTACGAATGAAGGTGGGAATGTTAATTAACAATCCCATATCGACAAAGAAGATGGGAATGAATAGGACGCTACCGACGAAGATCACTTTCTCCTTCACCGGACTCTCACCCACGACCCCATTGACCGCTAATCCGGCTAGAAATGCCCCAACGATTTTTTCGACTCCAATTAACTGGGCACCTACAGCAGACAAAAAGACAACCAGCAGAATAAATAGAAATTGATTGCCTTCTTCGTCGCCCGATCGCCGGAAGAACTCGCGTCCAATGCGATCAAAGCCGATCAACACCACAGCGGTATAAACGGCGAGTGAGCCAATCAGGGTCGCGATACTCAGCGGTGTAAACTTGCCCGCATTAATGGCAATACAGACCGCCAAAACTAACAGTGCGCCAATATCGGTAAAAATGGTGGCCCCGATCGTGACCGTGACGGCTTCATTGGTCACAACTCCTAACCGACTGACGATCGGATAGGCCAGGAGCGTATGGGAAGCAAACAACGAACCAATCAGAATCGAGGCATTCCAATTAAATCCAAACAAGTGTCCGACGATCGTGCCAAAGATTAACGGCACGATAAACGTAAGACTGCCAAAGCCAGCCGATCGATGCTTGGTTTTCTGGAACTGTTCTAGATCGACCTCTAAACCAGCCACAAACATCAGGTAGACCAGTCCGATGTCTGACAGCAATTTCATCGTTTCCGATTCTTTTTGCAGGACACCCAGACCGTTTGAGCCAAGCAGCACTCCAGCCGCTAATAGCCCGACAAGCCCTGGTAGACGAATCCGTTCAAATAACGGTGGTACGGTCAGAATTACAGCCAGAAGAACCACAAACGGCACGATCGGTTCTTCTTTAAAGTGCAGAAGAGCTTCCATAAAAAATTGATCTAAGGATTAAGGCAATGACTGAGAAAGGTTTTACTGCTTGAGAAGCGCTAAAGATACGCTCTATGCCAGATCAACAAGTTGCATGTAATTTATTTGAACAGAATATTAATTGGACTGGTGAACCTGATTAGTATCGCTGCAAGGGCAGAAGTTAGAAACAAAAATTGAATAATATTGACGTTGTAGTTGGGAGTAGGCTCTCATCCTCAGCAGTTTCACAAAACAAAAAAGAAGTCAAACGTAGAAAGCCAAAAGCCATGTTTTGACTTTTCACCTTTGACTCCACCTGTGCTTCTTAACTAACTAGTGATCTCTGACTATAAATACTCGGAAAATCCTTCCAAAGGAATCTATCTATAGGTGAATCTGACTTAAAATCACGCGCAAGCGATCGTAGTCATCCTTCAAAAGTAAACTCAGCGATCGTCCGGCCTGCACTAACCAATCGCGATCGGCCTGCCGCAGTTGATAAATTTCTCGAATGGTGGCGGCGGCTAACCCGTCAACGGGTGCCCCATTCATTTCCAACAATGTGCGGAGGAAGTCAAATTTCTCGCTAAACCGAATAATTTCCTCTGGCTCACAATAATAGACGGCTTGATGAATCTGCGGTGGTCGCGGCGGCAAATGTTGATAAATTGGGGCGGTTTCAAACAATGGCTCACTGCGTTGATCGCTATGCGGTTGAAATCCGACGATCGCGGCCCGAAACTCCGTTTTTAACATGGCAAAAATTTGGGGTTGCTGCTCTCGTAGTTCTTGCAGCGATAATCCCAAAGCGCGGGCGCGGTGGACTGAGTCGATCGGACTAGTAGTGGCATGGTAGACCACAGCATAAACACGATTACCCGAATCTTCATCGGTGGCTTTAACCCAACTGCCAAAGGGTGGCATCGTCGGAAAACTTAAATCCTCCGGTTCCAAACATTGCGCCAAAAATTCGGTTGTAGCGGTTTCGATCACCTCAGCAATGTGACTGGGATGACGATCTTTCGTGGTGAATTGCGGCAGCGGCAGGCGCATAGGCAGTAATGCAGATGAGGAGTTGAGGAGATGGGGAGGATGCAGCAGAATCTCGCCTGGATCCCATCACCAATAAACTGACTAACAGCTATACCCTACACGTTCAACTCCCGTTCTGGCACACTTATTTCTTTTTCTTACCGGCGGTAGTATCCACTTCTTCGAGTTCCGATAGGCGAAAGGTG
>DATNPU010000273.1:0-4127 GCA_036703105.1 Microcoleaceae cyanobacterium
CGATAGATCCCCATCCATCTCCACAAAGATCTCATGTAGTGTATGGTGCAATCCCCACTCCATCCCAATCTGTAATGCGCTACCACGCTGGGAGCCATACCAAGTCTTTTGGCGTTGAATTAGGTGCAAATGATGTTTCCCACTGCTCATCAGTTGATAGATTTTTTCAACTGTGCCGTCCTTAGAGCCATCATCAATTAAACATACTGTATAAGGAATATTCGACAGTTCCCGGTGAATCCCTTCCAGTAGTGGCACAATATTCTCCGCTTCATTGAGAACGGGTAGTACAATAATTACCCCGGCCTCTTCCAACTTATGCATTTGCTCAAACACTCCATCACACCAGTTGTGCCAATCTGACTTCAAACGACCTGCCGTCGTAAAGCACAGAAAAGGATTTCATTATGGCTTAGTGTATCAAATAACTGTAAATCTGCTAGGTTCAATAGTATGGCAGAGTGTTATTAAATTACTGCAAGGGAGGAAGCGGGGCTAGTTGAATCCTCTAAGCCTACACTTTCACCGGCTATACTACACCATCATTTGTATAGCTATCTTATCGTTTTTCTACTATGCTCGATGTTGATGATTTATAGTTAGGCAGGTCTGTTAATTCACCTTTCAGATTGAAATATTTTTGAGGTGAAAAACACAGAAACTATTCCCATATCTTTTCCCGTTGTCTACGAGAATCAGAATTCTGCAACTCTTCCACTGCAATGAGTAGGGATAATAGCTGTAAGCTTTTTGTGACTCTGGAAGCTTGCCGATTTTTATAAAAACGTAGCCATTATCTTGTGATAGTTAACTGAAATTTTAGCCACTATCAGTGCGTAAAAAATGGATAATATCTTGCGGCTGGTAAAAGCCTATCTTCAAATTGGTTTTCGCAGTAAACCACAGATCAGAATCTCATTATGGGTGAGCCGATCAAACACTTGTAAAGCTGTTAGACCAGCTCGGATAGGTGTAGAGGTGGCTAGATCGCTGAAAGGTAAGGGGCGCAGCTCCAACTGTACTATTTCAAATCCACATGCTTCTACCAAGGTTCTAAAGCTGTTTGGCGTGAAATACTGAATATGCTGGAGCGGAAATAACCGTTCAAAGACTGATGCCGGTCTCCCACCTGTTAAACCAGATAGTAGGCTACCGAGCTGATAAATACTGGACTGAATGTTGGGAGTTTCTAGATAGGTTACTCCTCCAGGCCGCAACCGTAGAAAAATTTGTTTCAGTAGGCTGGCTGGATCGACCACATGTTCAATTAAATCGATCGCCGTAATGACTGAGAACTGACTGAGATGGGTAGGTGCAGTTTCTAGGGCGGTTGCATAGGCTTCGATTCCCTGTTTTTGGGCTTCTTGTACAGTCCAGGAGGATACATCAACCCCAACGGGAACAATGCCAAATTGGCGGGCGGCAGATTCCAGAAAACTGCCTGTATCACACCCCACATCTAACAGTCGATCGTTCCGCAAGATATTGAGATCGATGCCAGCCGCAAGACGGGAGAAGACTTGGCGACAGCGCCGATCGATGGCTTGCTGAGCATGGCGGCGTAGCTCAAAGTAGGGGTGCTCAAAGTATTCAGCATCATCATGAATGGCAATCTGATCGTTTACGGTTGGACGAGGTAGCGAGATCCAGCTCTGGCAGCGATCGCACTGCACAAGGCGTATTTGCTTCAGATGCAATTTTGCTTTGTTCTTTAGAGGATGATGACAAATGACGCACTCGTTCACTCTTATTTCTCAGCAATCTGTGTTTTGGGCTTATTGCTTCTAACCGATTTCACGGCTTAAAAACTTGGCGAAAACCGCTTCCAGGGTACTAATGATAGTACAGAAAGCCGCAAAATGAGAATTGCTGGACTCTAGAGACTTGTTTGCTGGATCTTAAAGATTCTGTGCTGACGAAAACTACAAAAAATTACTTGGTTTGTGAAATAAGGACAACGATGCAGACTTTAACGACAGATGTGCTAGTAGTTGGTGGTGGCACAGGCGGGACAGCCGCCGCAATTCAGGCAGCACGGCGGGGCGCAAACACGATTTTGGTGAGTGAGTTTCCTTGGTTGGGCGGCATGCTGACTAGTGCCGGAGTATCGGCACCGGATGGTAATGAGTTAGCGGCATTTCAGACAGGTCTCTGGGGCACCTTCTTGCGCGAATTGGAGCGTCGCCAACCAGGCGGACTGGATCATGGCTGGGTCAGCTTCTTTACCTACGATCCGCGCATCGGTGCCCAGATCTTTGCCGATTGGGTAGCGGAACTACCGAATTTACACTGGATTGCTGGACAGATCCCGTTGGAAATGCTGAAACAGGACGATCGCATTACTGGAGTCCGATTTGCGGATTACACGATCGCAGCCCAAGTAATTCTGGATGGCACAGAGTTGGGGGATCTGTTGGCACTAGCAGAAATACCACACCGTTGGGGTTGGGAATTACAGGCGGAATTTGGCGAACCGAGTGCTCCGATCTCGACTAATACCCTCACTCAAACTTATCCAGTCCAGGCCCCTACCTGGGTAGTAGTGATGCGGGACTATGGGGAAGGCCAGTCGGCTCCAGAAATCCCCATGCCGCCAAACTACAACCCGGATTCGTTTCAGGAAGCTTGGGAGCAGTATGGCGGAGAGCAATTTCTCAACTATGGTTGCTGGGCGGGCGATCACTTCATGATTAACTGGCCGATTCATGGCAATGATTATGGGGAAGGGGTGTACCGCTTAGTCAGTTCTTTGAGTGATTACCAGGAATTCTTACAGGAAGCCTGCTGGCATAGTCAAAGTTTTGCTCGGTATATTCAGACCCAGCTGGGACAACGATATGGTTTAGCAACAGATATTTTTCCGTCCCTACCGACATCGTTTGGCGGTGGAGCCTATGCTCTGCATCCTTACTTCCGGGAGAGTCGGCGGTTAAAGGGCCTGACGACCATTCGAGAACAAGATATCTTACCGATCGCCCGAGGATCGGTTGCCTCATTACCTGTGACTGTCTGGGCTGAGGGTTGTATGCGAGTGGAAAATGTCTGTGATGCGATCGCGATCGGCAATTATGCCAATGATCATCACTACCCCAGTGGTGAAATTCCGCTGAAGCCTAAATCTCTGCGCTGGGGTGGGCGCTGGACAGGGACTCCGTTTACCATTCCCTATCGCAGCTTAGTTCCGGTAGAGACCGATGGCTTTCTCGTATGTGAAAAAAATATTTCAGTCTCTCATATCGCCAATGGCACGACCCGCTTACAACCTGTGGTCTTGGGAATTGGCCAAGCGGCTGGTATGGCTGCCGCCTTATGTGTAGAACAAGGATGTCAACCGCGAGATTTAGAGGTGCGATCGTTACAAGAAGCCTTGTTAACTGATGCGATCGCGCCTACGGCCGTGATTCCCTTATTTAATCTGGTGCCAACTCATCCCGAGTGGCTCAACTGGCAGCGGTATTATCTTGATCATCCAGATGCCTATCCAGGGTCAGGCTATTGTCCGTTAAAGCAGTGGCCTGTTAGAGAGAGAACTCAACTGGCAGACCTACCCAGAACTCCGCAAACCCTGACTGGAATTTACCGACAGGCTGAGACCCAAACCTACATGCTGGCAGTGGAGTCGCCCAGTTCATTCAGCGATCGCACCTTCAGCCTGGTAACACTTGATCCTGAAGTTAATCAGAAACTGGCTAAGTTGAGTCAGGAACAACGGGTGACGGTTGAGGGCAAAGTTAATCTGGCTGGCAACTGGTTCCTGGTAACGGCAATTATGGCTGAAATTGCCCTCTAAGTTGAGGAGAAATTTCTGGATCGCCGTTCTGTTCCTCCTCGGGCTCGATCGTTAACTTTGTTGGTTTACAGCGTTTAATCACCACTGTAATGCCCTGAGCACCTTCCTGTTGCAAATCCTCCAGGTAGCCGGAATGATGCTCTTCGGCTTCCTGGGATGTGACAAAAGGCCCAAAGTAATAGGTACAACGAGGCAGATCCGTTGTAATTTCAACCCACCAGGCTAAACCAATCAGATTTAACAGATTTGTTAAAGGTTCCTGCATTGTTGTCCTGTAAATTCAACCAGTGATTTATCGAGATACCTTGCGAGTCAAACGTCCTGACACGGATCTTCT
>DATNPU010000283.1:0-9953 GCA_036703105.1 Microcoleaceae cyanobacterium
ATCCGAAGGCTCCGCCTCTACTGGTCATTCCCAATTTAGAGTTAGTTGGTGGTTCTACGCCACCAGATCGATATTCTCATCCATCTCCTCTCTAGAAGCCGCTTCCATCCGGGCAGCATTCTCCTGTTCCAGTTTCAGCAACTCTAATTGATGCTCTAACTGGGCTCGAACTTCATAACGGTAGTTAAAGAAGTGTTCACCAATGCCCAACATGGCCAAATATTCGGCTAGTAGACGAGGTCTGAGGATGGCGATCGTGGCTAATTGCCACCAGAAGCGGAACCGCACCGATCGCACAACTCCCTGCCGCCAGAGTAAATGCCAGAATAGTTGCCATTCGGACGGAGTAATGGGGCGATCGGTGTGACCACGCCAACCATTCATCATCATGAAATGCCGGAAGGTGCGTTTCAGATAAGGTTCAGGCTCATAAATTTCCCAGAATGCATCAATGTATTCGCGGGTAATTTCTTCCACCGGACGGGTGGGAATGAAGTTCATAATGGCGCCCTGATGGAAGGTAGCTAAGCCATCTCGTAAGCGACCCTCATTTTTCAGGCGTGTCCACATGGCGGTATTTTGTAACGCTTGCAGCAAGCTAAATTGCCCTTGGGGAATGCCAGTATCTTGAATGAATTCTTTAATCCGTTTGCCTGCCCCTGGTTTCTCGTTATCAAAGCCCATGATGAAGCCGGACATGATTTGTAATCCGGCACGGGTAATTTTATGACAGGACTCAATCAGGGATTGCCGGGTATTTTGTAATTTATTAATGCCAACTAAGCTGTCAACATCGGGTGTTTCAATTCCCATAAACACCAGAATGAATCCTGCTTTGACCATTAGTTCAATTAGCTCATCATCCTCGGCCAAATTTAGCGATGCTTCGGTAATAAGCTTGAAGGGATACTTGTGCTGTTCCATCCAGGGAATTAATTCTTTCAACAGCAGTTTGGCATTGCGTTTATTGCCAATAAAGTTGTCATCTACAACAAAAACGTAGCGTCGCCAACCCATGTTGTAGAGGGCTTCAAACTCTTGCAACATTTGGTCAGTGGTTTTTGTCCGAGGTTTTCGACCGTAGAGGTTAATAATGTCGCAGAATTCACATTGAAACGGACAGCCGCGAGAAAACTGTAGAGTAATGGCTAAATAGGCATCTAAATTCAACAAATCAAATCGGGGAATTGGCGTTTGAGTCACATCTGGTTTTTCAGCCGATCGATAGATACCCCGTTCTTCCCCGTTTGTCAGCGCTTCGACAAATATAGGAATCGTACATTCGCCCTCATCCAAAATTAGATAATGCGCACCAGCCTCCAAAGCAACTTCTGGATAAGACGTAGGATAAGGGCCACCAACGGCGACTTTTTTACCGAGTGATAACGCTTTATGAATTAGCTCCCGAAAGTCTTTTTTCTGAATGATCATGGCGGAAATGATCACGATATCGCACCATTGCCAATCTTCATCGGTTTCATAGCGGACATTACGATCGGCAAAGCGAAGTTCCCAATCGGTTGGTAAGAGTGCAGCAACTGTAATCAAACCTAGTGGCGGATTGGTCGATCTCAGACCCGCTAAATCCAGTGTCTCTTGATACGACCAAAAGGAATTGGGCATAACGGGCCAA
Source organism: Microcoleaceae cyanobacterium (assembly GCA_036703105.1). GTDB lineage: Bacteria > Cyanobacteriota > Cyanobacteriia > Leptolyngbyales > Leptolyngbyaceae > Pantanalinema. The sequence goes on from DATNPU010000283.1 coordinate 1,634, forward strand.
AGCAGCAAGGCTTTCATAAGTAACTCCCGTGGCGAGTGATGGTTCGATCAAATGTCAGTTGATCGATCGACGGGCGATCGTGCCGTACTCAGCCACAAGTTCAAAAGCCAAGTTCACCCAATTGCCGTCAAACCGATCAAAGGGGATACGCGAACAATGAACGATGCCTGCATTCCAGATGAATTAAGTGCCAACTTACTGGATAGACACCACCAGTAAGTTCCTCTATGCATTAAAAAACCATTGTGGTGAGTATACAACACTGTGCTAGCTAAACCGTAATTCACCGAGGGAAGATCATATCCAGAAATGACACATTCATCTGTTCTAGTAAGTGTCAGAGGCTACCATTCCTGCCCCTTCTCGACTGTGTAAGATCTGCTGAATTAGGGCTAAAAATAAACAGACGTTAGGGATATTGGCGGTGCCGATGTTGAGCCATGCCAGCGATCGGCCGGGATTGCCCGTAAAGCATAAAATTCCATTTTGTAACGTAATTGCTTGCAGGTCTGACCAGGGCAAAATTCCGTTTGTGGTCGTTAATCCAGTGCGGCTCACAGAAAATAAGCCAAAGTGAATCGATCGCCCCCAACGATAGGCATTGAGGACTTGTGGTAACTGACGACGGACAAATTCTTGTTGTATACGATCGCCAATTTGCTGAAGATTGGCAAACATTTGTCCTAGAACTAGGCGATCGCCGTCAGCCGTTTCAATCACATATCTTTCCTCAACTGTAGAATTCTCTTCGTGACCTTCTGAGGATAATTGTCCCTGCCAGATCACAGTAATTTCGTCATAGGGAATAACCCGACGTTTACCAAAACTGCAATAAATTAAGCCATGTTGAAACAGGTATAAATTGATGCCTAAAGCCGCGATCGCCATTACCCCGAAATAGCAAGCTGCGATCAAGAAAAATAGGGATAACGCCAGTGCATAAACTCCACCGTTTAATGTCCAACCATTGCCTAACGGAATGCCTATGACACAAAACAGCATCAGAATGAAACCCAGAATTAAGCTAACGATCGTGCCGATCGCATACAGACCGGATTGGGCTTGATGGCGATCGATCAAGGCTCCAAATCGATTGGCTTGAGCCACTTGCTGAATATCCATAATCCCTCTGAGTGCTTGAGACAATAATCAGGACTGTCTAGCTATCAAAGGGCAAAAGCAAGATTATGCAGTTTTCTGGTAAAACAGTGATTATCCATCAAATTCCGACTTGTGTATCCCCTGTTTCCCAGACTGGCTAAAGGCGTTATTAGTTGAATTTGGGTTACGTCAAAAAGATCTCGTTCCTATCTTTAAAACAGAATCGATCGTATCTGAAGTTCTGAATGGTCGTCGAAATTTGACGGTTGAGCATATTCAACAGCTGGCTGTTTTTTTCCACATCTCGCCTGCTGTTTTCTTCCCTATAGAGTGATCAAATTAATGGGTACAGCGATCGCTGACCACTGTACCCAATTTGCTATCTAGTCTTCTTTAGATTCAGCCGCACGACCAAAGGTAGTGGTGAGGGTTTTGAGGCGATCGCGAATATAATCGGTCAAATCCCAACCGTGATAGCGCCATTCCCAATTGCCCTCTGCTTTACCGGGGAAATTCATCCGGGCACCGGAGTCGGAGCCGAATAAATCTTGCATCGGAATAATCGCAATATTAGCCACGGAACTGAGGGCTAACCGGATCAAATCCCAATGAATCCCATCCGGGCTAACATGTCCCAAATAGCGCAGAATCGCGTCCCGTTCCCAATCTTCGCGGGAATAAAACCACCCTACAGTGGTGTCATTGTCATGGGTGCCCGTATAGACGACGCAACGGCGGGGAAAGTTGAAGGGTAAAAAGGGATTGCCGGGATCAGAGCCAAAGGCGAATTGCAGAATTTTCATGCCTGGGAACTCAAAGTAATCCCGCAAGGCTTCAACTTCGGGGGTAATTACACCCAAATCTTCTGCCAGAATCGGTAACTTGCCCAGTTTTTCCCGCAATACCTCAAAAAATTCTTTACCGGGGGCTTCTACCCATTCCCCGTTCATGGCCGTTTCTTCGCCCTGTTCTACCGCCCAATAGGACTCGAAGCCCCGGAAGTGATCAATGCGGATAATATCTACATAATCCAGCATGGCTTCAAACCGCTGAATCCACCAGGCAAAATCGGTTTTCTCTAAATACTCCCAGTTGTAAACCGGATTGCCCCACAGTTGCCCGGTTTCACTAAAGTAATCTGGTGGTACGCCTGCCATCAGTGCGGGCAGAAAAGTCTCTTCATCTAAACAAAACGTCTCGGGGTTGGCCCAGACATCGGCACTATCATGCGCCACATAAATCGGAATATCGCCAATAATGTTAATTCCGCGCTGATTGGCATAGGATTTCAGTTCTGACCACTGCTGGAAAAAGGCAAATTGCAGAAACTTGTGAAACACAATTTCGGTGTTTAGCCGTCTACCCCATTTATCTAAGGCTTCGGCATCACGGGTGACTAATTCCAGTTCCCATTCAAACCAACTCGCCCCCTCATGCGCTTGTTTCAGAGCCATAAACATGGCGTAGTCATCCAGCCAATACCCTTTACTTTCACAAAATCCGGCAAATTTAGTCTTTTGGATTGGGGAGGAATGGGCTTTGAAATTGGCGCAGGCTTTTTGCAGCAACGGCATTTTCGCTTCGGCGACCCGATCGTACTCCACCCGTTCTCCCGAAAACTGCGGCAGACTGTTCAAATCATCATCACTCAGCCAGCCTTCATCCCGCAGTAACTCCAGGCTAATCAGTAAGGGATTACCCGCGATCGCCGAGTACGACATGTAAGGAGAATTGCCAAACCCAGTCGGTCCTAGCGGTAATACCTGCCAATACTGTTGCCCACTGGCCGCCAGAAAATCAATAAATTGCACCGCTTCTAAACCGAGTTCACCAATGCCAAACCGACCGGGCAGCGAAGTCGGATGTAACAAAATACCGCTAGCTCTGGGAGTGGGCATAAACAACCTTGAAGAGAGAAAACAAATGCCTTGACTGTATCACGTTGCTTTCCGATTCCAGAGCATCCTCAAGGGAGAAGTGGGGATAAGTCATTAGTCAGAAACCAGATCTCTTAGCAACAAAATGTGTTGAAATTGCGCCAACTCGATACAGTTGGATGTGACCTTAATCGCAGTGGTAACTGACTTTGACGACTTATCGAAACCCTACTCCGACCGTTGACATCATTATTGAATTGCTCGATCGCCCGCACCGTCCGATCATCTTGATTGAACGCCTGAATCCGCCTTATGGGTGGGCACTTCCGGGTGGCTTTGTGGATTATGGTGAAGCGGTGGAAACCGCCGCCCAACGGGAAGCCCAGGAGGAAACTGGATTACAAGTGGAATTGATCGAACAGTTTTATGTGTACTCCGATCCCAACCGTGACCCACGTCAACATACGCTGAGTGTCGTGTTTCTGGCAACCGCAACTGGCGAACCCAATGCCGGAGATGATGCCAAACATTTAGGTGTGTTTGAACCCTGGCAAATTCCGGCGAACCTGTGTTTTGACCACGATCGGATTCTGCGTGATTACTGGCGCTATCGGCATTACGGTATGCGACCTCGGTTATGAATCAACCCCTCAGGGTCGAGGCTAGGGTTGAAAGAACTTTGTTAACATAACTTCATAGAAGTAATAGATGACGATCGGCATTGCGGCTGATCCGGCATCTCAGTAGTTTTTCCTCAGGAATAATTGTGTTACAGCCCACTCAGCGAACCAAGCTTGATGCGTCTGATGATACCCAGTTCTACGACATGCCCCGGTTTGTCACGCATGTTGATGATGGCTTTATTCAGCAACTCACCGATTTATACCGGGAACGCTTGCAACCCAACGCTCACATTCTGGACTTAATGAGTAGCTGGGTATCGCATTTACCGGATGATGTTAGCTTTGCGCATGTGGAAGGGCATGGCTTGAATCAGGAGGAACTAGCGCGGAATCCCCGATTAAACCATTGCTTTGTCCAAGATCTAAATCGTGATCCGAAGTTACCCTTAGCCGAGCAATCCTTTGATGCGGTTCTGAATACCGTCTCCGTGCAGTATTTGCAGTACCCAGAAGCGGTGTTTCATGAAATCCATCGGGTGTTGAAGCCGGGCGGACTGGCGATCGTCAGTTTCTCGAATCGCATGTTTTACCAGAAAGCGATTCAAATCTGGCGTGATGGCACGGAAGCCAGCCGTGTGGAACTGGTACAGCACTACTTTCGGGCAGTCCCAGGCTTTAGTGAACCTGAAGTGATTGCCCGTCCGGCTCAAATTCCCGGCTGGTTACAAATGATGGGATTAGCCGGAGGTGATCCGTTTTATGCAGTGATTGCTTCTCGCCAATAATTGTGATTTATCCTAGCTCGGTGCGTTCTACCACGATCGTTAAATCGGCGGCTAACGCTCCAATAATCCCAATTCCAGCAATGGCGGACATAATGGCAGCGGCGATCGCGGCTCCAGATAATCCGGCTGACCAAATATCCTGATCATTAACTTTTCGCCAGGGCGTTTTGCGTTGGTTTTGGTTGAACAATTCCCCGATCGCGCCCAAGGCTCCCATTGCTGGCAGCAGTACCGCCGCCGATAAGCCTGCCATCATGCCGGCATTTAGGGGAATATCTAGCAAGTAATCTCCGGCAGCATTTTTAACTGCAACTCGGCGAATTTCACCTTGCTTGATGATGGCGTCCAGCTTTGAGGCTAAATCATCCGCATTTAACTTGAACTCTTCAACCACGGTGTTGGCAGGATTAGGTTCCATCGGTAAAATTTTGCTATGAAAGTAAACGATCGCTACAGACTACCAATTAATATCAGTCGTGGTCATTAGGTTTCCAGAATTCCGGTCAAATTGATCTCTATATTGCAATCCTGAGTCATTCTTGTTAGCAGCGTTACATCAAGCAACAGAGGTTTGTTGATCGACAATTCATGAACCAAATGACATAGATTTTTGAGAATAAGCGTAAAGATTGCCTCAATATTAGGAGCTTTTCTCAAATAGCTTTTTAAACTGCGAATACAGCAGTTTTCAACGACAGGAAATAATGTTGAGTCAGAATCAGCAATTGGGTTCTGAACGCTTGGGTTGCGTGGTTGAACAACAGCTGTAAATAACGCTAGAGAGGTGAAAATTATGAAACCGATGATTTGGCACCCGGAAGAGAAAGATGCGAGAGTGAATCAGTATCTAGAACAGATTAATCACGCGCCCTACCCCACGATTATGGCAATGGTGTTAGGGGTTTTCTGTCTATTTTCGATCGTGGTTTTGATGGCTAGTTTTTAGGCATCCCGTTGGAACTTGGTATTTAGCTCTATCAAAAAGACAGCGTTGCTCGCCACGATTGGCAAAACGCTGTCTTTTTTTGTTTGGACTTGATTGAGTCTGATCAGGGTGGGATTATTCTTCGCTGATGCTATTTTCTTCCAACACTGCCGCTTCTTCACCCGCCGTTGGAACTAACGCAACTGCCGCGATCGCATCATCCTCATCCAAGCGTTGCACCCGGACTCCGGTTGCTGGGCGAGACTGCGACGCGATCGCATCGGCTGACTGGCGAATAATGATGCCACGATTGGTAATCATCATCAACTCTGCCCCTTCATGCACAATCCGTAAGGCCGCAAGGCGATCGTTGGGTTTGCGGAATTTGGTCGCTACAATCCCCATCCCAGCCCGGTTTTGCAAGCGGAACTGAGATACTGGCACTCGCTTCCCATAGCCGCCCGTAGTCACGACTAGCATCCAGGGGCCTAACGAGGTGGTGGTCAAGGTTTCATCGGTCAGGGTCGTTTCTGCCGTTTCATCTTCGATCGCCACCTCAGACTCTAGCTCCGTCACTAGATCGGCCACAATTTGACCGGGTAAAATATCCATGCCCACCAAGCTATCTCCCTTCCGCAGGGACATGGCTCGCACTCCCCGAGTGGCTCGTCCTAAGGGCCGCAGTTGCTCATGGTTCGCCCGGAAGTGGATTGACTTGCCCAGGCTGGAACCAATAATGATGCTGTCTTCAGGCCGTGCCCGCCGCACCCAGCGCAGTTGATCCCCTTCTTCCAGAGAAATCGCAATCAGTCCATTGGTACGAATATTACTGAATGCGGCCAGTGCCGTTTTCTTGATGTATCCCTTAGTGGTTAACATCACCAGATACTCGTCCTGAGTAAACTCGCTCACTGGGACGATCGAGGTGATCTTCTCGTCATGGGGAATTGGCAGCAGTTGCACGATCGGGGTGCCCCGTGCGGTGCGGGAACTGGTGGGAATCTGGTAGGCCTTGAGGCAGTAGACGACCCCCCGATTGCTGAAGAACAGTACACTATCATGGTCACAACAGGTAAGGAAGTGTTCGACCGCATCATCTTCCTTCATCCGCGCCCCCGCTTTCCCTTTCGTCGCCCGGCTTTGGGCTTCAAAGGTATTCACAGGCATCCGTTTGATGTATCCCTGTTCCGTTAATAGAATCAGCGCCCGTTCATTGGCAATCAGATCGACATCACCCAGTTCATCTTCCGATTGCTCGATCATCGTGCGGCGAGGCGTGGCATGAGCCGCTTTCAGATTCGTCGCTTCTTCCTCAATAATGGTAAGAATCCGTTCCCGTCGTGCCAGAATATCTTGTAAATCGGTGATTTGTGCCTGCAAGTCGGCGTGTTCGTGATGGATCTTTTCAGCTTCTAAGGCCGTTAACCGCCGTAGTTGCATTTGCAGAATCGCGTCTGCCTGCACATCCGATAGGCCATAATTTTGGATTAATTCCTGCCGGGCTGTCGGTGCATCAGCGGCATGACGGATTAAGTTAATAATGGCATCCAGGTTAGCGAGAGCAATTAACAAGCCTTGTAGGAGGTGATCCCGTTCCTCGGCTTTCCGCAGTTGGTAGCGGGTGCGCCGGGTGATCGCCTCAACCCGGAAGTCTAAAAAGACATTAAGGAATTGCTTCAGCGTCAACAGTTGGGGTTCGCTGTTCACCAGTGCCAGCATGTTCGCCCCAAAGTTAGCTTGCAGGGGCGTTTGCTTATACAGGTTGTTCAGCACTACGCGGGGATAGGCATCACGCTTCAGTTCAATCACGATCCGCATCCCGTCGCGATCGCTCTCATCCCGAATATCCGAGATGCCTTCCAAGCGTTTTTCATTCACCATTTCGGCGATTTTTTCGATCAACGCGGCCTTATTGGTTTGGTAGGGCAGTTCGGTAACGATGATCGCATCGCGATCGGGTCGCCCCCGATGCTCGATCGTTTCGATCGTGGCTACACCGCGCATGATGATCGAACCGCGCCCGGTGGTGTAAGCATCCCGAATACCGCTGCTGCCTAAAATCTGTGCTCCCGTGGGAAAGTCGGGGCCGGGAATTAGCTTCATCAATTCCAGATCGGTAATCTCAGGATTATGGATCAGCGCTACTAACCCATCGATCAGTTCCCCTAAATTATGGGGCGGGATATTGGTTGCCATCCCGACGGCGATCCCCGACGAGCCATTTAGCAATAACTGGGGAACTCTCGCGGGTAGGACAACTGGTTCCTGCTGCGAACCATCAAAGTTGTCGATAAAATCCACCGTTTCTGCTTCGATATCCCGCAGCATGGAATCGGTGGTCAGGGGTCGCAAGCGACATTCGGTGTATCGCATGGCGGCAGGGGGATCATTGTCTACAGACCCGAAGTTGCCATGTCCATCAATCAGCGGCGATCGCATCGAGAAATCTTGCGCCATCCGCACCAAGGCATCATAAACCGCTGTATCTCCGTGCGGATGATATTTACCTAACACTTCCCCTACCACACGGGCGCATTTCCGAAACGGGCGATCGGGAGTTAAGCCCAATTCATGCATGGCATACAGAATTCGGCGGTGGACAGGCTTCAGACCATCTCTAGCATCTGGCAGTGCCCGACCCACAATTACGCTCATGGCGTATTCCAGGTATGACCGCTGCATCTCGTTCCGCAAATCCGTAGGAATGATCCGATCCTGGGGCGGCTCCTGGGAAAATGTCATATAGGGAAAAACTCCGAAAACACGAGTGTACGGAAGCTCGACAGCCAACTTAAAACAATCCGGCTATCTAACCCCCTCATCCGTCGCCAAAACGGTGTTCAATTACCGATAAATTGTATCATAAATCGCCAATTTAGGACGGCAAATTAGCCAGACAAGCAAGCCCTGAAACCCCCTTGTAGAAAGTTTTCTGGCTACTATAGATAATTCACCTAAAACATTGAGCATGAGACTCGGATTGAGACTGGTTAAGAATGTCGAAATAGA
>DATNPU010000284.1:0-5307 GCA_036703105.1 Microcoleaceae cyanobacterium
AACCGCTAAATGTATTGCCCATTCAGGCATTTGGGTGATGAGGTAGCGATATAGTCGATCGCCATCTCCTCCTGTTAACACTACTGGACTAGCCGGAAAATCCTTCCACCAGATATTAACAAAGTCCCGTAGTCCTGCCAATACTGTATGGAGAATCCCGCTCGCGATCGCGTCTGAAGTATCCATAGCCCAGCGGGATGGCAGAGTGGCTGTTTCTTGCCAATCAACTAATGGTAAGGCGGCTGTGGATTGTCCCAAACTGTGAAATTGCAACCGCAGTCCTGGCAGAATGGCTCCACCGACCAGTCGCTTCTGTGCATCTGCGCCCGTGAAGGTCAGGGCCGTACCTGCATCAATCACTAACACGGGGCTACCCAAAGTCATGATCGCGCCCCAAACCGCTAGGGCGCGATCGATGCCTAGCGTAGGATACATTCCCGCTAAGGGAACTTGTTCAAGGGTAATGAATTGAGCCTGAGGATAGGCCTGCCAAAGTTGGGTTTGTTGAGGCACAACGGAGGCGATCCAGAGTTCTGAGGGATGGGGTAGGGAAGATGGGAAGGATGAGGTCGGTGGGGCAGAGGGATGGAGGATTGGAGGTTGGGAATTGGCTGGGGTTAGGTAAGGGGTATCCCAGGTTTGGAGAAGATCTTGATCTGCGAACTGGGCCCAATGCAAGCGGGAATTACCAATCATTAAGGCTAGCCAAGGAGAGGGATTCATGAGAAGCAGCTCTGAAGAAATCGGCGGTTCAGAATGATTCAGGAGTGCAGTATAGTACGCTGTTAACTATTAGTTATCCAGTGGTTAGTTCGTTATCAACCGTAGGCGATCCTGTGCAAAGTCTCACTAATCCTCATCCCGCTGTCACTCCCTCTAATTTTGATGATGCAGCCATTTGGCCTAGCTTGTTGCAACAGTTACTCGATCGCCAATCACTTTCGTCGGAACAAGCGGCTGACTTAATGCAGGGTTGGTTAGCCGAAAGGATTCCTCCGGTACTCTCCGGAGCCATTCTGGTCGCAATTCAGGCTAAGGGCGTTTCGGCAACAGAACTAGCAGGTATGGCCCAAGTTCTGCAATCTCAAGCGGTGACCTTTGCAGCGGCTGATGGACTAGCCGCCCAACCCCTGATTGATACCTGTGGAACTGGGGGGGATGGAGCCGGAAGTTTTAATATCTCGACGGCTGTAGCTTTTGTTGCAGCGGCGGCGGGAATTCGAGTGGCAAAACATGGCAACCGATCGGCTTCTAGCCGAGTTGGTTCCGCTGATGTGTTGGAATCGTTGGGAATTAACCTGAATGCGGCACCGGAACAAATTCAGGCAGCTGTACAGGAGGTGGGCATTACCTTTTTGTTTGCCCCCGGTTGGCACCCAGCGATGAAAAGTGTCGCTCCCCTCCGCCGACTCCTGAAAGTCCGAACGGTATTTAATTTGCTCGGCCCGTTGGTTAATCCTTTGCGTCCGACTGGACAAGTCATTGGCGTATTCGATCGTCAGCTAATTGAAACAGTGGCTCAGGCCCTCAACCTGTTGGGCACTCGACGCGCGATCGTGTTACATGGCCGAGAACGACTGGATGAAGCTGGCTTGGGCGATCTAACGGATCTGGCTGTGCTAGCTGACCAACAGGTTCATATCACCAGCATTAGCCCAGCAGAGTTGGGCATTACATTGGCACCGCTGAGTGCGATCGCGGGAGGGGATGTCGAGCAGAATGCAGAAATTCTCAAAGCGGTGCTCCAGGGAGGTGGCACTCCGGCCCAACAGGATGTTGTGGCATTAAATGCAGCACTTGCCCTGCAAGTCGGAGAAGCGATCGAGGCTTCAGACGCCGCGTATCAGCAGGGATTTACCCTCGCCAAGGAAATCCTGAGCAGTGGAGCTGCTTGGGACAAACTAGAACAGTTGGTCAGGTTTTTGGCCTAGCGTTTTCTAAATTCCACGACTTCTTCTTTAACCGTGACATCAAAATCACCGAAGAAATCGTGTCCTAGCAAGCCGACATCTCCCAGGGTAGAGTTGATTGACACCACCACATCCTTAATGGTGGCTCCCCCTACATTAATCGAGTCCACATAGCCCAAGGGTGACTCAGCCACCCCATTGGCAGTCCCAAACTGGGCCGAGCCAACTATCTTCACGCCTAGTTCTGAAGCCATAGTATCGGTAATGACCGTGCTACTGGCTCCTGTATCCACAATCATTTCATAGGTTTTAGAGCCGTTGAAGGTGACATCAATGACTGGAGTGCCCCCTGCCCGTCGTTTGATTGGGACTTGAAACATCCGTCCTGCTCCTGTCCCCGGTACACTCCGGACTTCCATATTGGGTAGCCCAGGGTTGAACGCGATCGCTCCGGAGCTAGCTTTTGCCGCTCGCTGTTTAGCGTACTTGAGATTGCGTTGGTACTCAGTTAGTTTTGTCTTTGCCATCGCCCGATAGGGGCTAGAGGCTGGCACTGTTTTGATCAAATCCACCGCTCTTTGCCACCGATCGGCCACTAAAGTCCAATCGTCCTTAGATTGAGCGGCTTGACTAATATTTGTGGCGCTTTCTGCCTTATCTATTGCCATCCGGTAGGGATCTTCTGTGGATCTAGTGGTGGTCGGAACAGCTGCGATCGGGGATGGAGATGGGGCAACTACAGGCGAGGGAGAGGTCGCAACTACTGGTTGGATAGACGATGTTGAAGTAGATGAGGAATTGGACTGGCTACAGGCGATCGTCCCAACGAGCAGCGTACTGGATAGAAAGAGTAGAGCAATGCCAGAGTGAGGAGGCTTAAGCATAGGGCAATTGTTGAAGAACTGACAAGCAGGGATCAGTCAAGGGTAAATTCAGATTGTTTTATTAGGATTCCGCACTTCGGGCTGTCAGTAACCGAATGTGAGGAAAATTTCATCAACTATTGCAAAAGGTTTACGTCTGACGCTTTGCGAGTAATTCCACATGTCATAATCGATGGGTTTGTGTCTTGACAAAGGTGGCTATGGCTCTCTCTAATGCTCAACCAGCTCTTTTAGTGTTGGCAGATGGTAGTTCCTATCAGGGCTGGTCGTTTGGGGCGACAGGAACCGCTCTTGGTGAAGTGGTGTTCAACACTGGAATGACGGGCTATCAGGAAGTGTTGACCGATCCCAGCTACCGAGGGCAGATTGTCACATTCACCTATCCTGAATTGGGTAATACGGGGGTTAATCCAGACGATGAAGAATCGAGTCAGCCCCAAGTGAAAGGCGCGATCGCGCGAAATATCTGCCCAAAACCGAGTAATTGGCGATCTACCCAATCCCTACCTGATTACTTAAAACAACACAACATTATTGCAATCTACGGCATTGATACGCGATCGCTAACCCGAAAACTGCGATCGGTGGGAGCGATGAATGGCGCGATTTCCACCGAAATTCTCGATCCAATGGAGCTGCTCCTACGAGTTCAGCAAGCTCCCAGCATGGCCGGGCTAAACCTAGTACGGGAAGTTACTACTTCAACCGTGTATGAATGGTCAGACACCACAGATCCCGACTGGCAATATGGTTCAGCCGTAGCCACTGCTGAGGGTGAGCCCTTTACGGTCGTAGCGATCGACTTTGGGATTAAACGGAATATCTTACGGCGGCTCGCCAGCTACGGTTGCCGCGTGATTGTGGTCCCCGCTGCCACTCCCGCTGAAGAAATCTTGCAATACAACCCAGATGGGATTTTCCTGTCGAATGGGCCTGGCGATCCCTCTACGGTAGAAGAGGGCATTACCACCACAAAGGCGTTGCTAGAAGCCCAAAAACCAATGTTTGGGATTTGTATGGGGCATCAAATTCTGGGGCTGTCTTTAGGCGGAGAAACCTTCAAACTGAAATTTGGTCATCGTGGCTTAAATCAACCGTGTGGACTCAGCCAACAAGTGGAGATTACCAGCCAGAACCACGGATTTGCGATTACAGCTGAATCCTTAGCCAACGTGGATGTCGAAATTACCCACTTGAACCTGAACGATCGTACCGTGGCTGGACTGCGGCATAAGTCGTTGCCATTATTCTCAGTGCAGTACCACCCCGAAGCCAGTCCCGGCCCTCACGATGCTGACTACTTGTTTGAGCAATTTATTCAAGCGATGCAGCAACATCGACAAACGCGGGTTTAGCCTCAAAGTTTCCACATTTTCCCACTATTCGTTATGATATTGAAGCTTCAACGTTGACACATTAGAGTTGCTCCAATGTGGAAAATGTCCCCATGAGGGTGTATACTGAAGCGTCGAATTGAGGACTACGAATCTAGGAGGGTTCTATTCCTGAGCCACTAACCCTGACTGTCAGCTTAAGAGGCACGCGAGAAGTTAGGGATAACTACCAGTTATTTCGCCTCACAGGTCTATTGGATGCCTTCTCAGAGCCTACCTTTCGTAAGGTATTGACCAAGTGCGTTGAAGAGGGCCCCAAGCATATCATTCTCGATCTGTCCAAAATTGATTTTGTGGACAGTTCCGGCTTGGGGGCACTAGTGCAGTTGGTCAAAAAAGCTCAGTCTGTTGAGGGCACCCTACAAATTGTCACGAATCCCCGTGTCACCCAAACGGTTAAGCTGGTTCGCTTAGAGCAGTTTCTTTCTCTGCAAACTTCAGTGGACATTGCGATCGAAAACGTTAAACCCAGTAGTTAAAACCGAATCTTTCCCAGGTTGTTGAAACTGTTGGCGGTAGGATGCGAGTTGGCAATCTATCTGCTTGCCAGTAGGTTGACCTTGTTATTTCCAACCGCCGGTTTATCTACTTTCTAATTCATGTTATGAGTGCCCCAGTTTTGCCCCCTGATCAACTTAATGCGGCCTTAAGTCAGTTGCCCGGTTGGAGTGTCAAAGCGGGTAAACTGCACCGGAAGTTTCAGTTTGGCTCTTTCGTCGAAGCCTTTGGATTTATGTCTAGTGTGGCGTTAATTGCGGAAGGGATGGGTCATCACCCTGAGTGGTTTAACGTATACAATCGGGTCACGATTGACCTGACCACGCATGACTCTGGCGGCATTACCGCTAAGGATATAGAACTGGCTACCAAAGCGAATGAGTTAGCCAAATAACCGACAGGCAAGCGGGATTGCTCCTATCTGCTAAATTCCGCAGCTTGCCCTACTTATTGTTGACTGTTCACTGGTCTTCTTCTCTACCTCATGTTACCCAGTGACCTCCTGATGCATCGGTATAGTGGTGAAACCGTGATTCCTAAGCGGTTGGCTCTGAACCAGGAGAACTTGGCGATCGCCACAGAATTGATCACCTTATTTCAGACTGCCAAAGACGGAACCCG
>DATNPU010000287.1:0-10092 GCA_036703105.1 Microcoleaceae cyanobacterium
GATCGCGCACTTATTGGCTCCTGAAGCTGGAACTTCGCCCTAGCCGGTAGCAGTCAAAACATGACAGGCTATGCCACTATCAACCGTAGATTGTTGTGATCTCATTTGTATGCGTATACGACCTGTTCGGGCGATCGCCCTTGCTCTGATGCTGAACTGTGGTGTGGTCCTCCCTGCCACAGCGGCTAAACGTCCTGTTCTGAACCAACCCCCGCCCATTTTAGAGCAGTATTTTGGCAAATACTGGAGTCGCAAAACTGATCGGCTGCCAGGGGGGCTTCAGCAAGTTACCTATACTTATCCCGTACAGCCATTGCGTCGGTTGTTTCCCGAAACACCGGACTTAAAGTTTACCGTCGTGTTTGTGAATAATCGGGCGCGGGAGATTGCGATCGTGTCGCCCAATGCGCGGATTACCAAATATGCCGATCGCATGGATCAGTTTTTTGCCTACGTCTTTGGGACGCCACCCGCTCCTACTAGTCCGGTGTACAAAAAAGACTTAACGGATGCGTCAACCATGACGGGCAGCTTGCAGGCGAAAACTTTGTGTCTGGAGAATGGTATCGCCACCAGTTACGAGTGGCATAGTGTCCCAGAAGCGACACTCTATGGCAAATTTGTGGTGGACGATCGCTGTTTGTTCCCTACTAAATAAACTGATGCGGGCATTTGTCACGGGTGGAACGGGGTTTGTCGGTGCGAATCTGATCCGACTGCTGCTACAACAAGGCTATGAGGTGCGGGCATTAGTCCGCTCCCAGAGTCAACTAGATAATTTGCAGGATCTCGATCTAGAGATGGTTAACGGGGATTTGAATGATCCAAATCTATATCAGCAAATCCAGGGGTGTCAGGTGTGTTTCCATGTGGCAGCACTCTATTCTCTCTGGCAAGCCGATCGCGACTTACTGTATCAACACAACGTTTTAGGCACACGGAATGTGCTGGCAGCGGCTCGAAAAGCTGGAGTCGAACGCACGATTTATACCAGTTCGGTCGCGGCGATCGGGGTCAAAGGCGATGGGATTCCGGCCGATGAAACATACCAGAGTCCGGTTGAAAAGCTGGTCGGTCATTACAAACAATCGAAATATTGGGCAGAACAGGAAGCCAGGAAAGCCGCCCGATCGGGTCAGGATATCGTGATTGTGAACCCCAGCAGTCCGATCGGGGCATGGGATATTAAACCGACTCCCACTGGAGACATTATTCTGAGGTTCTTACGGCGGCAAATGCCCGTGTATATGGATACAGGTTTAAACTTTGTGCATGTGCAGGATGTCGCTCAGGGACATTTACAGGCTTTAGAGCGCGGGCAGTCAGGCGATCGGTATATCCTGGGCCATCAAAATCTGTCGCTTAAACAGGTGCTGGATCAATTGGAACAAATCACCGGAATTCCGGCACCAAAGCGTTCGATCCCCGCCTGGATTCCCCTCAGTGTGGCCTGGGTGGAAGAACGCCTCTTGTCGCCGTTTGGCAGAACCCCCTCCGTGCCACTCGACGGGGTGAAGATGGCGCGGCAGCCAATGTATTACAATCCGTCCAAAGCCGTCAATCAATTGGGATTGCCACAAACCCCGATCGCTACTGCCTTAAAAGATGCCGTAGATTGGTTTGTAGCCAACGGTTACGTTAAATCACACAGTTAACGCGAGGAGAGAACGGAGCAGCAGATGGCAATTCACTTACAACAAGCGATCGAAGTTGGCAAATATATTGTCAGCCAACGCCTGAAAGGTCGGAAACGATATCCCTTAGTCCTAATGCTGGAACCCTTATTTCGGTGCAATCTCGCCTGCTCCGGTTGCGGCAAAATTCAGCATCCCGTCGATATTCTGAAACAAAATCTGACACCCGAACAGTGCTTTGCGGCAGTGGAAGAATGTGGCGCCCCTGTAGTATCAATTCCCGGTGGTGAACCGTTATTACATCCCCAAATTGAGCAAATTGTCCAGGGATTAGTCGATCGCAAAAAGTTCATTTATCTCTGTACCAACGGACTTTTACTAGAAAAGAGCCTCGATAAATTCCAGCCCTCGCCCTATCTCACATTCAGTGTTCACTTAGACGGCTTACAGGAATTGCACGATCGCTGTGTCGATCGGCAAGGGGTATTTGAAACGGCGGTCAAGGCCATTAAAGCCGCTAAAGCCAGAGGATTTCGTGTTACGACGAATACCACTGTGTTTGAAGGCACTAATCCTAAGGAAATGCAGGAATTTTTCGATTTCCTCAGTACCTTAAATATCGACGGCATGATGATTTCGCCCGGTTACAGCTATGAATGGGCACCCGACCAAGACCACTTTCTCAAACGGGAACAAACCAAAGCCCTGTTCCGTGAGATTCTCGCTCCTTACAAAGCGGGACAGAAATCCTGGAATTTTAACCACAATCCACTATTCCTCGATTTCCTCGTTGGCGAAAAAGATTATGAATGTACGCCTTGGGGGAGTCCCAGTTACAGCGTTTTAGGCTGGCAAAAACCCTGTTACTTGCTCAACGAAGGCTATTATTCCAGCTATCACGAGCTATTAGAGCAGACGGACTGGAGCCAATATGGTCGGGCCAGTGGGAATCCCCAATGTGCCGATTGTATGGTGCATTGCGGGTATGAACCAACCGCCGCAACAGACGCAATGGAACCCCAAAATATGATGCGCGCGCTCGGCAGTGTGTTTAGTTTCAGCCGTTAAGTGAGTTCTGTAGGAGCATATCGGTGGTTATATGCCCCTACAGATCCATCAGGCTCAAGCCCCATTACGGCAACGTTCCAGAGCCTCTAGTTGGAGCCACATGCTACCTCCAATTCGGGTCATGGGAATCTGGCAGTAGGCCGGATAAGAACCACCAGAATTTGCAGGACGAGCCATTGAACTGCCAGGGGCCGACTTCGCTGGTTCCGATTGGCTTAAAGCAGTATCAGCGGTTGTTGCACATTTTCCTTGAGCCGCCAAATCCGATCGCGCTGTGCCACCCATTGTCGTAGGATGCAAGCTAGACTGACAGTTTGCTGAGGTTACTTCGGCAGCATTAGCCACCGTCGCGATCGTGCCAACTACGGGTAGAGCCATGACTAACGCGAGGGAAACGGTGGCTGTATGCATTAAAGTTTTCATCATTGGGTCTCCTTAAACCGATGGTGCAGGTGGTGTGTTCACCATGCTTCCCAGCATCGGCGGTCATCCTGAGGGATGCCTGAATGACGGCTGAAGGTAGGTTAGGAAGTTGATAAGGAATTCCCAAATGCCTGGTGGAACCAGTTATCTCGTAGCAATGATTCTCTTCCGACGAAATAATCTCGGTTAGAAGCAGGGAGAATCTGGGCAGTCTGATCAAAAGAGTGTATTGCTTTGCGGCCTCACGACGTTTTAGCCTGGTATTCTGGAGTTTTTGCGTTGTCCAGTCAGCCTACTTCTCAACACCGTCGCCATCTACCCATGCTCCCAACCTTATCTGAGGGGAGCCTGTTGGCTCTGCATCTTGAGTCTACGCTTCAAGACCTGCCATTGCATCAGTTTGAAACTGATTTGAACTGTCGGGGCACGGAACTTGCTGAAATTTTTGAGCAACATCCCTTATTGCCAGGCGCCGTTCTGACGGAACGGGATCAACTGGTCGGGATGATTTCGCGCAAGCGGTTTCTGGAATATCTAATTCGTCCACATGGGATCGAACTTTTCCTGCGGGAACCGTTGCGGGTGCTCTACAGTTATGCTCGCAGCGAATTATTACTACTCCCAGGGGATACTCCGATCTTGATCGCCGCTCAACAAGCATTACGCCGATCGCCGGAATTACGTGGAGAACCGATCGTTGTGCAACTGGAGCAGTCCTATCAAATACTCGACATTCATGAACTGAATATTGCTTACTGGCAAATTCGGGGGATTGAAACCCAGGTGCGGTATGAACGGGCGCAGGCACAGATGATCCAGAGTGACAAAATGGCGAATCTGGGGCGACTGGTGGATGGCGTGGCCCACGAAATTCTCGATCCAGTCAGTTTTATCTGGGGCAATCTCAGCCATGTTGCCGCTTATAGCGAAGATTTGCTGAAGTTAATTGCAGCCTACGATCGCTGGCAACCCGAATTACCCAAAGAAATCCTTGACCTACAGGTAGAACTAGAAGTCGATTATCTGCGGGAAGATTTGCCTCGCACGATCGAAAGTATTCGCACTGGAGCCGAACGGTTATCCAAGTTGGCCACCAGTCTGCAAAACTTCTGCCATATTGACGAGGTTTACCCCAAACCCGCCGATTTACATGAATATCTGGATGGGATTCTGTTGCTGTTAAAAAGTCGGCTGAGTAGCGAGATCCAGGTAATCAAGAATTACGGACATCTACCTCCTGTTTCCTGTTATCCGGGACAACTAAATCAGGTGTTCATGAATATTTTGAGTCATGCTGTCGATGCCCTATTAAATCAGGCTGTTAGTCAACAACTGCATTTAGATTTTCGGGCGGATCAAACGACTCAGCTCTCTAATGTTCCTACCTTTAAACCAACGATCGAAATTACCACCCAGGTGCGCACAATGACCACAATGGATGGTGGCCATTCTCGCTGGGTGTCGATCTGCATCATGCACAATGGTTCGAGTTTGTCTGCGGCGGCTCAAAAGGAAATTCTGGAATCCTTCTCGGTGAAGAAACGGGCCGAAAAGGAAACCAGTTTAGCGGTTAGCTATCAAATTGTCACGGCCAAGCATGGCGGTAAATTTGAGGTGCGTGCCCATAGCTTACCGATCGCAGATGACACGATCGATGTGGAAACGAGCAGTGGGATTGAATTTGAAATCCTGTTACCGTTGCTATAACCCTAAATAACAAGCGGCACTAAGCACAGGTCTACTCGTTCGGGTTGGATGGTGGAGAAGGATGATCATCGGTAGACTTGCCATGCAATAGCTTCTCCCAGGCCGTTTTAGCCGCTTCCGAGAATCGCGTACCGAACGACTCCATTTCCTGCATAACCGAGTTCCAATTCTTTTCTGCCTCCTGCTGAATTTGCTGGAAGGAGTGTTCAATTCGATCGCGGTCAATGAATTTATCGTTTTCGATCGCTTCTCGGGCTTGCCGAACGGCATTCAGATAAGCGTCACGGGTTAAATCCTCGGCAGATTTAATTTCTAATTGTGCCCGTTTCTTAATCGCATCAATTAACGCTTGGGTTTCGTGCTTCACATCATCACTCCGACCCGGTGGTTTTTGCTCAACCAATGCTTCTGTGGGACTGGGAACAATGGCAGAAGTGTCATGGGTTGGTTCAGTCGTCATAACTCCCCCTTCTTCAGACCTGTACATGCCTACACGCCTACACTATAGCGTAGCTAATCTAAACAACACGATCGATTCGCTACCCAACGATCGCAACTAATTGACGGTGACAACGGGACGTTCTTAAATTAGATTAAGGTAAACAAGTGTAAAGAACAGATTAATAATCGATCCGTTCAAGCCGTTAGGTCAACCTCCCCATCATGGTTATGTCTCCTGCTTTTGTGACACTACGATCGCTGAAAAACGCTGCCCTCAAGGGTGCTACCTGCCTGCTGGCTGGAGTACTGGCGCTGACAATCTGGTTTAATCCGCTCGGTCTTCTGCCTGGTGGCACGGCGGCTTACGCCTATAACAATCCGGATTTATTGCCGGATGTGCAAACTCCAGTCATTGATCTGGCTAAAGCGTTAACTGAGGAACAGGAAAGTACACTGGCTCAGAATCTGGAAAATTTTGAGCAGGAGACTGGCTGGAAATTGCGGGTGTTAACTCAGTTCGATCGCACCCCCGGATCGGCCGTCAAAGACTATTGGGGATTAGATGACCACAGCGTACTACTGGTAGCAGATCCACGGGGCGGTAACCTGCTCAATTTCAGCGTCGGAGATGACCTATACCCCCTTATGCCCCGCACCTTCTGGATTGAATTGCAAACCCGATTTGGCAATCAATTCTTTGTGCGCGAAAACGGCGAGGATCAAGCTATCCTTCATGCCTTAAATTCCATTCAGGGCTGCTTGCAGCAGGGTGGCTGCCGGGTCGTTCCCGGACTCCCGAAAGAGCAATGGATCTTGACGTTAATTACCTCGATCGTCGGTGGCGTCATCTGCGGCTTTGCGGCCCATCCTCGTAAAGAAGGTCAGGTATTTGCTTGGCAGTGGGCGTTAATCTTCTCACCACTCTGGGGAATTTTGTTTATTGCCTTCGGAATTGCGCCAGTAATTACCCGTACCAGTGATTGGCTCCCCTTGTTCCGCAACGTTTCTGGCTTCATGATTGGGGCACTCGTAGCGTTTCTGTCACCGACATTTGGGCGATCAACGACCTCCGAAACCTAACCCTACCCGAAGCATTCGCTTCTCTCATTTCAGTTAATTTCTCCAGTCATCAACCCATCTGTCCGCCTTGAATTCAGGCAATGGCAGGTGGGTTGCTTCGTATCTCTTCAAATTGTTGATAGTCCGCTATCAGCAATGCCGTTACATGCAGAAATTTTTCGCTATTTCTTCTGGAATGCTATATAGTACAGTTGTACCAAATAAATGTAGCATTAATACTACAAGTTATTTCACTTCACCTTATATCTTTCTCATATCCCCGCCCACTCTGACAAGTCCAAAGGAGTTTAAGGAGTTTGCCGATGAAGCGCCGTCCCCCCAAACGCAGTAGTGTCAGATACATGCTGGCTGGTGGCTCAGCCATTACCGCGATCGGCTTGCTGGTTGATCCCAGTCATCTGATGCCTAAACCGGCACCCGCCAAAGATTTTTGCCAAGAAATCGTCCAACCTAACGCCTCTCTGTCCCGGCAACAACTATCGGCTCTACTGGCCGTTCCAGAACGCTCTCCCAAAGCCACTCTCAAGCAGGTGATCAATCAACCCTACTGCAAACTACCGGGATTACAAGTGCGATCGGGAGCGGCGGCCCAACGGGAAGCTTATCCTCTGGCATTTGATCC
Source organism: Microcoleaceae cyanobacterium (assembly GCA_036703105.1). Taxonomy (GTDB): domain Bacteria; phylum Cyanobacteriota; class Cyanobacteriia; order Leptolyngbyales; family Leptolyngbyaceae; genus Pantanalinema. Next base: position 6,976 of record DATNPU010000287.1, read on the forward strand.
ACAAACCTGGTTTGTTGTGCTGTATGAGGGCGACGAATATGTTGGCTATTCGTTTAGCTTCCGTCATGACTAGAGCCTGGACACTTAGCCCTGGCTTGCTTTCTAGCCTATTGCTCACCAGTTGCCAACTAAACACTCAATCCCCAGCCCCCATTTCTGTGCAGCTATACCAACGGTGGGAACTACAACCGGGTGACACGATCGCCGGTTACACCGTCACAGGCGGATTAGGAGACACCTCGATCGCCTTAAATGGCAATCCAGTCTATGCCCCGTTTAACGGACAAACCCAACGCGATGAACGCCAATGTGTGTTTTTCTCCAGTCCTGATGTTCCCGCCTATTTGTTTCGGTTCTGTGGGCTAGAGAATCCTCGGTTGGGCACTGTTAACCAGGGTGAACCGTTGGGAAAAGCCGCGATCGTGCAGTTCGCGACCCTGCGTAAACAACCGAATGGCACCTGGGCGATCGTTGAACCGAGTAAACGCATTCTAGAGCGCACCCTCAAACCATCATGAAATCCTCTGTGCATTCTCCCTCTGTCCTTGCTCTCAGCCTCTTAACTCTAGCCGTCGGTAGTACAGCTAAACCTGCCCACGCTGACGATGCGATCGTCTCCTTCGCTCCGCCCGTCCGCCCTGCCAGCTCAAGTTCCACTCCTTCCCCTGCACCGCCATCCCCTTCCCCCTTAAACTTCACCCCGACTTCCCCACCTCCCCCACCTGCCGCATCTCCCTCACCTCCTGACCCTGTTCCACCTCCCACTACCACTGCTCGATCGACTTCTCCTACCGACGACCAACTATTCAACGGTGGATCTGAATCCTTAGTTGCCCGTACGGTGGGCGCGGCTGAGGGCACTCGCACGGCTGATGGTGGTAAAACTTCGTTGTGGGAACATCACACCGATCCAGGTAACTTCGTGGAAAACTGCGGCACATTTAGCTATCAGTTTGGCTACGGGCAGATAGCGCCTGAGGAATGTGATGTCCAGCAGATGGCAAAAATTCGGCGTCACTACGAGGAAACAATTCTGCCACAATCTCAAGCGGCAGGGATTGAACTGGATTTACTGGAAAAGCTGAATGGCATTGATCTAGCCAATCAAGCCCCATTAGCGGTAACACAGTCCGGGGGCTATATCGATCGCTTAGTTCAGGAAAAGCAAAAGGGAGTTCAGGGCGAAGAGGCGATTCTGGAAGCGCGAGTCATGTCGTTTTGTAATCCCGAACGCGGAGATGGCACACCTCCTTCCTGCTGGGATGCTTCCGGGCTACGGGCATACGATGACATTAGTAAAGAAGCGAGTATTCGGCATGACCAGCAACGCCGCATGGACATGATCGATCGAGCGTTAGCCGCATGGGAACAAGACCATCCTCAAGTCGCGCAACAATCGCTACCAGAAACAGTGGCTCAACAGCCACCAGCCAAATTTCAGGTTGCCACTGTACCAGAGCAATCTAAACAAACTCCGCTAGATGTCGATCGCGAACAGGTGGCCGATCAGATTATCTTTTGGGATAACTCGCAACAGGTCGTGGCAATTGAATGAAGCCTTAACGAAAGACAGCAGATAAATTGGGGAATCGTCATAAGATTAGGATGACAATATAACCGTCTAGACATTGTCAATCTGTCTAACGCTTGATCTTCCCACTATGAGCTACTGCGTTGCGCCGCAATGCTATCAACCCCAGAATGCACCGCATCACCACGTTTGTCAGGCGTGTGGAGCCAAATTGCGCCTGAAAGAACGCTATCGCGCTACGAAACAGCTGGGACAAGGGGGCTTTGGTAGAACGTTTTTGGCGATCGATGAAGATATGCCATCGCAACCGCTATGCGTAATTAAGCAACTGCATTTGTCTCAGTTATCGGCTCATGCAGCAGAAAAAGCGATCGAGTTATTTCATCAAGAAGCGGTGCGGTTAGATGAACTGGGACATTTTGCTCAGATTCCGGCATTAATGGCACACTTTACACAAGATCAGCAGCTTTATTTAGTCCAAGAGTGGATTGAAGGGCAAACCCTATTCGAGGAAATACGACAACGCAAGGCTTACAGCGAAACCCAAATCTGGGAGTTACTTCGGGATCTCTTACCTACACTCAAATTTATTCACGATCGCGGTGTCATCCATCGTGACATTAAACCGGCTAACTTAATTCGCCGACGTGCTGATCAAACGTTGGTATTAATTGACTTCGGGATTGCCAAAGTTGTATCTGGAACGACTTCTCTGCTCACCGGAACGATTATCGGTAGTCCTGAATATATGGCTCCGGAGCAAAATCGTGGGAAAGCGTTGCCTGCCAGCGACCTGTATAGCGTTGGTGTGGTTTGTATCCAACTACTAACGAACCGCTCCCCCTTTGACATGTTTGATATCGGTGAGAATCGCTGGATATGGCGACATTCTTTGCCTGCCGGTCGGCGGATTAGCGATCGCTTAGGCAAAATTATCGATCGCTTACTCCAACCCGCTCTTAACGATCGCTATGCCTCGGTAGATACCGTACTACAAGACCTGGAAGCCAAATCTGAGCCAACTCCGGTACCAGTAGCCAAATTTACCGATCCGGTGAGTGTGCCCCTAACAGAGCAACAATTGCGATCGCTGGCGAAACTGCTCGCAGCTAACCAATGGCAAGCTGCCGATACGTTAACCTGGAACCTGATCCGGCAATTGCTGGGTAAGTCACTACAAAGTTATGTGTTTAGCGGTGAGTTAAATCGTCTACCCTGTGGCGACTTACGGCAAATTGATCAACTCTGGCGGCAGTTTAGCCGTAACCGCTTTGGCTTTAGTGTGCAAGCCCAGATCTATCAAAAGGCCGGCTATGATTACGGGCAGTTTTGCGATCGGGTTGGCTGGCAGCACAACAATCTTGATGATCATCTCAAGCAATGGCAGTTTAAAGCCTCTGCCCCGATCGGCCATTTACCCTCGCGGCTGGGTATTGGAGGGCAGCAATGGTGGCGTCATATGGCGATTCTGACTGAGAAATTACAGGATTGTGGCTATGTTGCTAAATAATTCGCTATTCAATCTCGATAACGAAACAATATTAAGGCAATTAATCTTTGGCTGAATAGATAAAAACTAGGCTGAA
>DATNPU010000294.1:0-9900 GCA_036703105.1 Microcoleaceae cyanobacterium
CATACAAGGTGGGTAGAGCTGCCAGCTCGGGTGGAATCGTCAACACCGGCAGGATTGGAGTGGACTGGGATGTAACCAAGCCCGATGAATCAACACCGTCATGATTAGTTGGGCTAGGGTTGAGTTGCGCAGCCGGTGATTCTAGCAAGGACGCTAACAGGTGTATCGGTAGAGGGAACCGCTGCACGGTTTGCAGGGCTTTCTCTAGAGGAGTGTCAACCGTTGCTGTGAAGAGTGATATCCCCGGTAAAGCCAGTTGTGGATCACTTGTCGTCAGCGATCGCCCAAATAATCCCGATCTCACAATGCGGTAGGCTTTGCGACTGACATGCTGGGCTGTCTGGAAAAGTTGCCGACCTAAGGTAGAGACGCCTTGAGCCATGCGATCGGTAATCCGAGGAGTGTCAGCAGTTGAGTTTAGCTCCAGATGGAATTTTGGTAGTGGCAAATTCGCCACTGCTTTTCGTAGGTTTAACGCCCGTCCGTAGCTTGCCACTTCCCAAGTAATGCGATACTGCAATCGCGCTTGCTGTTCTGGAGTCAAGATGTCTAGAATCTGATTTTGATTCGTCACCAGGACTACGGCACCCGACGCCAGTAACGTGGCGATTCCCTGGATAAATACAGGCGAACCGGGAATTGCAATGCCTCTACCATCGGCGGCCAGTTCTGGAGTGGTATGGGGAACTGGTGCAATGGGGCCAAGGGGGACGATCGCATCAACTCCTTCTAGAAAGACAGGCACCCCAATTGGTAAGGCAAACTCCTGAATGGTTTGTAATACCGTGGCGATCGGGGTATCAACGGTAATCGGAGATTGGGCTGGATCTGAAGTGAAGTCGGCGGTAGGCGATGCATTAGTCGATGTAGTCGCTCGCAGCCCTGGAATCCCTAACTGCACCGTCTGGTAAACCTGCGCCCCCAAGACTCGACTGGTTTGAAATAGCGCATAGATAGGATACAGCAGGATTTGGGCACTCCAGCTAGCGGCCACCTGCACTCGCCGGAGGGTGGCCTGTGCCCGATCGCTCCAGCGCCGAGTCTGTCGCAAGACAGAACTTAAAACTTTACTGCGATAAATCCCCGACGGAGAAGAAGACATAGCGGTATCCCCATGCGCAATCTCAGGCAACCTCATTCTACGAGGAGTCTCGACCCAACGTATAGTGAAGACTGGAGCTTAACGTTTCGTCGCGATCGTTCCAGGCTTAACCGTATACTAGTCTAGCCGTTGGGCAACCCGCGATTTTTGTAGCAATTAAGTGGACTGACTCTTGGGTATTGATCTTCGCAGCTACGTTTATATCGATCGTCTGCAATCTCAACATGCGGCCTATATGGGCACTGTCTCGATCGGCTTTCTCCCGCTTCCTGGCGATGCCTCGCTATGGATTGAGATTTCCCCCGGCATCGAAATCAATCGCATTACTGATGTGGCCTTAAAGGCGGCGGTGGTGCGTCCGGGAGTGCTGGTGGTTGAGCGGTTATATGGCTTGTTGGAAATTCACTCCAATCGGCAGGGCGAAGTTCAGGCTTCGGGTCGGGCCATTTTAGATGCCCTCGGTGTGCAGCGCCAGGATTGCCTCAAACCCCGAATTTTATCTAGTCAGATTATCCGCAATATTGATCCTCACCACGCTCAGTTAATCAATCGCACTCGGCGAGGCCAAATGATTATGGCCGGACAAACGCTGTATGTATTTGAAGTGGAACCAGCCGCCTATGCAGCCTTGGCCGCAAATGAAGCCGAAAAAGCCGCATTGATTAACATCCTGCATATTTCTGCGGTTGGTTCCTTTGGGCGGTTGTATCTCGGCGGGGAGGAACGAGATATTATTGCGGCTGCTTCGGCGGTTTTATCCGCAATGGAAAACTTAACCGGGCGAGAACATCCGAATGATCAACGCGCAGAATAAGTGATGGTGAAATTTCAGCAACTTGCCCTGTTGCAGCAGGGAATTGAGACTTGGACAACTTGGCGATCGCAGCATCCCCAGGTAGAACTGGACTTGAGTGGCGCTGATTTACGCGGAGTGAATTTGCAGGGCTTTAACCTGAAAGGGGCTAATCTGGCCGGGGCAAATTTGACAGGAGCCAATTTGCGAGCCGCGACTTTAAACATTGCGAATCTCAGTCATGCCATTCTCAGTGATGCCATTCTGGCTGAGACGGAAATGATTGATGCGGTTTTGGTTGCAGCTGATTTAAGCCAAGCCAATCTAGAACATGCCAATTTAATTGGGGCGGATTTGCGGACTGCCACCCTGCAAGCGGCAATTTTAACTGGAGCCAATCTGATTGGCACAGAACTGCATCGAGCTAACTTACGGGCGGCTGATCTGACGACTGCCGATCTATGCCGTACTGATCTAAGCGAAGCCATTTTGCTGAAGGCGGATCTGGGACAGGCGGATCTCAGTGGTGCTAATCTGCATCAAGCCGAACTGAGTGAAACTCATTTATATCGAGCTAATTTGCATAAAGCTAATTTAAGTGCCACCCATTTGAATGGCGCGTATTTATATGGAGCGAATTTAAGCGAGGCTATATTGACCCAGGCCGATCTACGATGGGCGATTTTGCGGCAGGCCAACTTGAGCGCCGCTGATTGCCGTCAAGCCACATTACGCGGTGCCAATTTGAGTGGTGCCCAAATGCTGCATACCGATCTTCGGGGGGCCGACCTACGAGGAGTTCAGTTCGGTAGCGCTAATTTCAATGGCACGATCGCGGATGAAACGACCGTCATCGATCATTCTGGCTTGCTCAAAGCAACTTCATTGAACCGCTGATTGTTCTACTGCATATCTAAATCGGTGTACTGATTAGCCAAACCAACTTGATGGAGCTAACCCAGAATCAACTTCCGATGGAATGTGATGGCCGACCCAATCTGCGTTATCTTCAATCACTTTAGGAATGCCTTCTGCCACTTTTTCTTGCAGTTGGCTCCGAACTGGTTTGGGAACTAAGGTCTGGTTAATAACAATGTAGTTTTCTTCTACATCTTCTTCCACCATGCCATAACAGACGGGGGCAGAATTCAATACATAGGTAATTAGCTTCTGTCGCAATTCTGGAATGGCGTAGGCTTTTCGGTAAGGGTGATAGCGTTGATGTTCGAGGGCTGATTCGATCGCATCAATAATCAGTGGTAAGGCCAAATTGGTAATTGTCTTAGACATTTTATTAACCCCCAGCTTGCCGAGCTATGAACCTGTAATGAAACATGATCAATACTTCGTCATTCAAAGCGTTTGTCTCACTCTCACACCAAGTTAAGCTAACTGAAATTCATCCCAAACTGATCGAGGGCGCAAACTGCTAAGGCTTAGCCCTATGAGTTAGAGCGATCGACCCCAGACGACGATAAAAAGCTGACTGCAAGCTCGATCGGTTGCAATTTATCAGAGGAGTGAACAAAATCAACCTAGGGGCGAGAGTGATTTGTTAGTTCAGCTAACCGCATCCCTCAACTTTTGATCCAAGTTGTAAGCTCTGACTGAGATCAAAAAGCTGAAGTAGTTAATGCTAGTAATCCTAGAACCGTTAATTCTTGAGGCTGGAGAAATGCTTTGATGATGGTATTCGGGAACAAACGGATATTCTCCTATTTTGATCCTAAGTTCTCAGACATCTGTTGCTCCATCTCTTAACAAGAATTATCACTCTTCTTGGATAAGAATTCTATCATTTTATGTTGCTGCTATAAGGGATTAGCTACACCAAACTGAGCCATGATTAAGCCAGATTTTTCTCATAGTCGAATTTTAATTTGGTATCGCATGGATCTCCGCCTCCACGACCATCAGCCCTTGCAGCAGGCGATCGCCACTGTATCCGCTAGGCATGGTGAAATTATCCCTATCTATTGTTTTGATCCACGGCAATTTGGCACAACTAGCTTTGGCTTTCCCAAAACGGGAGGATTTCGGGCTCAGTTTTTGTTAGAAAGTGTTGCGAATTTACAGCAATCCTTGAGACAGATTGGCAACGATCTACTCATCCGCGCTGGGTTACCAGAAAAGATTATTCCTGAGTTGGCCCAACAGTTGGGAGTTACAGCAGTCTATTACCACCAGGGAGTGACGACGGAAGAACGGGCGATCGAGGCCGCATTAAAAACGGCTTTAGCGACGATCGATGTCACACTACAAGGCTTTTGGGGACAGACCCTTTACCATCCGGATGATTTACCCTTCGCGATCGCAGACCTGCCAGAACTCTTTACTCATTTCCGTCAGCAGGTCGAGAAGTCTGCGATCGTCCGCCCACCCTTGCCTGCACCTCAATCCTTGCCACCATTACCTGATGTGGATGTGGGAAGCATCCCTAGCCTGAGCGATTTAAGCTTCGAACCACCCCAAGTGAGCGATCGAGCAAAAACAAGATTTTCAGGTGGAGAAACGGCTGGGCAGGACAGAGTCAACGCTTATATTTGGCAAAGCGATCGCCTGAAAATCTACAAAGAAACGCGTAATGGCATGTTGGCGGTAGATGATTCCTCCAAATTTTCGCCCTGGTTAGCTCATGGTTGTTTGTCTCCTCGTTATCTCTATCAGCAAGTCCAAGAGTATGAAGTCCAAAGAGTCAAAAACGATTCTACCTATTGGTTAATTTTTGAATTACTATGGCGCGATTATTTTCGGTTTATTTGTGCTAAACATGGGAATCGAGTTTTTCAGGCCAGTGGCTTGCAAGGTATATCAATTCCCTGGAAACAAGATTGGCAACAATTCGATTTATGGCGATTCGGTAAAACTGGCTTTCCGTTAGTCGATGCCAATATGCGAGAACTGTTAGTGACTGGATTTATGTCAAATCGAGGTAGACAAAATGTAGCTAGTTTTCTGACGAAAAACTTAGGAATTGATTGGCGAATGGGGGCAGAGTGGTTTGAGTCACTTCTGATTGACTACGATGTTTGTAGTAATTACGGTAACTGGAACTACACGGCTGGAGTGGGCAATGATGCCAGAGGATTTCGGTTTTTCAACATTCTAAAACAATCTAATGATTACGATCCGAAGGGAGAATATGTGAAATATTGGTTGCCAGAATTAGCTAGAATTCCAGTCCATAAAGTGCATACTCCTTGGATGTTATTGCCGATCGAACAACAACGGTTTGGTGCCAAAATTGGAGTTGATTATCCACAACCGATCGTGGATTTGATGGAGTCGGCAGCAGAGAATAAAGCCATTTATACTGCTGCCCTATCCCGTCGTCACTCGCCAAATTTGTAGACTGGCATTTGGCAGTTTCAAGCTGTTAAATTCACCTACAAAGTCACCTAATTAAGCCGTAAAACTATAGACAATTTGGGTTTCCAGATTGCCAAAGATCGAAGAAGGCTTCTGGAGCAACGAAAACTGCTGGCGATCGAGTTGTACCTGCAACCCCGTCAGCGGATCAGATCCGGACGAAATGATAAAGGTGAGTTGGTTCAAATGGGGTAGAGTGACTAACTGATCAAGCACATCGGCGATCGCTTGCACATAGGGATGCTCTGGTAGGCGATACCATTCAGGATCATTAATCACCGATTGCTCAAACCCTAAATGGGCAATTAAGGCCGAACTACCAAATAAGGCTACCGCTACGGGTCGCACTTCTTCCTGCAACAGTAGCTCCTGCTCTTTGGCTAAATTCCGCAAGGTTTCCAGGCGGTTGTAGCGTTCTGCAACTGACAACGGCTCATCATCCCATTGCAGGGCGATCGTCACTAAATAACTGCGCAGGAACCAATGCCCCAACTTTTCCGCCTTGGCCGCTAAATAGCCGGAATTGTAGGAAGTCGCTTCAATCAGTAAGGGAACACGATCGACCATTTCCAATCCGTAACCCTTCAGCCCAGCGATCTTCCGGGGATTATTCGTGACTAATCGCAACTGTTTTACGCCTAAATCATTCAGAATTTGAGCACCCACGCCATAATCGCGCAAATCAGCTGGAAATCCTAACCGCTCGTTTGCTTCTACGGTATCTAGCCCCATATCTTGCAGAGAATAGGCTTTGAGTTTATTGACTAAGCCAATGCCGCGCCCTTCCTGTTTCAGGTAAACAACCACTCCCATACCAGCGTTTTCAATCATCTTCAAAGCCGCTTGGAGTTGCATCCGGCAATCGCACCGTAAGGAACCCAACGCATCCCCGGTCAAGCATTCCGAGTGGACCCGCACCATCACGGGTTGGTCTTTGAAGGTCGCTGGATCACCTTTGACGATCGCCACATGCTCAGAGTTATCGAGCAAGTTTCGGTAGCCATAAATTTGAAATTGTCCGAATTGCGACGGTAAATCTGCTACTGTTTCCCGACAGACAAACCGCTCGTGTTGCAGACGATAACTGATTAGATCGGCAATACTAATGATTTTTAACTGATGGGTGCGAGCGTACTCGATCAGTTCTGGCAACCGTGCCATTGAGCCGTCAGCATTCTGAATCTCGCAAATTACCCCCGCTGGATACAGCCCCGCTAACCGGGCCAGATCGACAGCGGCTTCTGTATGTCCTGCCCGCTTGAGTACTCCCCCTTCCCGCGCCCGAATCGGGAATACATGTCCCGGTCGTCGTAGATCATCCGGTCGTGTGGAGGGATTAATTGCAATCTGAATGGTTCTGGCCCGATCGTCGGCAGAAATTCCGGTGGTCACTCCGGCACTAGGAGACGCATCAATACTGACCGTGAATGCCGTCTGATTACTATCAGTATTCTTGCTCACCATTAACGGCAGCTCCAGTTCGTCCAGCCGAGTTCCGGTCATGGCCAGACAAATTAAGCCTCTGGCATACACCGCCATGAAGTTAATCAGATCAGGTGTGGCGAACTGAGCGGCACAAATGAGGTCGCCTTCATTTTCGCGATTTTCATCATCGACGACGACGATCGCGCGACCTGCCTTGAGATCTGCTAATGCCGCTTCAATGTCATCGAACTGAAACGGAACTGATTGAGATGTATCGACACTAGAAACGTTCAACGCTATGGCACCGTAAAGTTTTTTTAAACTTACTCATACGTTTAAATTCTAGTCCGTTTGGGAGAGATGAGGGAGGTAGCGCTAGTAAGGGAGATGGGGGAGAACCGATAGATGAGGCTAGCAAAAAGCTGGGGCTTGAAAAACATAAAGGATTCCTGAGAGAAGCCTTGTTGCTCCTACCCAAATTCTTGCCCCGGTACTACAATGCAGCAAAGTTGTGTGAATCAACCTGTAAGTAGGTAAAGCATCATGGGGGATTTGGGACGCGTACCCGTTGGTATAGTTGGCGCTTCGGGGTATGGCGGTGTGCAGTTGGTACGGCTTCTGATGGATCACCCCTATCTGGAGTTGGTGTATTTGGGTGGCGAAAGCAGCGCGGGGCAGTCCTTTGCTGATTTGTATCCCCACTTGGGGCATCAGATTCATCAACCGATCGAACCGATCGATTTAGAGCAAATTGCCGATCGTTGCCAAATCGTCTTTCTTTCCTTACCCAACGGATTAGCCTGCAAAATGGCGCCAACGCTTCTGGAGAAAGGCTGTAAGGTATTAGATCTGTCAGCAGACTATCGATTTTCTGAATTAAGTATTTATAGCTCCTGGTATGGAGTGGAGCGCACCGATCAGGCGGTCGCCGAAACCGCTGTTTATGGATTACCGGAGTTATACCGCGATCGAATTGCGGGGGCACAGCTAATTGGCTGTCCCGGTTGCTATCCCACGGCCAGCCTGTTAGCACTCTCGCCGCTGCTGAAACAAGGGTTGATTGTGCCAGAAACAGCGATTATTGACGCCAAATCTGGTACTTCTGGTGGCGGACGGCAAGCGAAAACTAATATGCTGCTAGCTGAAGCAGATAGTTCGTTGGGCGCTTATAACGTCGCACGGCATCGTCACACTCCAGAAATCGAGCAGATCTGTAGTGATTTGGCCGGACACGAGGTATTAGTCCAATTTACGCCCCATCTAATTCCCATGCCTCGGGGGATTCTGGCGACTGTCTACGCGACGCTGCGCGATCCTGGGCTAGTACGAGAAGATTTACTGACAATCTATAGTGCCTTCTACCGCAGTTCGCCTTGGGTGAGAGTGTTACCGAGTGGGACTTATCCTCAGACCAAATGGGCCACGGGCACAAACATGTGTTACATCGGCTTAGAAGTCGATCCGCGTACCGCCCGTGTAATCGTGATGTCAGCGATCGATAACCTGATGAAAGGTCAGGCGGGTCAAGCGATTCAATGCACCAACCTGATGATGGGTTGGGATGAAACTCTGGGACTACCCAAAACGGCGTTTTATCCCTAAAAGGCCTATCCAAAGTAGAACTTCTGTACTATTATAAGTGTAATCTCAGGTTTTCCCCCGAGATCTCCCCCCCCTCGCCCCCCTATCTTCAGGGGGGTGCTCTTATGTCAGGGGAATTGTAGTGTGCGGCAATGGGCATCCCCATGAATCAATGGCTACTGGTGGTCGGAATTAGCCTGATCTGTTTAGTTTGCGCTGGAGTCGCTTGGGGAACCAGAAGTACGTTGGAACAATGGGCCTGGAGTTTAGCTCCAGCAGATTCCAACTATGTACCAGATCCTAAAGATACTGATTTCTATTACCCCTTGCCCGAAGTTGTGCCCGTTACCAGTAACTTTGGTTGGCGGACTCATCCAATCTATGGCGATCAGCGGCTGCATTCTGGGATTGATTTAGGTGCACCGGAAGGCATGCCAGCCCTAGCAGCACACTCTGGTTGGGTGAAGCAAGCGGGCTGGCTCGATGGGTATGGCAACACGGTGATTCTGGAGTATGCCGATGGTAAGTATCAGACGCTCTATGCACACTTGTCAGAAGTGCTGGTGAAGGAAAATGATCCGGTGAAAGCCCGGCAGGTGATTGGCTTAGTCGGCAGTACGGGGGGAGTGACTGGCCCACATTTGCATTTTGAACTTTTGCGCAAGACACCCGATGATTGGGTGGCGATCGATCCAGCAGCTCAAATTCAAGCGGTGGAAGCCTACGTGGCAGTAGCCCCATCTGTACCAAAATCACAACCGCCTCAAACGGCGAATTCTCCTAGCCCAACCGCCCCCGCCAGCACGGTTAAAGCTGCGATCGCACTGCCAGCCGCTGCTCAAATCACAGCCCAATCTCCTCAAGAGACTGCTCAGTCCACTGATGCGATCGCCCTGGACTTTAATCCACCTACTCAATAGTTGCCACCAGCCTGTACCCTATACCCTATAGGTATGACGAAGGACAGGATTTTCGTGGACATTCATCCCACCGCAGTAGTTGATCCCAGGGCAGAACTAGGGACTGGCGTAAAAATTGGGGCGTTTTCCTACATCGATCGCGATGTGAAGATTGGCGATAATACGACGATCGATCACCATGTCACGATCCTGCCCTACACCACAGTCGGGAATGACTGTCATATTCATTCTGGAGCGGTATTAGGTGATTTACCCCAGGATCTCGCCTTTCTGGATGCCATCAGTTATGTCCAGATTGGTCGCCACTGTGTAATTCGGGAAGGAGTCACTATCCATCGCGGCACGAAGGCGAATAGCATCACCGAGGTGGGAGATGGGTGTCTGCTGATGGCATTTAGTCACGTTGCCCATAATGCCCGCTTAGGGAATCAAGTGATTCTCTCGAATGGGGCGTTAGTGGCGGGATATGCGGAAGTTGGCGATCGGGCGTTTATTAGTGGCAATTGTTTGGTTCATCAGTTTACCCGGGTGGGTCGGTTAGTGATGATGACGGGTGGATCGGCCATTCAAAAGGATGTGCCCCCATTTTGTATGACTCGCAGTGTGAGCCCAAATACGATCATGGGCTTGAATGTGGTAGGGCTGCGACGGGCAGGTTTTAGCGCGGACGATCGCCGCCAATTGAAACAAGCCTTCCGGGTGCTGTATCA
>DATNPU010000297.1:0-4189 GCA_036703105.1 Microcoleaceae cyanobacterium
CCGCAACGCTGCCCTGTTTAGCTTGTTTGACGATATCGTTGGCTGGGTTTGTCATCTCTGAACCTGGCAGATAGTCTAAGGTCAACCCCGATTTATATCTAAAAAAAGATAAATCGTAATCCTCCATCCAAGATACTTGATGTCTTGAGATCAGAGCTAGCTGTTTCGATCGAGCCAAGTGGCATCGATTTGGACAACCGTTTACGAACTCGGGATCAGGAAAATGTTGAGTTGCTTTACCTGTTACAGTTACCTGAATCTTTCGATTTTAATAAAAATTTAACGACTGTTGGCAGTTCGTTCAAGTACTGGGGATCAAGAAAAGGCAAGTTCAGGTCTGCAAGTGATGATAGTCGTTAATTCGGCGAATTTGCCACAAATCTGTATTGAACCGATTGTGATCGAAGCCATGCCAGCGAGACTGATCTACCCAAAATTCAAACAGTGCCGTATTCATAGCTCGTATCCGCCAGGAGCGATCGCATCCTAATAATTCGGCAATTAAGTGCTGCAAAATCCAGCTATGAGTAATGATCCAAATGTGATCCCCGTTCTGGTGCTGTTGTAATACCCGTTGGATAAAGTGGTGGGCTCGTGATCGGGCCATATCTAACGATTCTGCTGCTGGAATTTGGATCCAGTCTGGGGAAGCTTCCAGCTGGTGACAGAGTTCAGGATAGCGTTCGGTGGCTTCTGCCCAGGTCAATCCCCGGAAGATACCATTTTGGAATTCCATCAACTCGTCGGCGTACTCGACGGGGATCGATCGCAGGCGATCGTCGGGTACTTCTGGGACGGGATCGGCCTCCTCCCCAATTAGATCACTAACAGCGGCAGGGAGAGGTGCTGTGACAAAGTGATCAATCAAAATCTGAGCCGTCTGCCTAGTTCGCTGAGACGGACTACTGTAGACCTGCGAGGGAATCCACCCTTCCGCCAGTAGGCTCTTGGCCAGCTTTTCGGCTTGTTGTTTCCCGGTTTCGGTTAACTCAAATTCTCCTTGTCCTTGCATCCGCCGTTCGACGTTACCCGTCGATTGGGCATGGCGGATAAATAGCAGCTTCAGGAATTGATGCATAGAACGATCAGCGGCTCACTTGTTCCGTTGATGGCTCGCGCCAAAAGACGATCGCCTCATTTAGTGGCTGAAGTTGAGTCCCAGGGTAATAGAAGCCAAGAATGCGATCGCTCGACCAGCCTAAATCGCCTAACCGATAGGAGCCAGTTTGGCTGAGTCCCACTCCATGGCCTAAGCCACCCCCAACAAAGGCATAGCCTTGTAGGGATTTGTTCGCTCCATAGAGAGGTTCGAGGTAGAACAGGGTGCTATTGGGGGCGTAAAACACCTTGAGGATGTTGTCCTTTTCTAGCTCTACTGAACCCAGGTCTGTAACGACAGCGAGTTTCAGCACCCGGCCTGAGGGCGATCGTTGCAGCACTTGCATTTGTTGAATGGCTTTAAACCCAACGAGCGAACTTTTTTGAGCCGCGAGATAAGTCTTTAACTCTTTTGTCAAATCTGCTAATCGGCTTTCTACCCGCCAGCGAAACCACCGAGTCCCCTCTTCGTTGAAGCCATTTTTCTGGCTAATAAATCGTCGCAGGTTTTGTTCTTCAGTCAGTGGATAGCGAGCCAAATCCCAGGGGCTACCGACTGAATCCAATACACCTTTTAGATAGGGACGCTCGGCTCCCTGCCAGATATCCCGGAAAGCTGCCGTCACACCTCCGGTGGTAGAGGAGTAGACAGCATCGACTAATTCGTTTTGGTAAGTGAGCACTAAGCCTTTGGTGGCTGCGATCGCGCGATCTGTGGCAGGAGCCGTTCCACTGAGTCCGTTGTAAACCTGACATTGAGTATCAGCACAGAGTTGATAGCCATCGATCGCAAATCGCCGCAGGTTTCGCAAGGCATAGGTTCTGGCTAAGATGGCCTGGGTTTGTAACACGGCGGGAGCGGCCCAAGTCCCAATTTCATGAGGCACAACGCCGCGTAAATAAGTCTCTACTGGCACTCGATTGACTAGCGTATAAGTACCATAAGTATTGGGCTGAAGCCGTAAGCTGCCAGCATACAGGTTACGGCTGCGATCGTCCCCGATCGGGCTAACCTGAATCACTCCCTGACTAGAAGAGATGTCAATGTAATCGCGGTTATACCGATAACCATTCACGACCAGTGACGACTTCGGTTGCTGCTGCACCACTCGGCTATCCAAATAAGCGGTTTGAATGCCTTTAGACTGCAAATTTTGGAGCAACAGCCGTCGGACAACCGGATTACTGTAGACATCTCGCTTGGCCCAGACCTGCCAGCGTCCCGGTTGAGCTACTTCGACCTCGATCCCTTGGGCCCGCCATTGATTGGCACTTGCTTCCGCGCTTTCAAAGCTGCGGTAAGTCCCCAGTACGACTCGCTCATCCAGCTTGGGTTCTGGCAGGGCTTGGGTCACAATTTCTAATTTGGCCGTTGTGCCTGTGACCGTTTGTTCCTGATCGTTGGTTTTGAAGCGAAGGGTGAGGCGATCGCCCGATTTAGCTTGCAGGGTCAAGCTGTCAGTCGGTTTGCTACCAAATCGCTGCACAATGCCTACGAATAAGTCGGGATTTTGGTGGTTTGGGTTCTGGGCCGCTCGAGTGACGGAACCCGACAGGGTGGTGCTAAACAGCGAGAGGGACAGGAGCGGCAGTACCGCTAGTCGATTGAGAAAAGCAGGCTGAACTCGCAAGGTTGTCTATCCCCCAAAATTACAGGTCGCAGTTGCTCAGATCTTAAGATAGTGCCCTTTGGCCAAAATGCAATCCGTTGTTCACGAACTGTCGATGGGTAAGGCCAAGATGCACTCATGAGCCATTACTCATAGCTGGGCTAGTAGATCCGGATAGTTGACCCATCACCTGGGAAAAAGTTGCAGGTCAAACTCGTAATGAGTATGATTTAGAAAGGACTAATTGAGGCACAGGCGTATGGTACGGGTAGAAGAATTGCCGTTGAACCAAATTCGGCGTCCGTTGTTTCGGCAAAATGATCCGCAAAAAGTGGCCGCATTAATGACATCGATTCAGGAAATTGGGCAGCAAGAACCGATCGATGTGCTGGAAGTGGATGGGCAATATTATGGCTTTTCCGGCTGCCATCGGTTTGAAGCCTGTACTCGGTTAGGTCAGGAAACGATTCTGTGTCGAATTCGCCGGGCGCCCAAATCAGTGTTACAGAAGCATCTGGTTTAACGGGAATTATTGCGGCTTGTGGTGGGTATGCCAGTGATGGGCAATATCAATCCGGCGACACAGCCAAACGCGATCGTGCTGTTGCACGTAATCGAGAAACCGAGCTAAAGCTGCTGCCCGACCTGGTCTACCCACTAAGCGGCAATGCAATCCAATACTCATCATTTTGGGTGCGGTTTCACCTTCGGCATAAAGAAAATCGAAGGCATCGCGCAGGTAGGTAAAAAATTGATCGCCGGAATTAAAGCCCTGGGGTGTCGCAAATCGCATGTCGTTGTTATCCAGGGTGTAGGGAATGACTAGATGAGGAGTGCCGTAGTCATGCACCCAGTAGGGCAGGTCATCGGCGTAGCTGTCAGAGTCATATAAAAATCCTCCCGCCTCAACCACGAGTTTGCGGGTGTGGGGACTGGTACGCCCTGTGTACCAACCCAAGGGCCGACTACCAGTGGCCTGGGTATGTAGCGCGATCGCTTGCTGAAGATGGTAGCGTTCGTCAGCTTCACTAAAGTATTTGTAGTCAATCCAACGGTAGCCATGACTGGCAATTTCCCAGTTGGCTTCTTGCATCGCGGCAACGGCTTCTGGATGCCGATCGAGCGCCATTGCCACCCCATAAACTGTGACCGGAATGCCGAGGGCGGTAAATAAGCGATGCAGTCGCCAGAATCCCGCTCGGCTGCCGTACTCGTAACAGGATTCCATATTCATGTGGCGCAGTCCCATAAACGGCACCGCCCCGACAATCTCGGAGAGAAAGGCTTCCGACGCTTGATCGCCATGCAGAACACAGGTTTCGCCGCCTTCCTCGTAGTTGAGCACGAACTGGACAGCGATTCTGGCCTGTTTGGGCCATTGGGGATTCGGAGTATGCCGCCCGTAACCAACGAGATCGCGAGGATAGTGTTGAGACATGGGCTGAGGCTATACCAGTAAGAGAAGAATTTTCATCTGGGTG
>DATNPU010000300.1:0-12181 GCA_036703105.1 Microcoleaceae cyanobacterium
GCCTGCCGCGATCGCGCGATCTATAGACTCCGCCTCTGCCATCGCCTGCTCGGCTAACACACTAGTAAAGCAGTTGAGCCGCTGATTCTGATCGGCAATGCGGGCGAGAGCTGCCGCCACTACAGATTTAGCAGACACCTCTCGATTCCGTACACTCTCAGCAATGCTAGTGACATCAGGATATTGGCTCATAGCTTAGGAGAACTCAATCACAATTACGGTTCGAACACAGGCGCAATTTCAATCTCTTCGGGCAACGGCAACTCCATCACTTGCTGCGCTACGGCGGCAATGCGATCGAAGTTCGCTACCACACCCGGCAGATACTCCGGTGGTAATGGCAACCCAATCATCCGAGCCGCTTGCTGAACATAGGCTTCTGAATCAAAGTCGGATTCTGACATCATTCCCTCCCTTGTACGTCAGCCATCTTCCCCATCCTCATAACCTTCCCTACCTTCCTCATCTTCCCTACCTGCCCCATCCTGCTGATCTGCCTTACCTTTACCTGCCAAATAAGCCCGCCACCCTCCCCACGCGGTAATCTCCCGGTGTCCTTCACACAGGATGGCTTCCCCTAATACCCCTAAAACTTCTTCCCCATCCGCCAGTCGCACTTTACCGATACACAGTCCAGGAGGTTCCAGTTGTAGCAAAGTCGCGATTCCTGCGGCGGGAACCGCCCAAACTTCGACTGCGATCGCAGCTCCACCTGAGGCGACCCGAACCATAGCCGGATGACGATCGGCGATCGACCATAGGCGATAGGTCGGCTCAGTCCAGGCTTCTCGCACGAAAACAGCTCCTACGTGTTGCATATTGCTGTTAAGAGCTAGTCCCCGCATTAAAGTGCCATTAACGGCCAAATAGACAGCGGTTTTCATTCAGAGTGGATTGATACAGCTGTTAATCGTCTTCAGGTAATTTCACCTGATTGAACCATAATTTGCTGCTATGCCAACTACTTTTAAGCGGAATCAAAATTATCTGATTGTAGAGTTAAGCCGACCTAATTGACGGTAGCCGCTTGTTTAAGGTGAGCAACCAAGGCCTGTAGCCCTAATCGGTAACTATCCGCGCCAAATCCACTAATTTGACCGATCGCGATCGGCGCAATGTAGGAATGATGGCGAAATTCTTCTCGGCGGTAAATATTACTGAGGTGGACTTCCACGGTGGGCAGATTAACTCCCGCGATCGCATCTCGGATCGCCACACTGGTGTGGGTATAGGCTCCCGCATTAATCACCAGGCCCTGATACTGACCAGAGGCCGCATGAATCGCGTCTACCAGTTCACCTTCATGATTAGATTGAAAAGCCGAAAGACCGACCTGAAGCGTTTGGGCTTCTTGTTCGAGCAGACGATTAATGTCGTCCAACGTGACAGAACCATAAATCCCCGGCTCACGTTTACCAAGGAGATTGAGATTCGGGCCGTGCAGCACCAAAATTCGCATCAGCGAAGGTGGGCGAAGTGAGGACTCATGTAAATGACTCAAACGACTGCACCAGAAGAACTATGAACGGCGCTGACGATCGTTAACTGGAATGGGAATCGGCTCCGCTTCTGGCTGCGGCTCTGGACCCAACAGCGCCTCAATCAACTTGCGCGCTAACTCCTTGAGTTTCTCCAGCACCTTTTCCAGGTAGTCCATTGAACAGAAGCTCCTTAAGTAATAGCCTAGCTGCCAAAAACGTACTGACTGTTATAAGTACGCGATTTCTAAACTAGAGCTTGATGACTTACAAAAATTGTACCCAATTTATCAGTTGGAGTCACAGCTCCAGAGGGAGAAGAAAACTGAAATTTTTTATCTATCTAGATAAATTCAGGCTAATTCATTCCTAGCTGGGAGACAGAATCGGCAGTATTAAGTTGAACCAAGTAGTATTCACTCGGTAAGGGCGGGCATCATTTGGTCAGCATTAGTTAACAACTGGCGCCGTAAATGATCTAGAGCAGTACAGGCACTCAGATGCCGAATCCAGTCCCGTCCACGGGTTGCCCCAAACCGATGTTCAAAGCTTTGTACTCCCGTTTTACCTGCCAGACCGATATAGACTAAGCCGATGGGTTTGGCTTCTGTCCCCCCATCAGGCCCAGCAATTCCAGTAATGCTCAGCCCCCAATCGGTTCCGAGCCGATCGCGCACTCCGGCGGCCATTTGCTGAGCTACGACATGACTCACGGCTCCCTCCTGCGCTAAGTCGGTGGGATTGACTCCTAATAACCGTTCTTTGACAGAGTTGTCGTAGGAAATCATGCCCCCCCAGAAATAGTGAGAACTCCCCGGAACCGCCGTTAACATGGCTCCCAAACCACCGCCGGTACAGGATTCTGCCACAGCCAAAGTTGAGCCAGCTGTTTGCAACAAATGCCCGACTACGATCGCTAAGGTATCTTCATCACTGCCGTAACAATCCAGGCTACCAATCCGTTGGAGTTCTTGGGCGATCGGGGCAATCATTTGCATGGCTGCCACTTCTGAATCTGCCAAAGCCGCAATTCGCAGTTTGACCTCGCCGTTGTTGGCATAGGGAGCCACCGTGGGATTTTGCGACTCAAACCAATCCCCGACTTTCTCCGCCAAACCAGACTCAGAAATGCCCCAAAACTTCAAGGTGCGACTGTAAAGTGTCTTTTGCACCCACCCCTCAGCTTTGAGATAGGGAACGGCAACTTCTCGCCACATTTGGCGCATTTCTACAGGTACACCCGGGAACGTGAGGATGGTGATCTGAGGTCGGGGTTGCCAGATGATGCCAGGCGCACTGCCAGCAGTATTCGTGAGAACTGCTGCGCCTTTCGGTAGCCAGGCTTGTTTGCGGTTATTGTCCGTCATGACTCGTCTGCGTTGAGCAAACTTCTCGGCGATGTCTGCCAAAATTTCTGGGTGTTCTATTAGGGGAACCCCAAAACAGTCGGCCAGAGTAGCGTGAGTCAAATCGTCGGGTGTTGGCCCCAAGCCACCAGTGAAGATTAATAGCTCCGCCCGATCGCAGGCGATCGCGACAGCTTGTTTAATCCGGTCAGGATTGTCTCCAACCACGGTCTGGTAGTAATGAGCAATCCCCAAACGAGCCAGTTCTTGGGCTAAAAATTGAGCATTACTGTTAAGAATGTCTCCTAACAGTAACTCCGTACCCACGCAAAGAATTTCTGCACTTCGAGTCATGATTCTGGTAGCAAGTAACCTGAACTAGCGTTTGGGTGGTTTGGCTAAATGATCTTTCGGTTGAAAGCCAGTTCCGGCAGTAGAGGGCGCTGCGGTTGAGTTCTGATATTTCACGATCGCGAAGATCGCAATGCCATGTACCAACAATATCGTTGCCCAAATTCCTGTGATCCAGGGAGTCCAGGGCAGCCCACCGGGGATGCCTTGTTGGACATCGCCTAATTCCCGGAAGAACCAGAGCCCAGAATTGACGGCGGCAAATAAGGCGACATGGGTGGCAAAGGTCATACGATCGTCTAACCGACGAAAATCAGGGTCAGTTGCACGATCGGGTTTACGAGGCCAACGAGGAGGCATAAGACAAATGAATCTTGACGGTAATACGTTACATTCTCTACCCTACACCCTGTTCTCTGGGAACATTCCGGGAGAGTGGATCGAACTCCCGAAGAATTCATTAAATTGCTGGGTTTAGCGGATTCTGCCAGCTATCAACTGAGGTTAGAATGCAGACAAGCTTTACCCATTCCTCACGCTAAATGGTACCCCAGTGACTATCGCACGACTTTTGCGAAGAACCGCGATCGGACGTCGTCCTACTTGCCTCGCCATTGTTGTCTTTCCAGACGAAGCGGCGGTGTTTCAAGCCTATCGTCTGCTGCATTACCACGGTATTTCTCCCGAAAACCTCGCGATCGTGGGGCAAGGCTACAGTAGCCCAGACCGGGTAGGCCTGATGCAACCGATGCAGATTGCGACTCGCAAAGCGACGCGGTTGGGAGGGGCTGGGTTGTTAATTGGGGTTTGTGTCAGCGTGGTTCTAGCGCTGTTTTATGACTTGCCCACCCAGGAATTGACACTGCTAGCCAGCATGGTTGGGGTTGGGGCGATCGTGGGAAGTGCGATCGGGGCCTTGGTTGGGGTTGTCAGTGGGTTGTTGGGAGAGGGCACTACAGTCAGCATTTATCGCCATCATTTGAGACAGGGGCGTTACCTGTTGATGATGGAAGGCTCAGAAAAACTGGTGCGTTGGGGGCAAGAAGTCTTAAGTTATTACTCCGCTCCCAGTCCGCATTAATCGCCGATCTCCACGGGTAGATTGCGGTTTTGCCAATTCGATCGCTCAGTCTACTTTGCGAATGAGTTTTAGCTTTTTACAATTTGTATGCCCCATTACCGCAACTTCTGTTAAGAATTGCGTAGCATAGGCCAATATCAGGCTAATAGGGGCGCTTGTATGAGTATTGGACTCTTGACCGCAGCAAAGGAAGTAGTAACTGGGTTTGTACAGTCGATCGGCACCAACTGGTGGCTAGAAGTGACAACAAACGAACCGTATTGTGTGTATTATTTTGGACCGTTTGATAAAGCGATCGAAGCTAAAGATGCAGCGGAGGGATATATCCAGGACTTGCAAATCGAAGGTGCGAGAGGCATCAGTATGGTGATCAAGCGGTGCAAACCGACCGCGATGACGATCTGCCCCGAGTTTGAAGCGTAGCAGTAGGTTGTCTAGAGTGATCCAACGGTAGGTAAGGTTTTTGGCTAACCCCTACGCCAGCCTCAAGATTAAGTAAATGGTCATTGAACCGTTATCGTCAATCTCAATGACCCATTTGTTTCAGTTCCGACTATGATTGCTGCACTCTGGCTTTTGCCGCTTGGAGAGCCTGTCGGACTTGCTCAAATCCAGTGCCTCCATAACTGTTGCGAGCAGCGACTACGCGTTGAGGCGCGATCGCAGCATAAATATCATCCTCAAACGCCGGATGTAAGGCTTGCCATTCAGCCAAGGTCAAGTCTTTCAACAATTTACCCTGAGCCAGAGAGGCTTTCACTACTTTGCCGACCAGGTTATAGGCTTCTCGAAATGGTACCCCTTTGGCCGCGAGGTAATCAGCGACATCCGTAGCATTAGAAAAGTCTTCATTGACTGCGGCTTGTAGACGGGCAGTGCGAAACTCTAACCCTTCCTGCATCAAAATCGTCATTGCTTCCAGGCAAGCTTGCACAGTCAGTACACCATCAAATAGGGCTTCTTTGTCTTCTTGCAGGTCTTTGTTGTATGCCAGGGGCAACCCTTTCATTAGTACCAACATTCCCTGCAAATGTCCGAATACCCGTCCAGTTTTGCCCCGTACCAGTTCAGGGACATCGGGATTCTTTTTCTGCGGCATGATGCTGGAGCCAGTTGAGCAACTATCTCTTAAGCTGACAAAGCCAAATTCTTCGGATGCCCATAGAATCACTTCTTCAGACAAGCGACTGAGATGCACCATGATGAGGCTAGCAGCACAGAGAAATTCGATCGCAAAGTCACGATCGCTGACGCCATCCAAACTATTGCTATATACCCCACCAAAGTTCAAGAGTTGAGCCGTGTAGTGGCGATCGATGGGAAAAGTGGTTCCGGCTAAAGCTCCCGATCCTAATGGCGAGATATTCACCCGTTGATAAATCTCGCCTAACCGCTCCCAATCGCGTTGGGTCATGTCAACATAGGCCAGGAGATGGTGGGCCAGACTGAGCGGTTGTGCCCGTTGTAAATGGGTATAGCCAGGAATTAAGGTTTCAACATGTTGTTCAGCCAGCGTTAACAGGGCAGTTTGAAACTCGCGTAACTGGGTGCGGAGTTGCTGAATTTGATCCCGCAGGTACAACCGGGTGTCCGTGCCAACTTGGTCATTGCGAGATCGGGCGGTATGGAGCTTTTTACCGACATCCCCGACTAGCTCGGTTAGCCGTCGCTCTACGGCAAAATGGACATCCTCGGCGTCAATACCAGGATTAAACTGCCCAGCCCGATATTCCTGCCGAATTTGTTCTAATCCCTGAACTAGCTGCTCACCTTCGGCCGCAGAAATAATGCCAGTGTGAGCCAGCATTTGGGCATGGGCTTGAGAACCTGTCAGATCATATTCAATCAACCGAATATCGAAGCCAATACTGGCATTAAATCGGGCGATCGCGGGATGTAGCGCCGACTCAAACCGTTGGCTCCAAGTGGTTGCTGAGTTAGTAGAAGCGGATTGAAGGTCTTGATTCAAAGGAAAACCTACCTCTGAATAGGTGCAATGGACTATCCACATTTATCATGTGGTTCTGTGATTTGAAGTTAAAACCGACACGACTTGGGGAATAGGACAGAACTTCCCTCGGGTCTGCTTTAAAACCCTCAAACTCTGGTTAAAGCAGTTCTGAGGGTTGAGGACTAGCCTGTTCTCAGCATTCAGAACTCAGTACTTTTAGCCCACGTCCTAGGCTGGCCGTTGAATCTAGCGGTTGAGCGAAGTTCCGCGCTCTAACAGGGCTGATTAGCCAAAACTGGTAAAAGTCCGAATTAAATAGCCGGCCACCAAGCCAATCAAAAATGCCCAGGCTTGACCCGTTTTAATGAAATTGCCGATCGCTTTTTGAAAATCCCCAAATGGATCAGTTTCGAGCACCTTATCGCCTAATTTCAGTAAATCCAACGGTAGATGCCAATGCAGCATTTGCAATGTATCCGTCCAGTGAGTCATCCCAATAAACCAGGTGGTTATATCGTGCTGTAGAACACTGATGAGCATCACTGTTTCCTCCATAGTAAATTCAGGCTTGAACAAGGCTAAAATGCATCGCCGATCGCCGACTACTCATTGATTAGACAGGGATTGGACTTTTTAGCACCTGTAGGTTAGCACAGATTATACGCTTTCTTATGGCTACGGCTTATTCGGGCTTAATTTGCATCACAATCAGGGTCATATCATCGGCATTCCGGTTGCCAACCCCAATAAAAGTTTGAACTTGCTCGAATAAGTAGTCGAGAATTGCTTGAGGATCATTAAAGTGTTGCGAAGCCCACCGGAAGGCCTGGGTTAAATTTTCTTCATCAAACCGTTCCCCATTTTGGTTAGCGGCATCAGTAAAGCCGTCGGTGTAGTAGATCAGAATGTCCCCTGGATGAAGTTGAATCTGAGCATCCTGGTAGTGCGTATCGGCATCTAAGCCGATCAACATCCCTAAGGTATCTAATCGCTTAATGGTTTTAGTGGCGGCCTGCCAAAGCAGTGGGGGATTGTGAGCCGCATTGCTATAGGACAGGATGCAGGTTCTGGGATCGTATTCCGAATAGAACAGGGTGACGAACCGATTGGAGTTTTCCAAATCGGCGTACATAACGCGGTTGAGATGCTGCAAAATCCGCGCTGGGGAGTGAGCGTTTAACACTTCTGCCCGCAACATACCCCGAGTCATCGTCATGATTAAGCCAGCGGGTACGCCCTTGCCCATGACATCCCCGATCGCCACACTCCACCGACCCAGCTCGCTGCCGCCGTCTTTTTTATGGCGAATCTGGTCATAACTGGCTGGAATGAAGTCGTAGTAGTCACCACCGACCCGACTTGCCGTTTGACAACGAGCCGCCAGTTCTACCCCATGAATGGCTGGGCATTGACGTGGCAATAATCGCAATTGGATTTCTGCCCCAATCTCTAGTTCCCGATCGAGCCGTTCTTTTTTCCGTAACTCGACCGTTAATTCATCATTTTCGATCGCCACTGCCGTTTGATCGGCGACTAACCGCACCAATTTCTGGCGGGTTTCTGTCCAGGTATATTGCGGATCTCGGCTGAAGACGTATAGCCTGCCCCGCTCAACATTTTTAATCAAAATGGCTGTGCCAAATAGTTGGATATCTGGCCCCAAATAATGACTGACCTGATGATCTAAGGCGGTGATCGCAGGGGGTGGCAGGGTGACAGAACTACCAGAATCTCCGGCGAATTTAGCCGTAATTTGGCGGGTCGCTAGCTCGATCGACTTGCGCACATCCTGACTGCGTAACCCATCCTGGCAATGCAGTCGTTCTAACCTTACCTGTCCGTTGGGTTTGAACAGTAATAATGCGCCACCATCACAATCGGTAACACGACTAGCCATTAATGGAATTAATTCCAAAAATTGATTGAGATTGTTGAAGCTACGTAAGGCAAACCCCAACGAACTCAATAAATCTTGAATTTTGTGCTGTTCCCGATTCAGACGAGCCACTAACTCTTTCAATGCAAATACTGGGGTGACTTCTGAAGAAGCACCACCAGCACGGTCAGGAGGTTGAGATGGCTGTCGAGGGAGGGGCACAGCGGTCATTGGATTAAAGTGGGAAAGTCATCGCTACAGGGAAAAAGCATTACACCACGTCATCCGACTGAATAGTGGTCTAACTACTATAGGGTTAGATGCCGAGAGATGATCACAGCCTCCTTGGGGGATCTCTTGCCTTGGCAAAACTAGGTAACAATACTCTGATTTGCGATCGGCAGCTTAGAAAATTTTGCAAAAGATCTTAGCGAATACTGCCGCATCAACAGTATTAAGTTCTACCAATCTATAAAGATACATAGCTTCATCTCATGATGACGAATGCTCAACTTAAAGTTAAAACCGCAGTCAAACGATTAGGTGATATCTTAGTGTGTTCACTCCAAGGTTGAAACTTTAGTTGGCAAGAATCCATACATTCAATAAATTTCTGATTGTCAGTTTTTACTGACGCTGGTGTAGATCCCCTATCGTGGCTACTATAGAAATCTTGTAGCGCCAGACCTAATTTTATTCATTTGAAAATAAAACAGGGCGGTAAAACTACACCATCCCCGAGTTATTCGACCCCAAACCATGATCAAATCGCCTTATTTCGATTCCTGGACAGCACTTGTATTAAAGCTTGCCGGAATAGTCTTAATTCTGTGTTCTTTAATTGATTACATCATTTTGCTTTCCACAGCCAATTTTGGTGATGCTCAGTGGACTGTGAGCTTTACTACTCAAATGGTCGATCGTGGTTTTATCCCATTAGTAGGTTTGGCCTTGCTGTTTTTGGGGCAATTACTCGATCGCCGAGGGGACTCTGCTGATGCCTTATCCCAATCCTCTCAAGGCTTACGGATTGCTGCCCTCCTGATCGCAACGGTATTAGGCGTTGCTTTTCTAATGATTGCTCCTTGGGGCTGGAGTGCTACAGGGCAGGCTGCAGACGCCCAATTGAAACAAGCTGAGGATCAGCTGGCCCAGATCAAAGAGCAGTTAAAGCAACAGGTACAACCTCAATTAGAGGCGCAAATTAGTGCTTTACAAGAAGCCACGAAAACAGGGCAATTCCAGGGTCGTCAACTTAGTGATCCGGAATTGGCTCAGGCCAAACAACAGCTGACAGAACTGCAAAAGCTAAAAACCGATCCCAAAGCCCTGGAGGCAAAGCTGGCTCCCCAGCTCGATCGTGAGTTAAAGCCCAAGCGGGATGAGCTAGAGAAAGCTAAAAATCAGGCTCAATGGAATGCTAGACGGGCAGCGGCGCGTACTGCCTTGAATAGTATCCTGCTGGCGATTGGATATACCCTCATCGGTTGGACGGGACTACGACAAGTCCGATAACCAACCACTAAATCATGCTGAACTAATTGATTAAGGTGTGGACATGTTTAAGAGCATCCCACACCTTAATTGTTGAATGGGCATGGCTGCATTCGGACGTTCGGTAAACTCTAATACATAATTTTTCGAGAGAAGGAGCGATCAAGTACGATGATCATTAAGATAAAAAGGAAGGGCTTGAAGAAAGCCTGAGATATTGCAACAATTAGTTACAGAATTGATTTACAAGTCTTAAATTAATTCGTCGATCTAAATTAATTTCTATTCATTGGTTCCGCTGCCATTTGTTAAGGAGATTAGGCTGCCTGTGCTCCAACGCTTCAAGCAAGATCTGAAGAATGACCTGATTGCTGGTCTGTTGGTGGTAATTCCCCTGGCGACCACAATCTGGTTGACCTTGACGATCGCAACCTGGGTAATTAACTTCTTAACGCGCGTTCCCAAGCAGGTCAATCCATTCGACGGGCTCCATCCAATTCTGGTGAACCTGTTGGATTTGCTGGTGGGTTTGGCAGTGCCGCTCTCATGCATTTTGATTATTGGGCTAATGGCCCGCAATATTGCCGGACGCTGGTTGCTAGATGTGGGGGAACGCATTCTCCAGGCGATTCCCTTAGCAGGTGCAGTTTACAAAACGCTAAAGCAACTTTTAGAAACTCTGCTGAAAGATTCTAGTGGCAAGTTTCGTCGGGTTGTTTTGGTCGAGTATCCTCGCCAGGGCGTCTGGTCTCTGGGGTTTGTGACTGGGGTAATTAGTGGCGAATTTCAGTCCCACTTTCCTGGTCCCATGCTGAGCGTATTTATTCCCACAACGCCAAATCCCACTACAGGCTGGTATGCTGTGGTGTCAGAGGATGAGGTGATTACGCTATCGATGCCGATCGAGGATGCCTTTAAGGTAATTATTTCGGGTGGCATTGTTAGCCCAGATTCTGCCATGCTGGCGGCCTCTTTGCCTCAAGCCAACCGCAAACGGGTACTAGACCCCTTCACTGAGCAAAGTCGGCAGGCGATCGCTGTAGAAGACGACTAAGGTGAGGATGCTAAATTCGGAGTTCCGACTTCAGAATGGCTGCATAGAATGAATTGCCGCAGAGGCAATGTTGGGTTTAAACGGTTCGCTATTTTCCGCTGCTTTTCAGGAGTCATACGAAGTCTGCCATTATGCAAGCCCGTCGAATTGCCCGTGAACTGGCATTGTTAAGTATTAGTCAATTACCTGCCACCTCAGAGCGGTTGGAAACTCAAGCGTTGAACACGGTTCTGGTCGCCGCGATTCGGACGCTCACCAGTGAAGCTCAGGATGCCCTAGAAACAGCGGCGGCCGAATTACAACAAAGTAGTACTCGCTTGCTCAATAGTGAGACCCGCACCACCGATGTGCAAAGCGCTAGAGCAATGGTGCATGAGGCGATCTCATTGACACAAACCGCGATTAATCGCTTAGGGATGGCGATCGAAGTGCCGGAGATTATTCAACTCTCTAATCAGCAGGAAGTTCGTTCCTATGCTTTAGAAATTATCGGTAAGTTGCGGGAACACCAGGATGAGATTGATCAGCTGCTCACGCAGTCATTAGTCGATTGGCAACTCTCACGGCTCGCCTTTATCGATCGCGATATTCTGCGGATTGCAGTGACAGAAATCCGATATTTAGGAGTCCCCGATCGGGTCGCAGTCAACGAAGCCGTAGAACTGGCGAAGCGCTATAGCGGGGAAGATGGTCACCGCTTTATTAATGGTGTCCTGCGTCGGGTAACCGATCAGATTAAGGCTGAATTGAGAGCGCTGGGTGAGTAGGGGGTAGCTATGACATTTGATTGGTTTCGTCGTCGATTTGACCAAGAAGAGGAGACTGCTCAGCCCCAAGAATCTGAAGCCTCCCCGCCTGAATCTGCCTCGGCAGAACCAGCCGCTAGCGAATCTGCCACTGATGAGGTGGCTGAGGATTATTTGAATTGGGCTAAGGTGGCTTACGAAAATATCCGTAAGCGTCAAGCGGAAGCGGCTCAGACCAGTGAGCCTGAGGCAACCGTGCCTGCCACCGAATCGGAGTTAGAAGTGGCAGCACCCGTAGTCTCGATCGAGCCACCATCCACTCTAGAGCCGACTGAATCGGCTCAACCACCAGAACCTATAACTACCGATGGTACGGCGACGGCCCCGATCGCTGAAGCCGTTCCAGAGTCAATCGATGCCACTCTAGCTGAGGCGGAACCCCAGGTCGTTGAGGGGAGTTCTGACACCTCAGTGGTTGCTGATACAGAAGTGGTCCCTGGGCCAACCAGTGAACCGGCTAGCGAAACTGCATCTGAGGCCGTAACAGAGTCGGCGGCTGTACCATTCTGGTTGCAGGCAGAGGCCGATCGGCAGGCTCGGTTAGAACAACTGCGGGAAACCGCGATCGTCGAGCCAGAGCCGGAACCCCAACCCACTGCTAGCAAGGCTACTCCTGAAGTAGTTTTGCCGCCGGATTTAGTCCTAGACGAGGGATTTCTCTGGTCAGCCGAAATCCTCGCTTCTCAAGGACGACGACCAGATCAAATTTCTTTAGAAGAAATTACCTGGCTGAAACGGTTGCGG
>DATNPU010000305.1:0-6158 GCA_036703105.1 Microcoleaceae cyanobacterium
AAAAGGTGGTTTTGTGATGTAATTGAACTCGCTTAACGTGGCACCGACCACGATCGCACTGCGCCCAACGTGACGGGCATAAGATTGGCGACATCGATCGTGAATCGATACACCTTTTTGGCGCGACGGCTGTTTTCTGAGTCGAAAAACTTCAGCTTCACATCCCAACAATTACTATTCAAGCGACAGAAGGGGCTTTTTTCGATCTCAATGCTCTCTAGTCCCATGCCGCTAACAATCGCTTCAGCAAAGGTGGAGGCAGCTTGAAAGGCATTAGTGGCAGCAAAATTGAGGGCGCGATCGCGGTCTAGTTGTCCTAAGTTGCGGAGGTCGTAGTAGATGCGATGCAAGAAACTCTTGAGGGAACGCCGCATTCTCACGTTGTCAGGTTCGCTGGTTTCAGTGCTGACGGTGCCAACGGCTGCTTCCACAAGCGCGTTGACTTGCCAACCGTACATACCTCTAATATTTGGCAGTGTAAGGACAGGAACAACCTGCCCAGAAAAGAGTTCGACTGTGCGATCGCTAAGACTACCTGGAATGCTGACTCGCTCGATATAATCATCGCTGGATTCGGGCTGAATCTGTCCAGACAGCAGCATCTGAAAGACGGCATAGATTTCACTGGCAAAAGCCTTTTGGGGTTCTAGCGCGTAAATGGGCGTGAGTTCCTGATTCAACGTCCAGATGAGAGATTTACCTTCAGTGGGGTTTAGCTCAAGGTAATCAACCATCTGGCGGGCATCGTAGGGATTAGGGGGAATCAATACCCCATCTATGCTGACCGCAGGCATCCGTTGCTTAAAGGTGTCGCGGCGGGCTTCCGAGCCGAAATCGTAACCAAGGGTGCCGAGGGCGTAGACTTGGTTGGAGACGGCACTGGGGGTGATGGTGGAGACGGAAAGGGCGGCTGGGGGAGAGGAGGGAATGTCTGCAACTGTGGCTGAGGCGGTGATCAGTTGAGTAGCGGTAGAACTGTAAACCTCATTGAGAGGTTGGGAAGAGCTTATTACCGCAGATTTGGAACTATCTGGGAAAGAGTTGCTGCTGGCTGGCAAAATGATTTGTGGACGGACAGCAGCGGATTGAATGCTGGGTAAGGGCTGCCCAGTCAGTAATTGATACGCTCCGGGAATATTTAATTTACCGACTAAACAGCGTTCCGGTTCTTCAACTTTGTTGGGGTCGCAGGGAATGGCACTATTGAGCAAAGCTGTCCGCACGGCTTCAGCATTAGGTTGTTCGCCCCGTTGGAGTTGCAGGCTCATCAGCAACGCAGAGATACCCGTCATCAAGGGGGCGGCTAAACTGGTTCCTTCTTGGCGAGCGGGTTCATCGGTGCCAGGTTGTGCTGCCACAATGTTTTCACCTGGAGCGAGGATACCCTGTTTCTGATACTGTCCGCCCCAGTTGCTGTAGTTTGCGGGTTGCCCATTATCCTTCATCATGCCCACTGCCAAAACATTCGGCAAAATTGCAGGAACGCAAAAACAATCGCCCTTGTTGTTGCCTGATGGGGCCACAATCAAAATATTATTGTCCTGACATTGTTTCACCGCTTTCTGGATCATCTCGTGGGCAAACCCGGTTTGAGTGGGATGACAGGCAGCACAATGGATGATGTTTACGCCCAGTTCTAATGCCAGGTTAAAGGCGTGAGCTAGGTTGAGTGGAGAGAGTGCCTCATCGCTAGTTGCGGTTTCAAATAGGGGAATGTTGATGGCGGTGCAGTAGGGAGCGACTCCTTCAACTGGGGAGCCTGGTTGCCCAAACATTGTGCCAAAGATGCCTGTTGCATGAAAGATACCAGCTAGGCGTTCCCGCACAGGCTTCGGAATTGAGTCTGCCAGTGCCTTGATTTTTGCTTCTAACGCCTCAATCGTAGGGTCGTGGTCAATGCTTGTGGGTAGTTCTGGTTTGAGTGTTGTTTGCTGCTGCTTAGAGTCATTTAACTGACGATATTGTTCTAGTAATGGTGCTTCCGTGTCTTCTAATACGGCATTGAAGATGGTTGCCATGAAATTGTGCGATCGCTCTGAACCCGACGGTGTGACCTGAGCAATTGATGGTGAGATCTGCTCAATCTGGACATCGGATGGTGGTGTTGCCGTCGCTGCATTCTGTTTTTCGCGTTCCTTTAGAGCTTTCTTTAAAGCTTTCTTCTGATCGCTGAGCGCCCTAATTTTGAGTTCCTGTTGGATGTAGACCGGATCAATCGGTTCTAGGTCTGTTTGCCAATAGGTCGTGGCTGTGCTCAAGTTTGCACCGTGAAAGCAGGCGCGATCCAAATCAGCAGGGCCATCAAGGACGGCAATTTTGATGCGAGAATCACCCAGGGTAAGAGCTTGCAGGGCGGCAAAACCGGGAATGGTATTAAGGTCAGGCATAGAAGTAATCGATTAAATGAAATGTTATAAAGTGGCTCAATCGGTAAAATGTTTAGGAAAGATTGTCGTTTGATCGCTTCAATGAACCGAGACTAAACTCTCCGACAGAAGACTCTTCGTATTCATTCAGAGCTGCTACTTTACAGAACTGTTCTGAGTTACCTGCGCCGATCGCACTGGGAGCTAATTGCATGGCAGTAGCAACCAAATAAAATGTTTGATACAGCACCCCAATATGTTTCAGAATTAAGCCGTAACCAATGGCATAATATTTCCAGAACAACCGCCCAAATCGGGCTGTAACAATCAGAAGCACTTGGGGAACATCTTGCTGTCCCGTTGCTTTCCAGGCATCGAAAATTAAGGACTCAACTTCTGGATTCCAATTTGCGATCGCGTGCAAGGTGTGAGACAGGGGTTGATAGTGGTATAGTCCTGCATCCAATCCCTGACACCGATTGATGACAGGATAAATTTCCAACTCGTATAATGCACCGCCAGAGGGATAGGGACGTTTTGTGCATTCTCCAATGTTCAGGGGATCGTCCTCAAGGGTGTAAACTTCTTTTACCCTGGCACAGCGATATAGAAACTCTCCTAACTGGTTAAGGGTGATGGGTCGGTTGTCGTACTCACGAATTGATTGTCTGGATTCGATCGCTTGGGTGAGTGAAATATCTGTTTTGGCTAACGCTTCTAGGTTAGGTTTCTCTAAGGGAATTACTTGCTCGCTCATGCGGTGTTTCACAATCGGCGATCGCTCATGATCCTCGAAACGAGGCATTTTCGATTTACGCGGATCGTCTAATCGGTTTAAACGAGTTTGACGATGAAACAGAAGATTATGAAATTGCCATTCGGCTAACGCTTTACTTTCGGGTTCTAGCGAAATCATCTGAGTGGCAATGAGCAACTGAATGAACGATCGCGCTATCTCTACATCAATCAGCGAATCTGCCAAAGTTAAGAGCGTGAATGATGAATCGAATTGAGCTAATTTCGCAATTAAGGCGGCAGCTCGCCAATCTAGCAGAATAATTTTAGCTTTGGAGAGGGGAGATTCTAAAACACACTGTTGGTTCTCTTGATGCAGAAAGGCAAACCGAGAGAGTATGAAGGGCTGTTGCCAATCAAAAACACGAGAAAAAAATTGATAATTCTCAGCGATCGGGATGGCGGTTGCCAACGGTAAAACGGAATGACAAATCCAGCCGAGGCTAATTAGCTTTTGTAATTCAGACTCGAATTCTAAGCCGTCTTCAGCTCCATCAAGTTCAGCCACTAGGGCGGTTAGTTGGGCGGCGGTTAGGGCGGAATGCTTCAGGTGTTCTAACGCCGATTGCAGTCCCGGCTTGGGGCGATCTACGGTGAGGCGGTGTTGAGCCGATTGCAGCGTCAGGCGATCGCCTTCAGTAGTGAGGGAGACATCAGGACGGAAAGAAAGAGTGAAGGCATCGGACATCTTAAAACACCATTGGCATTGGATTCATTTGAGCTTCGGTCAAGGGGGCAGGGAGCCAGCCTAGTTTTGCAGGGACATCATACAGCCGTCCAGCCCCAAAGCGCGACCAGAAGTGGCGTAAACCAGGGACAATCGTTTTCACAACAGGTAAGCCAATATCGGGGCGGGTTTGGTTCAGTACCAGCATTTCTAGCCCCGCACGTCTAGCGACTTCGACACAGGTGAAGACATCTTGCTCAATGTCATCACTCCAGTGTTGCGGGTAATCTGTGTACTGTTTGGGTGATGTCTGCACACAGGGCGCGAGATAGGGCTGATTGGCTAAGGTTGCCTGGGAAAACCAGTAGTTTAGGGCTGAGTCTGGGGCTGTGGAATAATCTTGCTGGTCTACATTGACACCAATTTGATTTACCTCAGTGACGGCTCGTGAAATCGCAATTTTAGGATCGAAGTGCGCTCCGTATCCGGAAATAATTCGTTCTTCACCACCGCCGACGTTGCGAGATAGGGCGGCAAAAGCGGGAATATTTAGGTCTGTGGTTAAATCGAGTACCCATAGTTCGCGTTGTTGGCTGCGATACCAATCTTGCAGTTCTAATAGATAGGAATCGTTGAAGCTGGCTAAGTCTACCGTTGGGCGCGATAGCCGATTGTACCACCAGATGGCTACGCTATCACGCTCCACAAGTTCTAAAAAACCCTGAAGAATAGCATCTTCTAGCGTTCCTCCGGCGGCGTTACCGTTGGAGTCGGTAGAACAAAAGCGATCGCCTTTAGGTAGTCGGTAATTGTAGTAACAAAAGGCAGTGGGGAGGTATTTGTGCGTTTGCTCGGTTAATGACCATACGGGAGTCCAGTCGAACGCTTGCTGTTCGTTAAAGCGTTGCGGAATCCAATCATGATCGACGATCGCTTTTTGATTCAACTCCTCCCGGTTTTGATACTGGGTTTCGCTAAACAGCAAACACTCTTGCGGATGAATCGCGCGATCGCCTAATTCAGCCAATGTCGCCCTAATTTTGGGTTCGTCGCCTTGGTAAATGCCAGAGTAGCGTTCAATCGCTTCACAGAATCCGCTGGCTTGGGATTGGCGATCGGTTTTGCCCTTGCCACCGCTTTTGTGTCCTAACGATTTTCGCAGCTTGTTCAGACTCGAAGAAGTACCGAAAGCATGGGTGGCACTGTAGGTATGCACAAGTGGGTTGTTAGGGTCGGATACACGCACGAGGGCGCTAACAACTCCGGTAATTGGGCTGATTAAATGCTCGTAGCGTTGCAAAATTTGTTCCGGCGTAAAGGCGCGATGTCCGCCATCTTGGGTAAACAGCTTTTTGCGACTGGTGAGAGCGATCGCTCCTTTAACCTGTTGACTAACTAAATCGGGATTTCCACAGGCGGGACATTGGGGGCGCTGAGTCAGCGAGTGTGTTTTCAGGCTGAAGTTCGTCTGATCCAGGGTGATGATTTTCCCGGCTAACGTCTGAATTTTCGCTTCTGGGACAATCTGCTTCACCAGCCATTTAGCAATTTCGGTAGTCGTAAGAGCGATCGCCGTCTGCTCCGTTGAAGGCAACACCGCCAAAGCTGTCGGCAAACATCCTTTCTCCGGTTCTCCTTGCTGTCGCAAAATAGAAGTTTCCACTTCCCGATTCCCCTGCAACCGATGGGCTAAGCATTCCCAGCAGGCTGTTTCTCCCGGAGTAAAAATAGAACCGAACCACAGTATCCCACCAAGCGGCTTCACGAGTAGCCAGGGTTGCTGAGTTTGCAGGGCTATTTTATTGATGTGGCTTAGTTCTGGTTGAAGATAGTCATCGGTGAGAACTATCCATAAGGAATTAACCCCGGATGTTGGCTCGTCTGGCTGCCTTTGCTGCACGGGAATTCCCATCGATTGCAACGCTTCAATCAAGGGTTGCGCGTCTACTGCACCGACAGCGCTAACAAAAACCTGGGTATGTAGCAGCCGTTCGCTAACCACTTGCGGATCGACATTCAGCAGACTCCAAAATGCGGCGGCTTGGGGGGTGAGGGTGTGAGCGGCATCGGTGAGGTAGCCTTTCTCGTACAGGCGATCGAGGACGTAGTCGATGTGGTCGGGTACAACCTGCTCATCTAGCTTCTGAATAATCTCCTCTAGTGTGTACTGACCATTCAGAAGCGGAAGAATCTGGCAATAGAGGCTACCCGTCAGTGCGTGGGTGGCAGATTCACTGAGTAAGTAGACGGTTTTGGGTTCAACAATCTCTACGCGAAAGTGAGGTTTAATCTGGGGCTTTTTCATAGGTCAGAGTTTTTAGATTTTATCT
>DATNPU010000318.1:0-27163 GCA_036703105.1 Microcoleaceae cyanobacterium
TCGATTTCTGTAAAGCTCATGGAAGTCCAAACGCTGAAATCACGTTACTACTATCCTTACACAGCTCACTGGGTTTTCGGATAGGCTATAAATCCCCAAGGCGTGAACTGTATCCGCGATTGCAATGGCAACATTTGCGTTTGGGGGGCACGCACGATCGGCGGGGATGCGAACGGAGAATGGAAATATATCAACGTCCGGCGAACGTTTCTCTTCCTGCGAGAGTCGATCGACGAAGGGTTACAGTGGACGGTTTTTGAACCGAATGATCCGAAACTTTGGAAAAAGATTGAGCGCAATGTAACTGCGTTCCTCACTAACGTTTGGCGGGATGGAGCTCTTTTTGGTAGCACTCCGCAGGAAGCGTTCTATGTGAAATGCGATGCGGAAACAAATCCTCCTTCTCTAAGAGATCTGGGACAGGTGGTAACAGAAATTGGGGTACGGGTTGTTCTCCCTGGCGAATTTGTCATCTTCCGAATTAGCCAATGGGCAGGTCCCGAACAGAAGTAAGTCCAGAAATTAGCAGAAATTAGTTTGTTCTCCCAGTTCTTGTTGAGCAGATCTTGTTGAGGAGAGAGATGGCACACTATCAAACACCCGGCATCTATAGGCAAGATGTCCTTCCAATTACGGATCTGGAGCTATTGACTGGAGTACCCGCTTTTCTGGGGTTCACCGATCGTCAATCTATAGTCAAAGCTCCCCAACTCCTGACCTCCTGGGATCAAAAGCTGTTTCGGCAACAGTTTGGCAATCCCCCCCCTGGTTCCCACCTGTTCTACGCTGTGCGCGGTTTCTTTGAGAATGGAGGACTGCGATGCTATGTTGTGCCGATTAAAGACGAAAGTACATCGTCACTGGAGTCAGGACTGGCTCTCCTGGAACCCCTGGAGACGATCGATCTGATTTGTGCGCCCGATATCCTCGCCCTTCGCTCCGATCCACAGCAGGCTGGTCGTTGGGTTTTAGCTGATCCCGTCCAGGTTGCAAATAAGCAGCTTAAAGTGCTGGAGCATTGTGCGAAGCTGGGCGATCGCTTTGCCATTCTGGATGCGCTTCCCGGTGCCGATTTGGAAACGGTTGCAGCACAACGTCGAGCCTTGGGGGGTACGATCAATAGCTCCCACGCAGCCCATTATTATCCCTGGATTCGCCCGATCGTTCAATCGATCGATGGTTCACAAAATGGGAGTGGATTTGTGCCGCCCTGCGGTCATATTGCTGGCGTTTATGCGCGAACGGATCGGCAATTTGGCGTCTTCAAAGCTCCGGCAAATGAAGTCCTCAAAGGAGTTTTAGAACTGGAGGTGAATCTGAATAACGATCAGCAGGGTGAGCTGAATCTGCAGGGAATTAATGCGCTTCGAGCGTTTCCCGGTCGCGGCATTCGGATCTGGGGAGCGCGAACCATTAGCTCGGAACCGCTTTGGCGCTATGTCAATGTTCGTCGTTTATTTATTACCCTACGTCGCTGGATTGATTTGAGCCTGGCGGATACCGTGTTTGAACCGAATGATCAGCGGCTTTGGGCACGGATTACTCGCGAACTAACTGATTACTTAACAGATTGGTATCGGAAGGGGGCACTTCAGGGTGCATCTCCAGAAACAGCCTTTTATGTAAAGTGCGATGCAGAAACGAATCCTCCTGAGGAGCGGGATGCCGGACGGGTAAATACCGAAATTGGCTTGGCGGCAGCTGTTCCGGGGGAATTTATTGTTATTCGCATCATTCAATCTCCTGATTCAACGACCCTATCCACGGCAGTTTCTTAAACGCATATCCGCACTTTACGCCAAACTATCAACTCCTTGAAATTACGGAGAATCCGCTATGCCTACTGGCAGTCGTCCAAATCCTTATCGTGCCTATAACTTCCGCATCGAAATCGATGGCATTACCCGTGCCGGTTTTCGCGAGTGTTCTGGACTGGATGCAGTGCAAGACCCGATCGAATATCGGGAAGGGGTCGGACTACCAAATACGGCTCGGAAACTGCCTGGCATGGTCAAGTACTCCAATATCGTCCTCAAATGGGGAATTAGCGATGAACCCGCTGAGCTATGGGAATGGAGACTCAAGGCGATCGAAGGCAAGGTTGAGCGCAGGAATGGCTCTATTGTTCTGCTAGATGATACGGGAGAGGAAAAGATTCGCTGGAACTTTGAGGAAGGGTGGCCCACTAAATGGACGGGGGCAACGTTTAACGCAACTGGAAACGAAGTGGCGATCGAAACTTTAGAAATTGCACATGAAGGAATTAAAAGAGCCTAATGCTACAGACTGAGTTTCCATTTACCCTGCCCCGTGGCTATGTTGACGCTGAGGGAAATCTGCACCGAGCGGGCATGATGCGTTTGGCAACTGCCTACGATGAAATTGCGCCGATGAAAGATCCGAGAGTCCAATCCAATCCGGGCTATCTGGTGATTATCCTGCTGTCGCGCGTGATCATTCGCCTCGGTACGCTGGAGCAGATTAATCCCAAAGTGATTGAAGGATTATTTGCCGCCGATATGGCGTATCTCCAGGATTTCTACCGTCGCATCAACGAAGAGGGAACCCCCAATATCAAAACCATGTGTCCGAAGTGTGAACATGAATTTGAAGTGGAGGTGTCCAGCCTGGGGGAAGGCTAACAGGCTATCCTCTAGAGCAAATTTACCGGGAGGTAGCCTTTATTGCCTATCACTTTCACTGGTCGCAGGACGAGATTATGAAGATGGAACATCGTACAAGGCAAATCTGGTGTGAGGAGATTTCCCAGATCAATCGGGAGCTAAATCACCAGGCTGAGGAGTCGTTTGAATAGGGGAAACCGCAATGGTATTCGGACAAAGACTGGGGCAAAGGATCGATCCGTATCTGGCATTTAACTTCAAGGTGGAAATTAGAGGATTAGTTGTTGCAGGGTTTAGCGACGTTACAGGATTACAAGCGGAGACGGAAACAGAAGACTATCGCGAAGGAGGACTCAACACGTTTGTTCATAAGCTTGCCAAGCTCACCAAATATCCAAATTTAGTGTTGAAGCGTGGTCTGACCGATTCCGATACGCTCTGGCAATGGCATCAGCAGGTGGTTTCCGGCAAAATTCAGCGTCAGAACGGTTCAGTGATTTTATTGGATACGACCGGCACCGAGAAATGGCGATGGAACTTCTCCCAAGCCTATCCCGTGAAGTGGACTGGACCGGACTTTAAAGCAGATGGGAACAGCGTTGCGATCGAATCTTTAGAACTCGCCCATAACGGCATCTGGAAAGCATAAAACACCTAGGAAGGATAATATTTATGCCCTTTCGACCCTTGAGCTACTTCCAACCCTTAACCGGGCAGAGCCGATCGAAACTGCATCCGGCGTTTCAGTTGCAGTCGGTTGGGCTGGTTCGTCTTGGCTGGATTCAGCAGATCATCGAGCGATATCAACGCTGCTCCGTCTCAACGTTCAGTGGGTTATCCTTCATTTGGGTTCGCAGCCCTCAGCCTCAGAGCTTCCAGCCTCATCATCTTCAGGTTGTTCAGCCATTCCTCCTTTTACAATCCATCACTTTTAATCTCAGTTTTTCATTTTTGTTTAACAGAACTGTTTTTCCTACCAGCGATCGAACTCAAAAAACTCAAAATTTAGCCCAAAAGGTCTTCGGCGTTTTTAACCAGAGGGCCGTTATTCAGCGGTTTATGCCCCAAGTCCTGTCCTTCAGACAAGAATCCTTCCCATCGCTGCCCCTCGCCCCATCCGCCCGTCCAGTGACACTTGCAGCCCAGTCCAGCCGAATCGCCACCGTTCGTTCTAATAAGTTTCCATTCGCTGAACCCAGGAGTAGCACCCGTCTACAACAAAGGCTTCCTGAACGATCGCTCTATCGACCAAATGCAACGTCTGCCCCTAGAATTCATCCTTCCCACAATTCGGCGACAGCACCGCTTCTTCAAGACATCGGTTCGCCCCAATTAATCAGCCCGCAGTCCTATCCAGCTCGGTTAGCAGGAACAGCGAATTTAGATTGGGCTGACGGAGAAATGGCGATCACACTGAGTTTAAGGACTCTGAGTTTACCGCTGACCCAGCGACGATTTCGCAGCACTTCACCCCAGTTTCTCAGCCGCCAATTTCGCCAGCCGACGATCGCCCGTAACCCCAGCCAGTTTCCCCTCATCGGTTCATCTGCAATCCGCGAAGAATTACCTCCGGTGTCCCTTCCCCCAATTACAGTTCGCCGAACGGCAGCAGGACAACGCTCTACTCCGACTAGCGCGAATCTGGGGGAAATTCCGCAATTTTCCTACTCCCGCCCAGAGGCTCCAATCCGACAGGCAATCGACACGCTGAGGACAAAGTTAACGAACCTGGAAAACCGCTCAGACCCATCGAGCCATTCTCCCGGGGAGGCGGGTTTGTCGCCCAACGGATCAGGATTACCCCCCACAGAGGTTAACCGAATTGCCGATCAGGTTTACAGCACGATTGAACGGAAACTGAGAATTGAGCAGGAAAGGAGAGGGAGATAATTATGGCACTGGAAAAAGCATTTATTCGTCCCACGAATGGGAAACGACAGGGAGAAAGAATTGAGGTTTTATTTAATCCTTCAGAATATTCCATTGAGAAAAGCAATCAGTATCAAAGTACGTCCTTACCGGGAGTTGCCACACCGATTACGCAGTTTGTGAGTGGGAATGCCCAAACGCTGACGGTAGACTTATTTTTTGATTCCTATGAGCGACAGGAGGATGTGCGAAACTACACGCGAAAACTGACCTCACTGCTGGATATTGATGCTGGCCTACACGCTCCACCCATTTGTGAGTTCGTTTGGGGCAAATTGCAGTTTAAGGCAACGATCGAGAAAATCAGCCAAAAGTTTACCCTGTTCCTGGAATCTGGGATTCCGGTTCGTGCCACTCTAAACACTTCATTTAAGGAGTACAAAACGATTACGGAACAGCTTCAGCAGGAGTCGCGGGAATCGGCGGATCGGACGAAGCGGCGCGTTTTGCAGCAGGGGGATACCTTACCGCTACTGGCTCATCGCGAATACGGCAATCCTGGCTTATGGCGAGAAATTGCAAAAGCTAACGGAATTCTAAATCCGCGCCTGGTAACGATCGGGCAGGAAATTATTGTTCCGCCACTGGAGTAGCCCTATGGAATACAACGAGTTGGCTAAGAAGTACGACAATTTCTATGCGCCGACGTTTGAAATCAAGCTGGATGGGGCAGATATTCAGCAGAAAGGCGTTGAGATTGTCAGCGTGAGCGTGGATAACACCCTGGAAGGAGCGGATCAGTTTAGTTTTACCGTCAATACCGTCTTTGATGTCGCCGATCGCCAACTGCGCTGGATCGATGACCTGTTTAACTTTGGGAAAAAAGTCGAAATTAAATTCGGCTATTCTGATCGAAAAAAAACGAGCCTGCTCATGGTCGGGATTATTACCTCGATTAAAACAAACTTTCCAGCGGGAGGACTGCCCCAGCTCGAAATCAGCGGCTATGACCTGTCCTACGGCATGATGAAGATCAAGAAGTCGCGATCAAAAGCGGACGTGAAATACAGCGAAATTATTCAGACGATCGCCTCGGAATATGGGCTGAAAGGGCAAATTGAAGACACCCAAATCAAATATCCCAAGGTTGAGAAGAAAGAGGAGGAAAGCGACTTCGATTTTGTTACCCGATTAGCGAAGGACAAAAACTTTGAATTCTTTGTCTTTAAGGACGAGCTTTACTTCAGACCGCCCGCGAACGATGAAAGCGCAGTTGTGACGCTGGAGTGGGGAAAAAGTTTGGTCAGCTTCTCGCCCGAAATCAATATTTCCCAGCAGGTGAGCGAAGTGGAAGTGAAAGGGTGGGATGTGCAGTCCAAGAAAGAAATTATTGGCAGAGCAAAACGGGGCGATGAGGTTGGCAAAGAGCAAAATACCAAAAGTGGCGGCGATTTAGTCCAATCGCTGTTTAAGGAAAAGATCGTCGA
The DNA here is from genome assembly GCA_036703105.1 of Microcoleaceae cyanobacterium. GTDB lineage: Bacteria > Cyanobacteriota > Cyanobacteriia > Leptolyngbyales > Leptolyngbyaceae > Pantanalinema. The sequence continues at coordinate 5,981 of DATNPU010000318.1, forward strand.
GCGGGTTCAGCTTGCGGTCTATTCTCAGGCGGAGGCAGATGCGCGCGCCAAAGCCATTTTGAACCAGCGAGCCGAGGGGTTACTCAAAGGCAGCGGCGAATCGATCGGACTCCCCGAAATCCTGGCGGGCAGGAATATCGAACTCAAGGGATTGGGCAGAAAGTTTAGTTCAACCTACTACATCGAAAAAGCAAACCATAGCATTACTGGCTCTGGATATAAAACGACTTTCAACGTCAGAGAAAATTCAGTAAAGGGAAATTAACCATGAGTTTATATGAACTGTTAAAAACGGAGACAGCCCAGGTCGGAGCCAAGATGGAGGGGGTCTTTATTGGGATTGTGACCAATAACAAAGATCCGGAAGGGTTAGGACGGGTAAAGGTGAAGTTTCCCGCCAGAGAAGGGGAAGGCGAAAGCTACTGGGCGAGGATTGCGACCTTGATGGCAGGTCAGGCGAGGGGAACGTTTTTTCTGCCGGAGGTCAACGATGAGGTGTTAGTTGCCTTTGAGCAGTCTAATATTAACCATCCCTATATTCTAGGTTGCCTGTGGAACGGGGAGGATAAGCCGCCGGATAAAAATGAAGACGGCAAGAATAATATTCGGACAATTCGATCGAGAAGCGGCCACCAGATTACGTTTAATGACGATGCTGACGGCAAAAAGGAAAAACTGGAGATTCAAACCAAGGGAGGACATCGAATTGTCTTAGACGACGCAGCAGGTTCGGAAAAAATCGAAATTCAAGACAAAACGGGTAAAAATTCAATTGCGATCGACTCAAACAAAAATGAGATTGCGATCGAGTGTGGAGTCAGCCTATCGATTAAAGCGCAAAAGATCGAGATTACGGCGGGCGCTGAGATGACGCTTAAAGCGAATGGTGTGCTGACGATCCAGGGCAGTCTGGTCAAGATTAACTAGCAGATTCACTCAATTCATGTAACACAAAGGAGAATTTCTATGGGACAACCTGCCGCCCGCCTCGGTGATTTAACCGCTCATGGAACGCCGCTCAGTCCTGGAATCGGTAGCCCCAACGTTTTAATTGGGAAAAAACCCGCATGGCGTGCCACGGCGGACTCCCATGTTTGCCCCCTCGTCACAGGAGTTGTGCCCCACGTCGGTGGGATTGTAACCCTCGGCAGCACTACCGTTCTCATTAATAATCTACCGGCTGCGCGTCAGGGAGATGCGATCGTGGAAGGCGGACCTCCCAATTCGATCGCGTCTGGAGAACCCACGGTTTTGATTGGCTAAATGATTCGGCTAAATCAGGCAATCAGCTAAATTATGCGATCGGATAAATTACAGTACGCAGCAAGACATCCGGAGTGACAAAGATGAACACTGGATTCAAGGAGTTCCTGGGCAGAGGATGGCAATTTCCAGTCGTGGTTAATGCAGCGGGGAAGCTGTCCACTTCCGAATATGAGCAGGACATCCGGGAAGCCATCTGGATTATTCTTTCAACCAGTAAAGGCGAACGAGCCATGCAGCCGCTCTTTGGCTGTGGGATTCACGATTTTGTCTTTGCCTCTCTCAGCGTTGCCACCCTGGGATTGATTGAATCGAGCGTTCGCGAGTCCCTGATTCAGTGGGAACCCCGCATTGAAGTTGAGCAGATTCGAGTCGAGCCGGATTACAAGGAACCCAGCCAATTACAGATCGACATTCACTATCGCGTTCGCACCACCAATAACGAATTTAATCTGGTTTATCCGTTCTATTTGAGGGGAGGCTAATTATGGCAGTTTCCCCACCGCTGGATCGGCGGCAGTTAGAGCAGCTTTTACAGGAATTTTATCAGCGTGTCCCGTTTTACACGCCGGAATGGAAACCCGGCACGGAACTGGGGCTGGATAGTGCGCTGATTAGAATCTTTAGCCTGATGATGAGCGATACGATCGATCGCCTAAATCAGTCCCCCAATAAGCACTTCATTGCCTTCTTGAATATGCTGGGGGTGAAGCTGCTGCCAGCGCTACAGGCACGAGTACCCGTCACCTTCTATCTCAGCACGGGCACACCATTGCGGGTGATCATTCCGCAGAAAACGCAGATTGCGGCGAATTCGCCCATGGGAGGAGAACCAATTCCGTTTGAAACCGAGAAGCTGATTCTGGCAACTCCTGCCAAATTAGTAGACGCCTACAGCGTCAATCCAGCAAAGGATCAGGTTTTTCGTGTGCCGCCCGGATTTCTGGCAGATACGGCGATCGGGCCCTTTGTTGCCGACCTCAGTTTCGCGGCACAGCCAGGAGACAAAACCCTGTTTCTGGATACGAAAGCAGATCTGCAATCCGGCGATCTGATCAGAGTAGGCAACGATGCTGAAAACATTGGGAGCAGTGATTCATCCGGCGATCGCTCATCGAATCAGGCGGACTACGTGGAGGTCAAAAAAGCTACTGAAAATAAGGTGGAGCTGAATCAAAGCCTCACAAATTTGCATCCATCTGGACAGCCTGTAAGTAAGGTGCGGGTTTTTGAACTGTTTGAGGGACTGAATCAGCAGGCACATATTCTTTATTTAGGACATTCCCATCTTTTTCAGATCAAGGATCAGGTCACGATTCAACTGGTCTTTTCCACCTGGGATTCTGCCTGGGTTAACTCCCTTCGCTGGGAATACTACGGCACAAAGCAGGGTTCTCAAGAACAGGACTGGTATGCCTTTGACCAGGCTGATCATCCTAACCATGACGCCACCCTAACACTGACAAAGCGAAATCTGGATGAACTGAAAGCGCTAGAACTCCACGGCATTAAAAGCAACTGGATTCGAGGTGTTGTCAAACCCAATCAACTTATCAAAAGCACCGATATTCCGATCGATACTGTGAAGGCAATGACGATCGATACCGTGAATGCGATCGTGAAGCCCCTTAGTGAAGATGGGGACAATCCAGGCGGAACGCTTCCAGATTTTGCGTTTTATAACGATATTCCACTCGACGCAACCCAGACTTTCTATCCGCTGGGGCAAAAGCCGCGCCTGTTTGATACTGTTTATATTGCCAGCCAGGAAGCTTTTTCTAAACCAGGATTTGAAATTGAGCTGAACATCACCGTTGAGGGATCTTTGCCGACCACACGCACACCAGTCGCTCAGGTTCAGGGAGTGGGTCCAAGATTTCGCACACGATTGGCAACAGCAGGAATCACCACCGTTGATCAGTTGTTGGAACAAACGCCAGAACAGCTAACGGCAATCCTCGAAACAACAACCATCAGAGCGGGAAATATTTTGGATGCTGCCCGCCGGGAATTTTACGATCGCGCCAGAGCCGACAACCCTCAGGGAATGCGTCCTGAAAATACGCCTGTGCTTTCCTGGGAGTACTGGAACGGCAAGGGATGGGTGAAACTGCCTCTAGAACCGTCTTCTGTGAGCGAAAACTTTCTGGAACCTGCCCAACGCTCTATCCGATTTCCCTGCCCTGGTGATATGGGTGAGACTGCGGTGAGCGGACAGCAAAATTATTGGATTCGGGTGCGTCTGATCAGCGGGGATTACGGTCGGGAGGAGTTTGAAGTTAATCCAAATGACAATGGAAAGATTATTTCTAAATCAAACTTTTATCCGCCTAAGATCTCGCAGTTTAAGATCAACTATTATCCTCCAGCAGCACAGGCTCAGGGCTTTCCCCTGGAGAGTTGCCTGACGCTAAACCAACTCACTTTTCAGGACAGAACTGCCGAGAGCCGGACGAAAGGCAAAGCGTTTCAACCCTTTCAAAAGCTAGAGGATGCCCACCAAACCCTCTATCTCGGCTTCGATGCACCGCCGATGAAAGGACCGATTAGTCTATTTATCTCCCTGGAAATCCAGGACTACACCGAGCGCAATCGCCCGCGAGTCCAGTGGGAATATTTCCGGCAGCAGGAAGGGCAGGGGGAATGGAGTCCGCTCAATGTGGTCGATGGCACCTCTCATTTGACCCAAAGCGGCACGATCGAATTTGTGGGCTTGCCCGATTTTGCCCTAACGACCTACTTCGGGAAAACGCTGTACTGGATTCGAGTGATCGATGTGCAAGACCGATTCAAACCCCTGGAACGGGCGATCGCAGAACAATTAAACCCTAAACCCACAGAGGCAGCGATTCCAGAACAAATCTCTTGCTTCACGGGGTTACAGCCCTGCACCCAGCCCTTACTGCTGATTAATTCTCCCTTCCTGGCAGCGCAATTGCGGAATATTGCTCCCGCACCTCGCATCAAAGGCTTGTATCTCAATACGACCTGGGCATCCCAGGCAGAAAGCTTTAATGAGCAAATTTTGGGTTCTAGCGACGGAACTAAAAATCAAACCTTCAGCTTTTTCAAGTTTCCCGTCATTGGGGAGGATAGACGTACTCAGAACCAGAAACGAGGTGCTAATGACCAGTTTGGAGAATCAGATTTGGGTGACACAATTGATAAACATACTGCAAACGCTGTAATTGATTTTGCCAAGAAGCATCAGTCAGGATGTATTGTCTTACCTGATATGAATGATTACAGACGACGGAAGCAGGCTGAAATTGCAGCGTTTGCAGAACGTGAGTGTGGCGGATGGAAAGGTATTGAGAAGAAGTTTGCCAAAGCCCAGAATGAGAAAATTCATTCGTGGAGTTATGGGCAGCTAATCAGATATATTTCTAATCAAGCCGAGAAAGAGGGGATTGTAGTAAGGATTGGGCGACAACCAATTCATGGAAGTTCTCAGGAACAGGGTAAACAGATGGCGCTCGAATCATACAAAGAGAGAAAGAAGTCGAAAAAATCCCTCTCTAAAAAATCTGCTGAGGAGTAGTGCAGATCTGTGATTTTATGGTACTATAGTACTAGCGCACGAACATGACTAGCGTCTCAATGATGCGAGTTGATGAAATGGGACAGTTTAATTGCTTTCCGTCCCTGGCACTGCCCGCTTACTCACGCCATCGCAAGGTGGGACAATTCAGCGCTGTGAGTTCGCGATTCTCTACTGTTTATGACAAGCGATGGTTTGTTTAGCAGTACAGCAAGATTGTGTGTCAGACCAGTTATGGTGAAGATGCATGGCAGTCCGAATCGCCAATGAATCCATTGGACTTCCCCCAATTTCTGGCAAACCGAAGCGGGGTAAAAAATCCCGGCACCTTTACCAAAATGCTAGAGCCCTTATCAATTCAAAGCTCTACCAGCATAAGTAAAGTTTTAGCCAAAGCAGATTGAATTTCTCTAAACTGCTAAATAATACGATTGGCAAAACTGCTGATGGAGTTCAGTTTGGTAGTAAGTTCTAGCGTATAGAGGCGCAATCGCCTTTTATGACACGGGTAAGTTGAAAGGATGACTAGCTCTTGGCGTGCGATTGATGGCGAGAGGCGCAATCGCCTTTTATGACACGGGTAAGTTGAAAGCGCAAAAACACAAGCGTTTTGGGGAACTGAACCTTAAGGCGCGATCGCCTCTTTAGATATGGGCAAATTGAGGGCACATATCTTACCTACTAGATATGCATCAACCAACGTGGGAGTACCCCCCCCTTTGAATGCAAACAAATAGGAAGAGTCGGTTTTACACCTTCTCTGTTTGATAAGTGTCTAAGGGAAGTTGAAAGACGAAGCGTGACGATCCCAATGCTTATTAGAGGCGGACTCTTTTGCCAAGCTTGGGTGGGCTAAAAAATAAATTACCCTGGTTTCTAGCATGACATCCAGAGTGCAGCCGTCTCTTAAGGCTTAGTTGAGACTGCATCTTTTAGCCACCCTGTTTTTTGTAGCATCGAAATTCTGCTTCTTGCAGCGATCGCTTCACATCGCTCAAATCTTTGCAGACCCCTGCCTCTTTCCCTTCCCCTACAAGTATTGTGAAAGATAGGCAAACCCTTTTGCTTGCCATAAGGCAAGACCTATCTCAGGAGGAAGCTAAAATTTTGAAAAAGTAGGAAGAAATAGGTCTTCAGAATTGACACTTATTCCTTCGCTATCATATACAAATTGACACGTATTCCTTCGCTGTCTCTCACGAATTGACATACAATTCTTCGCCGCCTTTCACGAATTGACATGTATTTCTTCGCATACCCTACGAATTGACACGCAATTCTTCGCTATCGTGACATGAAATCCTTCGGTTTGGACATAGAATCCTTCGCTGTGACATTCAATCCTTCGCTACGGACACTTATTCCTTCGCTCTACATGCGAATGTACAACTTCATTCCTTAAGGCGGCACCCAGATTCGAACTGGGGGTGAGGGTTTTGCAGACCCCTGCCTTACCACTTGGCTATGCCGCCGCTTTGAAACACTACTATATCAAGTTTTATGCCCTTTCGTATAGATAGATCAAATTTTTATTGAGGTTGGATCGAAAGCGAGTTGATGGTTCAGGGTAGGGATGAGATAGCCAGTCAAAGTATGAGCATCAACACCTAGTTCTGTCCGCGATCGCACAGCAAAGATACCTGTCTGGGCGTGCCACCATGTTGCCGCTTGGACCGCTTGGCTAAACCGCCGATCGCGCGATTCTTGAGTCTCCTCACGTTCTCCGACTGCCGACTGTGCCAAGAGTCCTCCGGTTAACCCAGTTAACACATCGCCACTGCCACCACGGGCTAAGGCGGGTGTACTATCAGGATTAATCCATACAGTTTCGGTATCCGCGATCGTGACTCTAGCGCCTTTCAATAGCACGATTGCCTGAGTTTGGGTAGCCGCTTGGCGGACTGCGTTAACTCGACAGGTCATGTCCTGAGCCAGGTCTGGGAATAAGCGGTAAAATTCACCCAGGTGGGGAGTTAGTACAGTGGGGGCTGATCGGGCTTGGAGAGTAGGAATGGTGCCCAGGTTGGCCAGAATATTTAAGCCATCGGCATCTAGAAGCAACGGTTGATGACTGGCAAGAACAGCTTCAACGACAGGAGTAGCCGCGATCGTCAACCCGCAACCACAGGCGATCGCGTCATACTTGCTAAGGTCGATCGTTTCAGGCAGATGAGCGATCGCACCAGATTCAGTTTCTGGGCAACCCAGAATTAGGGCTTCGGGTAATTGCGTCGTTAATAAGGGTTTGATGGATTGTGGTACGGCGATCGATAACATCCCGACGCCACTGGCGCGAGCACCTAAACCGGATAGAATTGCCGCTCCAGCATACTGGTGAGAGCCACAAATCAGCAGTAAGTGACCTTGTTTATACTTGTGAGTTGAGGCAGGACGGGTCAGAGGTAGGGCTGCGATCGCCTGTTCCGACGTAATGCGATTGACGGTTGGATAATCGCCGAGAATCGCACGAATATCGGCTAGTGGTAAGTCAAAATCAATTAGCTCTGCCTGTCCCGTGTATTCTAGGGCCCAGTCTTGAAGAAGTCCTTGTTTCCATAAGCCCAGGCAGAACGTCTGGGTCGCCCGAATCGCTGTGCCTAACGCTTTGCCCGTATCGGTATGCAGACCAGAGGGTAGATCAATACTGACGATCGGGAGGGAGAATTGGTTGATCTGCGCGATCTCAGCCGCCAGATCTCCTTCAATTGCTCGTTCTAATCCAAATCCAAACAGACCATCAATCAGCAGATCGCAGGTTTGTAGAGCTTCGGGGCGATCGACTAGGGAAATCCCGAGGCTGTCACAGTACTGGGCATGGGTAGCAGTCAATTCTTTCAACCGGGACACTGGGCGATAGGTGATCACCTCGTAGCCACGAAACTGTAATTCTCTGGCGACGACCAGCGCATCTCCCCCGTTATGCCCTGGCCCTACTAGCACTCCTACCCGTCGATAGTCAGGTAATGGATATAAGGTGGTGACTCGATCGGTAATTAAGCCAGCCACCTTTTCCATCAAGGCGGCGATCGGCATTCCCGCCGCAAATACACGTCCTTCGATTTGCCGCATTTGGTCAGCGGTGACGACAAAGGTAGCAAGTTGCTGCGATCGGGCTAAATCACCGTTCATAGTAGACTCTGGCGTCCATACCACCGCGCCGCAGATAATCACTGACGTAATTGGCCTCGCTTTGTTGAGCAAATGGCCCGATCGCTAAATGTGGCCCAAGTGGTGCAGTTTTAGCTTGAATAGCATCTGCCCGGACTCCCATGCGCACCATCTGATCGGTCAGGGTCGCGAATTCCGTTGCTTGAGTCGGCACAATCACCAGATAGGGCATGGTGTTGGCAACTTCCTGATACCCCGGTGGCACATTAAGCACTGCACTCATGCTCGGAGTTGCAGCCGTCATGCCAGCCGGTGGCACGATCGTGGCGCCAATCCCCTGCATCGTCAAAGCCGTAACTCGTTGTTGAGCTGTGGCTTCGCTATCAAATAAGCCTGCTTGAATGATGGGCTTCCCTTTGTATTGCTGAATTGAGGCATTTGGCTCAACCAGCCGCACCTGTTCTAACAAATAAGGACTATCACCATTAATTACCACTTGATATTGAGCTGGCGGGGCCGTCACCGATGGATTAAAAGATTGTGGCGGTAGATTGGTATCCGGCGGCGGAGCAGTCGTGGCATCCGGTGGTAAAGCGGTTGGATCGGTAGGCGGAAAGGCCGTGCTGTCTACTGGTTGTAAATCCTGTAGGGGTTCTAGGTTGGGCGCCGTGGGTGGCGGGGGTAACGCTTGTTGCGCGACACCACTGGTGATGGTGAGTAGTAAACTGCCGATCGTCAGTCCAATTGCCAGCCAGCCTTGCTTCCACCAACGCCTGAGCTGTTGTTGAAAGGTATCGAACAACGAGTGAATCCATCGAGTCTTGCGATCTGTTGTCATATCTAGCCTCCCGGATGCAGAGTGTCCCGCTGACAGGGGTACTGGCTAGCATGTTATACGCAGAAGCCACGATCGGCTCAACGATGATTTAGGACGACGCTAGGACAGGTTCTGGTAAGGCTCCTTGCATTTTGGCTAACCAGGTGAGTAAGTTTTCCAATTGTTGATCGGGTTTAAGAATGCCCAATCCACGGACGGTGACTTTCCCCGGTGTGTAAACAAAGCGGTTCTGTAAGTGTTCCGGTAAGTTGGCTTTGAGCAGATTCCAGGCTGGTTCCTCCATCGGCGTTTCCAAAATAATGTGCTGAGTGCCTTCGGGTTTAATCCGTGAGAAGCCAAGAGTTTTAGCAGTCTGCTTCAGTTCCATGACTCGGATTAGTTGGTTGGCCGCGCTAGGGATAGCCCCATAGCGATCGTTCCAGTCCGTTGCAATTTGACTCAATTCGGCTTTAGAACTTGCAGAAGCAACGGCACGGTAAGCACTCATTTTCTGATCTAAATCTGGGATGTAATCAGCGGGAATAAAGGCTGTGAGATTGAGATCGATCTGGGTATCGTCCACTTTGGGAATCTCTTGACCGCGAATTTCACGAATCGATTCTTCCAGCATTTCGATATATAAATCAAAGCCGATCTCATCCATTTGCCCCGACTGTTCTGCCCCCAGCAAATTTCCGACCCCCCGGATTTCCATATCCCGCATTGCTAACTGATAGCCGGAACCCAGTTGGGTAAATTCCTGAATAGCACGCAGGCGTTGTCTGGCATTATCCGATAGTTGGTTTTGTTTGGGGTAGAACAACCAGGCATGGGCTTGAATCCCTGCCCGCCCGACCCGGCCCCGCAGCTGGTAAAGCTGGGCTAGACCAAACTTCTGGGCATCTTCGATCAGGATCGTGTTAACGCGAGGAATATCTAAACCCGATTCAATAATCGTCGTACAAACGAGAATTTCAGCTTCCCCTTCCGCAAACGTCAGCATGGTACTTTCTAGTTCAGCATCATCCATTTGTCCGTGGGCGATCGCGATTCTGGCTCCCGGCACCATTTCCCGTAATCGGGCGGAGACTTCTTCAATCCCTTCGATTCTCGGTAGTACGTAGAAGACCTGTCCTCCGCGATCGAGTTCTTGCCGAATCGCCGATCGCACCACTTCTGGATCGTAGGGTGATAAGTGGGTTTTAATAGGGCGGCGAGAAGGAGGCGGTGTCGTAATCAAACTCATTTCCCGCACTCCTGACAATGCCATATACAACGTTCGGGGAATCGGTGTTGCACTCAGCGTTAGCACATCCACTTGTGTTTTGAGAGATTTAATTTTCTCCTTTTGATTTACCCCAAATCGTTGTTCTTCATCGACAACCAGCAAGCCCAGGTCTTTGAAATCTACCCCTTTCCCTAAAAGCTGATGGGTGCCAACCACAACATCCAATTCCCCAGTCTTCAACCGTTGCAAAATGTCTTTCTTCTCAGAGGTTGTCCGGAAGCGGTTGAGCAATCCAACTTGAATGGGATAGGGCGCGAACCGCTCCTTTAGGGTGTGATAGTGCTGCTGGGTCAGAATCGTAGTAGGTGCCAGTAAAGCCACCTGTTTGCCTGCTGTAATGGCTTTGAAAATGGCCCGAATGGCCACCTCTGTTTTACCAAAGCCGACATCTCCGCAAACTAACCGATCCATCGGACGATCGCTCTGCATGTCGAGCTTCACATCCTGCGCCGCCTTTAACTGGTCGGGAGTCGGTTGGTAAGGGAAGGAATCTTCCATTTCCTGTTGCCATGGCATATCTAGCGGATAGGAAAAACCAACCTGTTGCGCCCGTTGAGCATACAGCTGTAGTAAATCGACGGCCACTTTCTTAACGGCCTTGCGTACCTTACTCTTGGTCTTCTCCCAGGCTTTACCCGACATTTTGTTGAGTTCTGGGGTGCCTTCGCCCATGCCCCGGTAGCGAGATAAGGCATTTAATTGATCGGCGGCGACCCGCAGCAACCCATCGGCATACTGGATCACCAGATACTCGCGGGTTTCCCGGTTCATCGTTAGACTTTCTAACTTGAGAAAGCGCCCAATGCCGTGATTCTTATGCACCACGTAATCGCCCTGTTGCAGCTTATTCGGATCAACCTGCTTAGAGGCCGCTCGTCGCCGCTTGCGCACATAACTGGGAGTTGCCAACACATGCTGACCGAAAAACTCACGATCGGTGACAATCACTAACCGAAACGTGGGCAGAATGAAGCCTTCTAACTCTGCCAATCCTGAATACTTGACGGCGACGGGCACATGCTGAATTTGCAACTTATCGATCGCCAAATAATCCCTGGGATTGGGCACAAACTGCGCTGGACAATCATGTTCCTGTAATAAGGCGACCGATCGCGAGGGCTGCGCCGACACGAGCCAAATTGCAAACCCACGATCGCGCTCTGTGCGCAATGTTTCTGCTAACCGTCCAAACTGGTGAGGGATGGCTGGCACTGGACGGCAGGCGAGATTTAACGCAGATGAACTTTCTTCCGCCAGCTCCATCAGATGCAGACAGTCAAACCGTTTGACATCTGCTAAAGAGTCAGCAAACAGACGGTGGATCTGCGGTAACTCTTGACCGGGAGCGATCGCAGATTGGCTGATTACCTCCGCATAATGGTCTGCCACATGCTCAAACCAGCGATCACTATGAGCTTGACATTGCTCCGGTTCATCGATCGCAATCAAGGCATTCTCTGGCAGGTAATCTAGCAGAGAAGCCGGACGATCGAACGCCAGGCCCAGAAACCGCCGTGAACCTTCTGGGGGTTGTCCCTGGTCAAATTTCTCCTGCTCCTCAGGTGATAAGTAAGCTTTAGCGATTTGGGTTTGAGTCACCGTCAGGGCTGATTCAATCATCGGAGCAAAACTGGTTGGGGTAAGCACAATCCGTTCAACCCGATCGAGCGATCGTTGCGTAGACGGATCGAATTCCCGAATCTGATCCAGTTCATCGCCAAATAATTCCAACCGGACAGGTAACTCCGAGGCCACCGGAAACACGTCTACAATATCCCCGCGACGGCTCCATTGACCTTCAGTTTCTACTAATGCCACTCGCTCGTAGCCCAGGCGCGCCAGTTCATCGCCTAACTGTCCCAGATTTAATTCTTTGCCCCGATCGAGGGTTAGACAATAATCCCGCAGTACTTCAACCGGGGGTAAATGGGGTTGCAGGGCACGTTCTGTCGCAACGATCACGGGCCACCGATTTTGATTACCAAAGGGCGAATTTGAGCCATTCCCGGTTGTTGGCTCTCCCTCGCCTCGGATCAGGTCAGCTAACACCTGCAACTGTCCCCAGGTCGTCTCAGACTCTGGATCAAATGGTTCGTAAGGCGACGACTCGGAGGTGGGGTAAAAATGGACAGTTGGCCAACCCATAATTTCCAGTTGCGCGGCCCAGCGTCCAGCCTCTTCCAACGTAGCGGTGACAACCAGTAGAGGCCGGAACTGCGCCTGTGCCAGGGTAGAACTGATGATGCCTTTAGGAAGGCGAGGAATGCCACTCAATTCGAGGCAATGCTGTTGTTTCAGCTTACTCAACAGTTCGGAGGTTAGGGGCGATCGCCCTAAGGCTCGGGTAATGGAAGACAGTGCCATAGATCCGGAAACGCGCGCAGCGACTCACAAGGGTTCAACTATCTTCACATTTTAGGCAGTCATGACGAAAGCCGGGGCTATCTAACTACCAATTGGCGTCGAGAATCTGGAATTCAGTGATCCAAACTCTTGTCACGATCGTTACCTAATCTAGTAGGGCAGGTGACAGGAAATAGCTTTTACTTTTGCAGTCATGATCGTCTTGGTTAGCATGAACCGAACTCTCGATCGAGCTAGTTAAACGAACCAATGATTACTATGAAAATTTGCGGTGACTGGAATCACATTCATGGCGTGATCTCACTAGTTCTCTTCTTATAAATCTCATAGATTTCAGTAAAAAAACCTTAGTTGGTGGGCGTTTAAGCAGTTTGTCGTGATTTGATTCATCATTATTGCTCAGGTTTTATACGGCCAGAAAAAATACAGTAGAAGCATCTACTCAAGCAATCCTTTCACAGGATTTTTTGCTATCATCAGGAGCCGAATCGAAATGTTTTTAGTTGCCGTGCTAGTGATTAGCTCTGTGTTTACCATCTACTGTTTGCTGAACTATCAAGTTAGTTAAGTGATTGGCGATTGGGAAGCCTAATTCCTGTTTGATGTCAACAGTTTTGTCGCGCTTGCCAATGGATTAATAGTGGATTGATTTGAGCAAACTAGGCTTTCGCTGTTTTTGCACCAGTTTAGTCGCGATCGCTCAAGGGTAGGGTATCAGGGTGTCTAGTATGGGGAAGCATGATCTAGCATTACTTCAAACATTCATTCAAGAGTCTATTGAATCGAAACACATCCTTTTTTCCTACCAAAATTTGAAAGCTCATACCGTTTGTAATAACAACCAATTAATAGCTATTAATGAGGGAGTCATTGCTACAGCACCGCTTGCTACCCCTGATCCAACATTTTTAGTGAAGTCTGGCTCGTTATACGAAGGATTAATTCATCGGCTATTAATTGAGCATAGTTTTATTCCGGGTAACAGAAATATCCAAGAGCCATTCCGGAGTTATGAGTACTTTCAGGTTCCTCCGGGCTATCATTTGAACTGTACGTTTCCATCAGAATTATGGCAGGCTTGGTGGAAGTATAGCCGTAGGATTCAGTACTCTCTGTTATCTACAGAGCTATTAATTCGAGTGCGGAATTCCTGGTATCCGATTCGGGATTGCCTGATTACTGAAGGCCGCTTTCGAGTCAAAACCCTTGGTAGTGAAATTGCTTTATTTGAGCGTGAATCCGTCCTCTGGCTAAATAAATTAGAACTCTCTACGACTTCTACCTAAGGAGCGTCGGGTCTGCTTGAAAACCCCGAATTCGAGTTGATGCCGTGCTGAGGACTGATTAACCTTTTCTCAGCACTCTTAAACTACATCCTAGAACGCAGCCTCAATCGATGATCAGTTGGCTAGTTGGAGCTGTTGGCTTAGTTCATAGAAGCCATCCCCTTCAGGTGTAGTTGTAATATAGGTGGGCAGATGGGTCAGGCGATCGCAATAGTCACGGATATTTGCGACTCCCACCGAAACTGGAAATTGCTTGGCCTCAAACAAACTTTCATCATTAGGGCTATCTCCCACAGTAATCACCTGTTCTGGAGCGCATCGATCAAACCAGTGCGCTAAAACCTGCTGCAATCCTGCCGCTTTGCTTTGTTGCCATAATTTGATGTGGCACTGCACCGTACTGTAGGTGAAGCCCCAACCCCACTCCTGGCAACGATCGCTGATGGTCTGTAGCTCTTCAGGGGTGAGTCCCCAAACATCAAACGTCCAGTCGGTGAGGCGAAATCGATTATCTGCCGATTCCTGGATTTGCGGAAAGTCGGCTTGAAGTTTGTAGAAGGCTTCAGCTAAGTGTTGGCGATGTTGGGCAACATCGGGAAGCGTGACTAACCAACTTGGTTGGTCAGAATTTGCCGGATAGTAGATGCCACCGTTTTCTGCGATCGCTCCGGCTACAGGCAAGTAGTGGGCTATCCCACTGACCCACCCTGCCGATCTGCCAGTGACAATCACCACAGGGATTTCCTTCGCTCCTAAGGTCTCCAGAGCTTGTAGTAGAGCCGGAGTAAACTTATTCGCGATCGTTAGGGTTCCGTCCATATCCGTCGCCACCAGACGAGCCGACAGACCACTAATTTGCGATAGAGGGATCAGGGGCATGATTCAAAGATTAAAAAAATGTTGCGAAATGTATCAATACTCACTGTTCACTCCAGCTATCTTCTTCTAAACTGGAGTTAAGTAATTTTACCCATCAAAATCTCTGGTTTAACAGAACCCTACTATATGACCCCGCTCTTTACCGATTTAACGAATGATAGTACTGCGCTGACCTTATGTGCCTACGTTAATACCACAGGTCAGATTCAGATTGCCCGGATTGCTGATACTCCGGACTGGTATTTTGAACGGGTGGTGTTTCCAGGCCAACGCTTAATGTTTGAAGCTCCGATCGCGGCCCATCTGGAAATTTATAGTGGTACTCCAGTGAGTGCGCTGTTGTCCGATACGATCGCCTGCCAGGATTTACAGGTGGGTGAGTAAATCGCTTCACCGTCCTAATAATTTCACTAAGCCAATTCCGCCAAAATACAGACCTAGTACGGCTCCTCCTAACAAGCTTTGAGTTAGGGGATCGGTAGAAGGAGTCAGCACAGCGCCTAAGATGACGGCACCCAGGAGCACGTAACGCCAGCCTGACAGCATTTGTCGGGAAGACACGATCCCTACGAGGCCCAGCAACATCTGGATTACCGGAATCTGGAAGGCAATGCCAGTGCTGAACATCAGGAGTAGCACAAACTCGAAGTAGCGATCGATCGACCACAATTGTTCGACGACATCTGCCCCATAGGAAATAAAGAAGTTCAGGGCCGCCGGAATCAAGGCTATATAGGCAAATGCGAGTCCAGCTACAAATAAGATGCTGGAACCAAACACGATCGGCGCTAGAAAGCGGCGCTCTCGTCGAGTTAATCCTGGCAGGACGAAGGCAATAATCTGATACAGAATTACTGGACTGGCCAGCAAAATACCACTATAGGCCGCAACCTTAAGCGAGACAAAGAAGTATTCACCCGGAGCCAGTTGTAAAAATTTCACCCCTTGGGCAGGAGCCTCTAGTAGTTGCACGATCGGTCGCACTACCGTGAAGCAACCCGCAATGCCGACCACGATCGCAATCAAGGCATAGAAAATCCGTTGTCGCAGTTCTTCTAGATGATCAAACAGCGACATTTCTACGTCATCGACCAGCTCATCATCGTCTACAACCGATGGCTGGGGTGACTGAGAACTGACATTCTCAGGGATGGTTGGTTCCGAGGGGGTAGCAGTCTCTAGCTCCGAGGGCACAGTCATGAGTTCCGCATTGGTTCAAACAGCTTCACTTATTCTATCTGGGTGGAGGGAGCGGTTTTGTTGGGGCGAAGCATTCGGCCGCTAAGATCTACACTCTTGTTATGGAGCTTTGCCTGAATGATGACCCTTTACCTAGCGGTTGTGCAGAAATATCAGACTGCTATAGAGATGAAAGGCTTGATCCAGGTAGCAGTCACGATCGCGGAATAAGTGGATATGGGGGTTCAGCCGACTTAACGGTAAAGCAAAATCCGTTGTCGACTCGCCAAAGACTTGAAATTCTGACCAAACTGGAGTTTGGGGTAAATGGCGATCGAGCAAGGCGATTAAGCGATTCCAGTTCCGTCGAACCGTGTTATCTAAGCGATCACGTCCTGGTTGTTCCAATAACCACTTGCCGCCCTGATGAAATTCGTAGCGGCTATCCTGCAACCGCAAAATACAGTTTCTTCCCGGCAGATGCAGATCGCAGAAATGGTTATAATCCTGGGTTTGTTCTTTCCGCTCCAGACGATCGCGGTAGCCCAGTTCCAACACCTGCTCAAATACAGGTAACATACCCTCGACCCGTTGGCTCACCTCCGACCAATTAAACGTCAGAGAACCTAACTGATTGGCGTCATTCTGGCAAATGACGGTGACTTGAGGCGAAACGGCTTGAAAATAATTGACCTGAAATACCTGAATCGCTTCTACAGCCGCCAGCGATGACCAGAACACAGGAATCTCAGCCCGTTGTAATTCCTGACCGTATACCTGAATCTCTCCCACCTTACCCATGCGATATAGTCGCCAGCCCCGCCCTGGTAGAATTGATCGCGCATTGTAAGCATCCAGATGCATGACCCGCGCTAGATTTTGGACAGCTTTGGGTCTGAGGTCGCCTGTCACCGCTTGCAGCACCAAACACCCCGGCTTTTGATTCGCTGGATCTAAGGTGGCCTGGGCGATCGCGGCCTGTCGTTGCTCTTGCCGCATGGCTTCTAAGCGCTGTAACCCCTGCCGTACCTGGGTCATCAGTTTAGGATTAGTTGTGTTGCGTAATAACTGACGATAGGTAGTTTCAGCAGTTTCTAGTTTTTGGGAGACTTCCTGTAACCGCCCCAGGTAAAACTGTACCCAGGGGTCTTGAGGCGATCGTTGTAGTAGCTCCTGCACCAAACGGGCAGCGGCTTTATAGTCCTGTTGCTCAAAGGCGGTGGCAACCTGATCCAGCATGAGAGAAAAGTCAGGTAAATGAGTGAGATACCTCTAGGTATACCCAATTCTGTCTGATCTTACGACGATGACTGTTCACAAACGGCGGCCACTAATGACAGTGCTGTAAGTGGAGCCGTCACAGCGCGGAGAATGCGTGACCCTAAGGAGACGGGTTGATAGCCCACCGCGATCGCTTGGTCTACTTCGGCATCGGTCCAGCCTCCTTCTGCCCCAATCGCGATCGTGACGGCGGAGGGGCGTTTTGGTAGAACGGTGAATAAACACGCAAGTAGATGAGGGGACGATTGTCGCGTCACACACAAGTAGGCGATCGTGCCGGTTGGTAATGCTGCTAGGCTGGCTCGAAATGGGACTGGCTCCAGAATAGTCGGGACAATTTGCCGTTCTGATTGTTCTGCCGCTTCCTGGGCAATGCGTCGCCAGCGTTCTAGCTTCTGAGGACTGGGGTTGAGCAATGTGCGATCGCTGATTACCGGCGCAATACAACTCACGCCTAATTCTGTAGCTTGGCGCACGACATCATCAAAGCCGTTACCTTTGGGTAATGCCATCACCAGCGTTACGGCGATCGGTAACTCAGTCGCCACAGTCACAGGCTCCAGAATGGCCGCTAGCCAGCTATCTGTTCCATCCGGTGGCATTAGTTGGGCAATCCAGGCTTGCCCCTGTCCGTTCATTGCCACAAATCGATCGCCCTGACCTAACCGCAGCACTCGCAAGAGGTAATGCTGTTGGGATGGAGTCAGAGCGATCGACTGGGCGCTCAGTTGCGCTGGGTCAATGACTAACCGTTGCAACAAGGGACTTACTGGAGCAGTTGGCTCAGATAAGCTTCGATCGCAGCACTGGCAATCTGGCTCACTGGCTTACCTTCCCGAATCGCAATT
Source organism: Microcoleaceae cyanobacterium (assembly GCA_036703105.1). Taxonomy (GTDB): domain Bacteria; phylum Cyanobacteriota; class Cyanobacteriia; order Leptolyngbyales; family Leptolyngbyaceae; genus Pantanalinema. Next base: position 23,835 of record DATNPU010000318.1, read on the forward strand.
TCTCGCATCCGCGCATAGAGTTCTGGGCGAACGCTGACTCGGTGCCGACTGGCATTGCCCGCCGATACTTTAATCGTGGCGGTTTCTGCCCCCGGTTTAAACTCTCGAACGGCTTCTAGACCCACGCGATCGCAGAAGTCGCCGAAGCTTTCCCCAGGATGCCGAGTTTGCTTAAAGAAGATAAAGATCGGCTCGAACACCGTTTCCAGATTATCGATATGCATCTTATCGATGAACGGTTGGGCTAGCCGAGTTTGGTTAGGCGCTGCACCCACCCAAATGTTATACGTATCGGGAGAATCGCCGACAAACGCCAGTTCTGCCAAGTAAGGACGGGCGCAACCATTCGGGCATCCGGTCATCCGGATAATAAAGTGTTCATTCGGGAGACCGACCTTATCTAGCAAAGCCCGAATGCGATCGAGGATGCTGGGAATGGCCCGTTCAGATTCAGTAGTGGCTAATCCACAGGTGGGTAAAGCTGGACAAGCCATCGAGTAGCGCACTAATGGATCAATATCCTCAACGCTCTTAACCCCACAGCGGGTGAGAATTTGCTGAATTTGATCGCGGTTTGCCGGATCAATGTCATACAGAATCACATCCTGGCTGCCAGTGAGTAGCATCGGCAAATTGAAGGTTTGCACAATTTCCTTCAGGGCGGTCTTCAGTTGCAGTGAATCATCATCCTTGACCCGCCCATTCTGAATTGAGAGGCCGACAAAGAGCTTGCCGTCGCCCTGTTCATGCCAACCCAGGAAATCCAAATATTTGAACTCTGGTAAGGGTTTATAGGGTTGGATGGCCTTACCAAAATATTCCTCGACTTTGGTGCGGAAGCGGTCTACCCCCCAGTCTTCCATCAGGTACTTCATCCGGGCGTGGCGCCGATCGCTGCGATCACCATAGTCCCGTTGGGTGGCAACGATCGCTTTAATCAGGTCATAAACATCGGCGTGATCAACATAGCCGATCGGGTCAGCCAACCGCGGGAAGGTGGTTTCTTGCCCCCGCGTCCGGCCCATGCCACCACCTGCCAGAACATTAAAGCCTTCCAGTTCGCCTTGTTCGTTGGTGATTACAACCAGGCTGAGATCCTGCGAGTAAAGATCGATTGAGTTATCGCCCGGTACTGTCACGGCACACTTAAACTTCCGTGGCATGTAGTACGTGCCGTAGATCGGTTCTTCCGAGTCATGAATAATGGTGCCGTTGCCATTGCGCTGACGAGCCACTACCACATCTGGGTTTTCCTCGCCGGAAATGGCTTTCTCTCCATCGAGCCAGATTTCATAATAAGCCCCAGTTTGGGGAGCCAAGAGATCGGCAACCCGATTGGCGTAGTTACGGGCGTATTCATACTCGGGTCGATTCCGGAATGGAGCAGGAGGAGCCATTACGTTCCGATTCAAATCGCCGCAGGCACCGAGGGTTGACCCCATGTTACGAACGATCGCGGCGATCGCCGCTTTCAGATTTTTCTTGAGAATTCCGTGGAGTTGAAAGCCCTGACGGGTCGTGGCTCGTAGAGTATGATTACCGTACTCATCCGACAGGCGATCGAGCGTCAGGTAAAGCTCTGGCGGAATAAAACCTCCCGGGCTGCGGGTGCGCAGCATGAATTGATAGTCTTTTTCCTGACCCTTCACCCGATTGTCGCGATTGTCCTGTTGATAAGATCCATGAAATTTCAGAATTTGGATCGCATCTTCAGTGAAATGAGTCGTATCCAATAGCAATTCGGAGGCAACGGGTTCACGCAGCGCATTGCTGCGCTCTTTGACGCCTTCAATCTTGGACGGTTTGCGAACAGTAGGTGGTGCTTGAGTATTAACCATCGGCTCTCGGCTATGCAGGAAGCAGCAGTATTTGAACAGTATCGCTCACTAGGATTCCTCACGCATCCTGGAGAACCCGATTCCAGCGATCGCAACGGGTAGCTGCGATCGAGTGGGATCATCTCCAGTAAGTCGGTCGGAATTAGGCTAATCGATCCTATCATCCGTACCCCTGCTTCTGGTGGAATCCTCAGCAATTCTGAAGAAGCCTTAACGGATTTGTCAGAAAGACATGAACTAAGAGACAGTGGTTAGGAATTAATACTCAGTTTTCTAGTGGCTGAAGTGTCAGGCTATCTTGAAATTAGCTCGTTGTCCGTTGACTGAAACAAAGTTCCCTCATGCAGCGAACTTGAGCATGAGGGATTTAGCTGGTAGTTGGTAGAGAAATTATTCAGTTGATTTAGCACTAATCACTGTCCAATTTTAGGCATGGATGGATTAGAAGCGATAACCAACACCCGCTTGGAAGCTAAGAGAATCGGCGCTGCTATTTTGGTAAGCATCAATTCCCCATTTCGCATCACCATAAACCACCACACGGGGGATCACAGCCGCTTCTGCACCTACTGTGAGTACAACCGCATCTTTGTTGCCAAGTGGAGTATTCTTACCGTCTTTTTGCACAAATGAATAGCCAACTCCGGCATACACATTGGCATTATCGGAAATGCGTTGGTCGTAGGTGACAGAAGGGACGATCGTCGAATTATCACCATTGAAAATGACTGCGCCCCGCACGGAAACTGGGGCTTGTTTAATCCCAATTCGACCTTGAATATTACCACCGAAGTTAGCCCCATCATCACCCTGGCCACCACTGGTTACACCTCCTGCAACCCCGGCTCCAACATAGGTATCGGTGAAGCGAATGGGTTGAGCAGAGGCGGAATTAGCGGCTAGGGAGAGCGTTGTTAGGGTCAGGGCTGAAATGGTTACGATCGCTTTAATACCGTTCAGAGAGAGTTGCATAATCAATATCCTTCGTACACGAATGGTCATTGTGCGTAGTTATTTATAGAGTCGAATAAACTGAGCAATAAGTTCCAAGAAATTTGTAGAAAGTGAGGTAATTTTTTTCTGATATAGAGTTAGGGGAATGTCGTTTATCATGAATCTTGACCTGAAACTTAATGGCTGAATTTCCGGCATTCATATTGTTGGAGTTTTCCAAAAAAGCCATGCAAAAAAGACCGAAATCAGGTGTACGCTTCGGTTAGATGCTATGGGATGAGAGCAGTGAGTTAAATTAGGCTGACTGGCGATTAACTCTCAATATTTTTCTTCGGACCCCCAAACATTGGGGTGATAAATCTCCATAAACCGAGATAAAAAGAGCGCAACAAGTCTAAAAAAACGCTGATTTCTATCATCACTAAGGGCTATCTACCCCGATCTCAGCATTAGAATCCACAAGATCGGGGGGAATCTGAGACAATAGGAGCGATCGTCTGCGGTTTGAGGCTGTTCGGAATGGTAGATCCCCGGTTA
>DATNPU010000328.1:0-9204 GCA_036703105.1 Microcoleaceae cyanobacterium
CGGGACACTGCCCCGTTGGCTGAATCGAAGCCTGTTGGCGATCGGAAATACAGAGGGCCACCCAATCGAGATTTAAAGTCGAGTAAGATACCCCATTGGCAATTGTGCGACCGATTGGAGTGACTGGATCACCGCGACGGGGATAGTAATTCCAGGGAGTATCTTCGCTAAAAGGTGTGAAAAAACTAGCGTTGATTGCCACTTGTGGCTTAAACTCAGCCAAAAATTCTGATGTGGTGCGGGCGATCGTTGCTCCATTTTTCCCTGGTTGCTCTGGGGTTACTAATAATTTAATCCCTGGTGCGGTCAGATCCACAGTCAGAATGTGGAGCATGATCGGACGGGGGGTAGAACGAAATTCGCGGCGATAGTGAATCCCCTGAAACAAGGGCCGTTCCAGCGTCGTTTGGGGTGGACGTTGCAGCGACAGTTTGCCATAAAGAATCAGGGGCATTGCCAGGAAACCCATCCCCAGCGCAACGCCAAGTTGGTGCAGCCAAAAATGACGAATCACGATCTTAAGTCCCGTCAACCAATCTTTTCTAATCTGCCCGGTTTTTCCCTCAACTGCCAACTCGTTCTAATTTGCCGCTATATGCCAAATTTACGATCGCTCAATTTTGCCCACCAAGATCTGCGTAACCGCTCCTTTCGGCGACAAGCCTTAAATGGGGCTGACTTTCGAGGTGCTGATATCCGAGGGTGCGATTTTAGTCAGGCGCAATTAGTGGGGGCAAATTTTACTGGTGCTAAAGCGGGTCAGTCCCGTCAGCAAATTGTGCGGTTAGGGGCGATCGTCGGGCTGGTGGCCGGCATCATGGCAGATTTGGTGAGCCAGCTAATTTTTGGTGCTTTGGGGCAGGTTCCGAGCGGTTCTGCCTGGGGATTTATTGTGGCCCTCTATATCAGTCTGGGCATGGCGGGTGGCTTGTCTGGAATCAGAAGCGTCTTGAAACCCCGATCGCTGGCAAGTCAAGTAGCGGGGTTACTTTCCGGCATTAGCTCAGCGGCCTTAGCTGGGTTTTATTATGCTGGTAGTTTAAGTGGAAAGAACTCTATGATGGCGATCGTGGGGGCGGTTAGCTTAGGTAGTTTAATGGCGATCGTCCTGTTCCGTTATCGAACCGCCATCGTTGCTGTGATCGTAGATACCACCGGTGCAATTACGGCCTATGGGTTTGCCTTTTTCATCTATGCCAATGGCTTGACCTGGTTCCATATTCACCAGATCGGCTTAGGCAGCTTCATGGTCAGTTTAGCGTTGCTCTATTTGTGGCTAACTTTAAACTCGTTGGTTCTGACCTACCAGCATATTCGCCAAGTTCCTGGCACCAAATTCCGTCACGCTAATTTGACCCATACCTGCTTTGAAGCCACCCAGTTCAATAATACGGATTTTGAGGGGGCACTACGTTTGGAAGATTGAACCCTAACGGGTCACCGTCTCTAAAAACTGGGCTAAATCGTCCTTAAACCGATCTTGCCAAGGGCCAAAACTCAATTGCCGTTGACGATTCCACTCTTGTTCAAGCGCGGCCCGGGTACGGGCATCCATCGATTGAAAGGAAATGGCTTTGCCTAAAGTCGCGGCCCGTTGAATCCCAGCGACTAAAGCCGCAATTCCCTGGGAGTCGGTAGAGTTAACCCAGAGAAAATCAACGATCACGGCATCCGTCACTTGCTCGATCGCGGCCTCCAGTTGAACTTGGAACTCAGAACTACGAATTGGATCAAGATTGCCATCCGGTTGGAGCACGATGGTATGGGGCTTTGCTTCTAAAGGGGCTTCCCAAAAATGAGGAACAGTAGCAATAGATTCAACGGCGACATTCATAAAACCTCCGAACCAAGCCGGGTGGGGCATTCAAAATAATTTTTGTTGAAGCGAGATGCAAGACGACAAACTCCCCGACTATCTCTAGAGTGGAGTAAGATCCGGCAAACCGCCCTGCGGTGGGTCACAGGCTTTCTGTGTTTTAGATCGAGAAACACCGTGTCCTAAATCAATCATCGGTGTGTGCTCAATCAGTTATGCATGTGTTTTAGATCAGTCTCCCTTGTGATTCTAATCACTACCAATCGCACAAAATCTGTAATATCTCTACATTCCTTCGTAAGATTTAGTTTGTATGGACATAACTCCACCTCGATCGGGGTATACACTCCCGGTGTTTGCCTGTGCTGCCGCGATCGCTGGCTTGCAATATCTGCGTCAGCCCGACCCAATTGCCACGGTGGCGATCGACCTGCTTGACCCGCCCTTAACGGTTGAGATCCCGATCGAACAAGTGGCCGAACTCCAACCGGGTACAGCCCTGGCCGTAACTCGCAGTGATCCGGGCGATAACCTAGACATCACTCGCCATACACCGATCTGGGCCTTGGTAGCTTGGGGTAGCCCTGATCAAGCACAACCAATTCACATTGAAGGAGGAGACGGGATTGGCCGGTGGGGGCAGCAAGGGCAAGCCGCCATTTATGCCTATGCGAGACGGCTATTGCAAGACAATTTAGGCCGATTGTTGCATCCCGGAGAAACTCTGCGCGTCACGATCGTGTTGCCAGAAGGCCGTCAACTCGCCCAACGAACCTCTAATGCAGCATTTGGAGTGGTGAATGGTCTGTCGTTACTGGGTTCTACGGGAATTTCTCAACCGTTGAGTGCTCCTGGTCAGTTAGAACTGTATCGTCAGGAGCTTCAGCAAAAGGCCGCCAAATTTGATTGTCTGGTATTTTGTGTCGGTGAGAATGGCCTGGATTTGAGCCGCCAGTTAGGCATTGACCCCGATCGTTTGGTGAAAACAGCCAACTGGATTGGCCCCTTACTGGTAGAAGCTGGAATTCAAGGAGTGCAATCAATTTTGCTATTTGGTTATCATGGCAAACTGATTAAACTGGCAGGCAATATTTTTCACACTCATCACCATGTGGCCGATGCCCGCTTAGAAATTCTCACGAGCCATTGTGCGATCGCTGGCTTACCCACCGCCGAGTTACAAGCGATCTTTACTAGCCCTACGACCGAAGATGCGTTGAAGTATCTCAGGCATCTGGAGGCTGCAACGGCTCACCCTTGGGTAGACCAGATCTACGGCACGATCGCAGCGGCAATTGATCAACGAGCGCATGGCTACATCCTGGCGCATAGTGGTTGTCTAGTTACAGTGGGATCGGTGTTGTTCGATCGGCGGCGTCAGATTGTGGCCAAAAGTCCGATCGGGAACACGCTCCTGCAACAGGTCAGTTCAACCTGAGGAACGATCAAACCGGCTCTCAACCCAGTGGTATCTTTTCTTCCCGAAATCTCTTAGAATGGCAAATCACCCCAAAATTTAGCTGTTAGGCTAGTTAGAATAGATCCATAATTGATTTTTAACTTTTGTAAAGCCCGTTAGATCTGTTTTTTCCAATTGGTATAGTCCACGCTTTGAACTCACACGGATACAGTGGTGACTCTACAGACTGAATCGCAACCACACACTGAATCGCTTGATCGGCTGAATCGTCAGATGATCGTTATTCTTGATTTTGGCTCCCAATATTCGGAGCTGATTGCTCGTCGCATCCGGGAAACGCAGGTTTATTCCGAAGTGCTGTCTTACCGCACCTCGATCGAGCAATTGCAACAATTAAACCCTAAAGGCATCATTCTTTCTGGTGGCCCCAGTTCGGTATATGCGCCAGGAGCGCCTCATTGTGATCCCAATATCTGGAAGCTAGGAATTCCAGTCTTAGGGGTCTGCTATGGGATGCAACTGATGGTGCAGCAATTGGGTGGGCAGGTAGAGCGCACCGATCGGGGTGAATATGGGAAGGCATCCCTATTAATTGACGATCCTACCGATCTGCTGACTAATGTGGAAGATGGCACGACGATGTGGATGAGTCACGGTGACTCGGTTACCACCTTGCCAGAAGGGTTTGAACTACTTGCTCATACAGCTAATACCCCCTGTGCGGCGATCGCCCATCACGACAAAAAGCTTTACGGTGTGCAATTCCATCCTGAAGTGGTGCACTCGATCGGTGGATTAGCTCTAATTCGTAACTTTGTCTATCACATCTGTGACTGTGAACCGACCTGGACAACAGCCGCCTTTGTTGAAGAATCGGTTCGTGAAATTCGCGCTAAGGTGGGCGACAAGCGGGTACTACTGGCCTTATCCGGTGGTGTGGACTCTTCTACCCTGGCATTTCTGCTGCATCGAGCGATCGGTGATCAACTGACTTGCATGTTTATTGACCAGGGCTTTATGCGTAAGTATGAGCCAGAACGGTTGGTCAAATTGTTTCATGAGCAGTTCCATATTCCGGTTGAGTATGTGAATGCGCGGGAACGGTTTCTTCAGTCGATCGAGGGAGTCACAGATCCCGAAGAAAAGCGTAAACGGATTGGTCATGAATTCATTCGTGTTTTCGAGGAAGAATCGCGGCGATTAGGCCCCTTTGATTATTTGGCCCAAGGCACACTTTACCCAGATGTGATTGAGTCTGCCGATACCAACGTCGATCCGCAAACTGGCGAACGGGTGGCTGTGAAGATCAAGAGCCATCACAATGTCGGTGGTCTGCCTAAAGATCTGCGGTTCAAATTAGTGGAACCATTGCGCAAATTGTTTAAGGATGAAGTGCGCAAAGTAGGTCGATCGATCGGCCTGCCAGATGAAATTGTTCAACGTCATCCCTTCCCTGGCCCCGGTTTAGCTATTCGGATTCTCGGTGAAGTGACTGAAGAACGGTTGGATATCTTGCGGGATGCCGATCTGATTGTCCGTCAGGAAATTAATCAGCAGGGTGTCTATCATGACTTCTGGCAGGCATTTGCCGTATTACTGCCAATCCGCAGTGTGGGAGTCATGGGGGATCAGCGGACATATGCTTATCCGATCGTGCTGCGGTTAGTCACCAGTGAGGATGGCATGACCGCCGATTGGGCCCGTGTTCCTTACGATCTGCTGGAAACAATTTCCAACCGGATTGTGAATGAAGTGCGGGGTGTCAATCGAGTCGTGTACGACATTACCTCGAAGCCACCTGGGACGATCGAGTGGGAGTAACCCTCATACGTCCACTGAACTGTGCTTCCAGTTGATGTGGAAAGCTCAGTAAATCTGTGGAAGACTTGGGAAAAATTTCAGTTCTTGTGCGCAATGCTGGGGGCAATATCTCAATGCCCCCACTTTGGGCTGGAAAAAATTATCGCTGTAACTTGTGCCGGAGCCGATCGCTCAGAGAGGATTTTTGCTTTTTGTATCCACGCCCCCACTTCTAGATCGGGTGAATCATAATGCAGACAAGAGGCTCTGTTAAGCTTGTCTGATCTCTTAGCTTTTCCTATCTCTGGATCGCCATTATGTCTTCTCTCCATCCTCCTGCCATTATTTGCGCTAATGCCCGAGTCACGGTTGTTGGAGCAGGAAATGTGGGGAGTACTCTGGCACAACGGTTAGCCGAAAAAGATATTGCCGATGTCGTGCTATTAGATATGATTGATGGTCGTCCGCAGGGCTTGGCCTTGGACTTAATGCAGGCGCGCGGAATTGAACGCCACGATCGCAAAATTATTGGCACTAATAACTATGCAGATACAGCTAACTCTGACATTGTGGTAATTACGGCTGGATTGCCTCGCAAGCCTGGTATGAGTCGAGATGATCTGCTGTTAACCAATGCCAAAATTGTTTCTAATGTTGCTAAACAGGCGATCGAGCATTCGCCAAATGCCATTTTTATCATCGTCACGAATCCTTTAGATCAGATGACTTATCTGACCTGGAAGGTAACGGGATTACCGGCTCATCAAGTTATGGGGATGGCTGGCGTGTTAGATTCGGCTCGATTCCAAACGTTTATTGCGATGGAGTTAGGGGTTTCTACGGCCGAGATTACCGCTACAGTATTGGGTAGCCACGGTGATTTAATGGTGCTGCTGCCTCGCTACACCACGGTGAACGGTATTCCGTTGAGTGAGTTAATGGAAGCGGCAACCATTGATCGCTTAATCGAACGGGCGCGTCATGGTGGAGCAGAGATCGTCGATTTAATGAAAACGGGTAGTGCCTTTTATGCTCCCGCCTCATCCACGTGTTTGATGGTAGAGTCTATTCTCTACAACCGCACCCGGATTCTTCCTGCTACTGCTTATCTGGAAGGACAATATCAGCTGCGGGATGTGTTTACGGGGGTTCCTTGCCGGTTGGGTTGTCAGGGGATTGAAAGCATTATTGAGCTTGACCTTACTCCTGAGGAATTAGCGGCATTACATGTATCAGCCCAGGCTGTACAGCAGAGCATTCAAGATTTACACCAGCTTCTAGCGGATGCTGGCGTTACGATTTAACTTCTGTCTTTTCCTGGATCAGCACAAACGGTTGAATAATGAGAGCCTGAAACCGTTTGGTGAGATCTTGACTCCAGTCTGCCACCTGGAGCGGAGAAGGCTTGTAAATTAACGCTTCATCAATCCAACGTTGAACGTAGGAAACATGGTCATTGGCGATCGCAACTCCGACATCGAGTAAGTTCAGCCTGGGATCTACCAAAATGAGTGACTCCCGTTCTGCATGGGGAGCTAACCAATCCCACTCTGCTTCATCTAATGACTCAGCCAATTCGGCTCTGAGGTCTTGCATCTTGAAAAGTCCGTTGGATCAATATATGGCAAGTTAGAGTTCACATACCTTAGCACAGTTGCCTTGGCAAGGTTGGTCTAGCCTAAGTGAGATTTGTGACTAGATCGCGGCATGGTTACTGAATATAGCGCTATCAGTTTAAGAAATCTCAGTAAATCTACGGCATTAAGAAAAACTCTTAAAAGTATAATAAAATACTAATCCGTGTAACGCTCCTTACATTGTGGGGCAAACTCGGCTATCTGTAGGCTGAATTACTAACCTGGTCGAATCAGCAGTGGCAAAGTTTTACCGCTGTTAAAGATTATTAAATAGGAGATTAGTCAGGTAATTTCTGGATAATTGGCTATTTTTTGAACAAATCTTTTTTAACTAGATCGCTTTGTAGGTAAATCTCCAAGTTCGGTGATTTAACGCTGGTGGATCAGGTGACGTCTCTGACATCTTAGGTATGTTAGGCATCTACCCATTGAAATATGCGTCAACTTACGATCGGATTCTCGCTGCTGGCTCTATTTATTTCGATGTCTGAACCTGCTTTGGCTCGTGAGGGCGTACCGGGTCGGCGTGTTGGTGGTGGTACACGGTGGACTGCCCCCAAACTCAAACCTACTCCTTCCCAGCAAAACCGCTTGAATGCAATGGCATTTGCGTCCAGAGCAAACTTGCCGATTGCCCTTAAACTGAAGGCCATCTACGGTTAATTGAGCGAGCTAACGTTAGTCCTCTACTCTGCGCCTCTTGTCTACCTGAGTAAACTGAGGAGGTCATGGCTAGTAGAGTTGCCGTGGATTATATGGTTAGTATGAGTAATTATTCGACATTGAATTCCTAGAGCTTGAAGTACTGTTGATTGCTGTTGTAATCTTTAGGATTTTCTATCTGGTCTAGCTCTACGTCAGCTTGGTTACTTTAGGCCATTGTGTCAGATTTTTGAATGGCTTTCCTGCTTGCATTATTCCTAAGATGTTGTTGCTACAGTCCTGGCAACTTAGGCTTGAATCTTCGATCGTTATACCCAAGCTTGTAAAATAACCAGAGTCATACTTCAGTGATGACGCAGTTATTTGGATGATCGGCGGAATGACAAAAACAGCGTGGGTTTTCCCTGGACAAGGCTCTCAAGCGATCGGAATGGGTAGTGATTTAGTTGCCCTTCCTGAAGCCAAAGCTAAATTTGAGCAGGCAGAACAAATTTTAGGCTGGTCAGTACCAGAACTATGCCAAAGCGAAGACGATCAGCTCTCTCGTACTCTTTATACGCAACCCTGTCTTTACGTTGTCGAAAGCTTGCTGGTTGATCAAATGCAAGCCCGAGGTCAGCAGCCTGATTTAGTGGCAGGTCATAGCTTAGGAGAATATGTCGCCCTGTATGCGGCTGGCGTGTTTGATTTCGCTGCCGGATTGCAATTGGTGAAGCGGCGGGCAGAATTAATGGATCAAGCCTCTGATGGCATGATGGCGGCGCTAATTGGCTTCGATCGCGATCAATTAGATGCACAACTACAACAGACGGCCGATGTTGTCCTAGCCAACGACAATAACTCCGGTCAGGTGGTGATTTCGGGAACGCCTGCGGCTGTGGAAAGCGTCCTCAGTAATGTCAAAGCGAAACGGGGCGTGAAACTGAATGTGAGTGGGGCGTTTCACTCACCGTTAATGGCAGATGCCGCGAAAGAATTTCAGGCAGTTTTAGATACAGTCGGTTTCCAAGTCGCTAAAGTCCCTGTGCTGTCTAACGTTGATCCAACACCGACAACCGATGCCGAACTGCTAAAACAGCGTCTGACTCAGCAAATGACGGGTTCTGTACGCTGGCGAGAAATTTCGCTGCAACTACCCGAGTTAGGAATTGAGCGAGTGATTGAGATTGGGCCAGGAAAGGTATTGACCGGATTGATCAAACGTACCAGTCCCAGCCTCGCGTTAGAAAACATTACGGCTGTGGCTGAATTACCGCAGTAACGTCTCGATCGGCGGCACACCGGAATCCGGCAAACACCTCGCGAACCTGCGGGTAATACCAGTTCCGAAACGCCGATCGCAACGCCCAAGGTCGGGTTGCCCAACTACCACCTCGTAAGACCCGATGTTGATCATCGAAATAGGCTTGAGAATAGCCGCGATACGGATAGGGTTCAAAGTTGGCGTAACCCGTAAACCATGATGCTGTCCATTCCCAGACATTCCCCAATAAGTCATAGCAACCGTAAGCACTTTGACCTTGGGGATAGGCATCGACGGGGGTAGTTTGTCCAATTAAATGATGGTGGTTGCAATGATGGGCTGTAGGTCGATCGTCGCCCCAAGGATAGGTCATGCGATGTTGGGCGATCGGATGCCAACTAGCTGCTTTCTCCCACTCCGCTTCGGTGGGTAAACGTTTGCCGACAAATCTGGCATACGCTGCGGCTTCGTACCAACTGACTCCATACACCGGATGTCGATCGTGCATCGGCTCATCTGACCAATACAACGGTTGAGTGATCAATTGATCTTGTACCCAATGCCAGCCTTCAGCCGACCACCAACGATCGTCTTGATAACCGCCCGCTTGGATGAACTGGCGATA
>DATNPU010000276.1:0-4515 GCA_036703105.1 Microcoleaceae cyanobacterium
CCAGAGATGATCGGCATGATTATTGGCCCTGGCGGTAAAACCATTAAGGGGATTACTGAGGAGACAGGAGCCAAGATTGATATTGAAGATACCGGCATTGTCACCATCTCCTCGGTAGATGCTGAGCAAGCTAAACGGGCTCGCAATATCATCCAGGGTATGACCCGTAAGCTGAACACAGGGGATGTTTATGTTGGTAAGGTGACTCGGATTATTCCGATCGGGGCGTTTGTCGAATTCCTGCCTGGTAAGGAAGGCATGATTCACATTTCCCAATTAGCCGATTACCGGGTCGGTAAGGTGGAGGACGAGGTTACGGTTGGCGATGAAGTAGTTGTCAAGGTGCGGGAGATTGATAACCGGGGTCGGATTAACCTGACCCGTTTAGGGATTCATCCCGATGAAGCAGCGGCAGCTCGGGAAGCGGCAGCAGTGAACTAAGCCAAACGTCAGTTTAGGTGCAAACGTTAGGGTTGGCTTGAGGCGGATTTTTGATCCTGGCCTCAAACCAGCCCTAATTTATTGGTCAGAATTAACTCTGCGTTGCAGGTGTTTTTCTATACATAGTAGGCCCGGTGTGAATACCTAAGGCCAACTTTATTTGGCGCTTAGAAACCGTGATTCTATACAAAGAATCAGTGAAGTTGACCCGCGATCGTCCAGACTTCGCGTAGCATTTAAGAAATAGATTAATTTGCCTTCAGACTTAAATTCAGTCATTGACTGTAAGTCAGGCTCAGTGGTATCGGCTTGTGATCTAGCGCTGGCCTACTCCTCAAGCCATCGTTTTGCCCCCAAATTCTTTTTACGTTTTAAGTCTGCTCTTCTCTTGATCGCTTGTGTATAGCAAGCGATTATCTTTCCGTCTCTCTACCTGCTCTGCCAATCATGAACACACTTGACGATCTCGTTTTGATTCAAAAGTTTATCCGGGGTGAAACAACTCTGTTAGCCAACCAACGTCTACGGGTTGAATCGGTATTTGACTCCACCCAATTGTCGGCAAAGCGGGGCGGGTTGATCGCGACAATCAAACAGACGCCAGAGGGGCTAAGTGTTCTGTTAAGACGGGATTCTGATTACTACAGCTTGGTGCATCAATGTTTGCTCGATCGCTCCTTTATGCCTACAGGTGCCATTGATCAGGCTGGGTTTGAGCGTTATTGTCAGTGTCGGGTTCCAGCAGGGTATAAGCTGAACTGCACCGAAGCGAGAGGGTTATGGAAAGAATGGTGGATGTCGGCTCGCAACGGTAATCGTAGTAGTATTCAAACCAACCTCCTGATCTTTACCCGCAGCACCTGGTATCCCATTCGAGAAATTAGCTGTAGTCAAGGAACCGTTTTTATCACCACCTTAGTGACTGAAGTTATGCTTCAGGGGACTGATCAGGTGATCTGGCTCAGCCGTCTTCCCGGCGAAGCGCTTGATGCAGCCAGAAGTTTGAACCAAAAGCCACTTGAGGCCCCGACAGTTCGCTACAGTTACGACCAGTTAGGTAGACCGACTGTGGTTCGTCCAGAAACGCCGTCTCGTCCTGAAGCTGCGGTGGCATCTCATCATGTTGCGGCGGCGAATTTACCGAAGCAAGTGGATGACGGTGAAGCCGGTACTAGTAGTGCGGCCCTGCGACCTGATTTGCGGCAAGTCGTCAAAATGCGTCAGGGCAAACTCTATATCACGACTGCGGTGGGCGAAATTGTCGTTCAGGGTGGTAATCTTCAGTTTTGGCTGCACAGCCCTGTACAAATTTAATCTAGCTGCATCGATCGCGTTCAGAGGCGAGTTGAGCTGAATCCCTTTCTCAACTAGATGGTTCAGTAATTGGCCCAACCTGCCTCTACGTCAGCGCGCTGAAGGTGAGTGTTGTCCTAATATTGGTTGCCAGTTTTCCGATGGTTGATGGCTGTTACCCCTGTAGGCTCCAGCACTTTACCATTGTTGACGATCGCATATAGCAACCAATGATCGCCGCACTCCATCCGGTTCTCGACAGTGCATTCTAGATAGGCTAGGGATTCCGTTAATACTAGACAACCATTGCTCGCCTCCGCTGTCGCTAGATCAGCAAAGGCAAACTCTTCTAAAACTCGCTGTTTTAGGAAATAGCGGCGGACGTTCCGGCCTTCCTTAAGGATGTTCAGCACGAATTGCTCACCAGAATTAATTAGCATTTCTCCGGCATGATTTTTGGCCACGGAGATCGTTAATCCAGGTGGATTAAAACTGGCTTGCGACACCCAAGAGGTCAGAAAGCCAACTTGGGTATCGCCCAGTTTTGTGGTGACAACGCATAACGAACCGGGGATTCGTCCTACTGCCTGCCCAGTGCGATCGGTTTGGGCTTCGGCGGCCATTTGTCGAGGCACATAAGCTTTCTTCGATTTCTTCAGTACTTGAGCAAATTCACTACCCGCTGCTTTACATTGCTGCAAGACTGCTTCGGTGGCTGCAAACTTGACTCGAATTGGCTCAAACCCAAATGCATATCCAGCATCCTGAAGCTTACTTTCTAACAAGTCAACGGCTTCTCCACTCCAACCATAGGAGCCAAAGACACCCGCTACTTTGGTTTTAGCCGCTGTAGATAGAATGATGCCTAATGCGGTCTGAATTTGGGTGGGAGCATGCCCCCCTAAGGTGGGAGACCCAATAATGAAACCATCACATTGTTCGATCGCACTGGTAATTTCTGCTGGATCAGCAAATTCACAGTTAATACTTTGAACTGCAACTTCTGCTTCAGTAATCCCCTGAGCGATCGCCTGTGCCACCGTAGCGGTATTGCCATAGGCAGAGGTATAAAGTAGGGCAACCCGGAGTTCCTTCGTTTGCTGTTGTTGACACCATAATTGATACTCTAATGTCAACCGACTGAAGCTATGGCGGACGATCGGCCCATGCGCTGGAGCATAGATGCGAGCCGGAAAGCTGGTTAGCCGCTCCATAGCTGCTTCTACCTGTTGAGCTTGTACCGCGTGAAGACAGTTGAAATAGTAGCTTCGATCGTCTTCTAGCGATCGCCAATGCTCATCCACCACCTCTTCATCACAAACATGTGCCCCAAACAGCTTATCTGTGTACAAAATTCGGGTTTTCGGATCGTAAGTGCAAAGGGCATCCGGCCACCGGGGAGTCGGCACAAAACAAAATTGCAGTTCGTGCCCCAGTCCTAAATCTAATACTTCATCGCCCCGCACTGGATCAATTCGCTGCTCCAGATCCGGAAATGCCGTTCTCAAGGCAATGGCTCCCGGCTTAGAACAAATAATGGTGGCTTGGGCGGCTAGTTCCAGCAGGACTTTCAGCGTCTCCATGCGATTGGGATTGATATGACCCAAAATCAAGTAATTCAGCTTCTGAAAGTAGACCTGCTGGTGTAACTCGGTCACATAAATTTGTGTAAATGATCCTCCGGGTGGATCAATTAAGGCGCTTTTACTGGCTTGAATTAAGTAGGAGTTAGCAGTGGTTCCTCGTTGGCGGGCATACTCCACTTCAAACTTCAGGCGATCCCAAGTGCGCGATCGCAGGACAGTCGTGTTCTCACCAATCTGGGCAACTTGAACGTCACGAGGTCTCACATCAGCCATACAGTTCGGTTCGGGAGTAAGGGTTAACGGTGTCGTGCGGAAAGTAGATGAATCAGAAGCTCCCAGTCGCTTTGCAGGGCTAACAGACTGCTAGTTAGCCCAATGGGGGCGGCGATCGAGTATGCTTCTGGTTCAAGTCTACGCTTTAAACTGCGACTAGAGGTTGCAAACGGGCTTGTAGGTCAGCCGGAGAGATCGCCCCATGTTCCGTAATAATCGCTGTGATCAGATGGGCAGGAGTGACATCAAAGGCCGGATTATAAAACTCTGCGCCCTGTGGACACAGCATGGTTTCGCCCACGGCATAAACTTCGCTGGGATGGCGTTCTTCGATCGGAATCTGGCTGCCATCCGTAATCCCAAAATCGATTGTCGAGAGCGGTGCCGCCACAAAGAACGGAATATTGTGAGCTTTGGCGACCAGTGCCACGCTATAAGTGCCAATTTTATTGGCAGTATCACCGTTGGCCGCAATCCGATCGGCCCCCACCACCACCGCATCAATCATGCCTCGCTGCATACAGTGAGCCGCCATATTATCGGTAATCACCGTGACGGGAATGCCTTCCTGCACACATTCCCAGGCGGTTAGTTTCGCCCCTTGCAACCGCGGACGAGTTTCATCCGCAAATACCCGCTCCAAGCGTCCGGCTGTCCAGGCAGACCGCACGACTCCGAGGGCTGTGCCATATCCTGCTGTGGCTAAGGCTCCGGCATTACAGTGCGTCAGCAGCCGTAATTTTCCGGGCTGGCTGGGTAATACAGTTAAACCATGATCGCCAATCTGCTGACAGGTACGCACATCATCGGCATTGATGGTTTGAGCCGTTTCTAGAAGGACGGCTTTGATCTGATCAACGTTGCCACTGGTTTGATGCGCGGTTTTCAGCATTAGATCGATCGCCCAGAACAGATTCACGGC
>DATNPU010000334.1:0-15292 GCA_036703105.1 Microcoleaceae cyanobacterium
TGAGTGCTGAGTGCTGAGAACGGGTGAATGTTCAGTTCTCAGCCTGGCCTCAATCGGGGTGTGCGGGCTTTAAAACAAACCCTAGTGTCAGAACTTTGACGCTACTCTAGTAATCTGCCAGGGGTAGTTTGAATGACTGAAATCCTCAAACTATCCTCACAACAAAGTTTGTAAATTTGAGAGATGCCTCAGATCTACGCAGGCAGACGACTAGGAACGAGTAGAGGATGTAATCATGCAGACTGTAGACAAACCATTGGAGCGATCGACTTCTGATCCACTTATCATTGCCGGACGGACCTTTCAATCTCGGTTGATGACTGGAACCGGCAAGTATCGCAACTTTGAAGACATGCGTCAGAGCATTGCGGCAAGTGGCTGTGAAATTGTCACAGTGGCGGTACGCCGAGTTCAGACTAATGCTCCTGGCCATGAAGGATTAGCCGAAGCTCTGGATTGGACAAAAATTTGGATGTTGCCTAACACGGCTGGTTGCCAAACGGCTGATGAGGCAGTGCGTGTAGCCCGCTTGGGACGGGAAATGGCAAAGCTACTCGGGCAGGAAGACAACAACTTCGTCAAACTAGAAGTGATTCCGGATTCTAAGTATTTGCTGCCTGACCCGATCGGAACCTTAGAAGCCGCTGAGGTTTTGATTAAAGAAGGCTTTGCAGTCCTGCCTTATATCAATGCTGATCCATTGCTGGCTAAACGGTTGGAAGAAGCCGGTTGCGCTACGGTGATGCCACTGGGGTCGCCGATCGGTTCGGGACAAGGCCTGAAAAATACGGCCAACATCCAGATCATTGTTGAAAATGCCAAAATTCCTGTGGTAGTTGATGCGGGAATTGGCGTTCCGAGTGAAGCTGCCCAAGCGATGGAACTGGGAGCCGATGCTTTGTTAATTAATACCGCGATCGCTCAGGCTGAGTCTCCTGCCAAGATGGCAGAAGCGATGAAACTCGCGGCTCAAGCGGGACGACTGGCCTATCAGGCAGGCCGGATTCCGGTCAAATCCTACGCTAGTGCTAGTTCCCCAACTACAGGAACGATTCAGTAAGCCAACCGCGATCGATGGCTAATCAGCATATTTGATGACTCGATCGCGGCATTTTAGATTAATCTAATGTTAAGAGTCGTGAACAGATCGGCAAATCTTTGTTACACTTGGTAAAAGATTGAGGATAATACATGCGCTATACAACTGAAGACGGTGGCCGCCTAAATAACTTTGCTATTGAACCCAAGATGTACACGGCTGAACCCCCCACTGGTTCACAGAAGCGGACTTACTTGATTTTGGGAACGTTGGGAGCAGTAATCGTTGGCGCACTGGTGTTTATTGCCAGTACCGTATCGTCGTAGGTTGTCTGGTTAACAAGAAAGTTTTTGAAACCAAATTTCATCTTGAAAAGTGGGCGACGGGTCTAATAGACGGTGGCCCACTTTTTATGGCAGTTCTAATAAACACCGCGCAATTCGATCGGCGGCCCCTGGCTGTCCCATTCGACGTTGCCCGTTTTTAGCAATTAAATGTAAGCGCTCTGGATCATTGAGTAATCGTTGAATTGCGGCCGTTACTTGGATGGGGGCTTCTACCCGACTGACTGATGCTCCCAATAACCGTGTCTGTGCTTCCGCAAACGCAGATGTAAATTGTGGACCATTCCCCGGAATTACGATCGCTGGTTTACCTAAACCAACAAACTGCTCAGTGGCTGTACCCGCCATCGCGATCGCAAAATCTGCTCGATGCAAAAATTCGGCATACCGATCTGACGCTAATACTAGAGTTGCCTGTTGCTCTCCCACTCCTACAGCGTAAGTGTCAGGAGCCGTCTGCTGCCAGCGGTATCCTCTGACCATCTGATGTAAAACTTCCACATCCAAGCTGGGAGCAATCGCCGCTAGCAAAACCAGCGATCGGCCCAGTTGGGCGATCAGTCCATTCACGGCCTGCAACAAAATATCCCAGTTTTCATAGGCTTCTGGAGGACGGGAGCCAGGCAGGAGGACAATCGTTAAAGGTAGGAGCGTGGGTGAGGAAGGTGAGGCAGATGAGGAGGATGAGGAGGATGAGGGAGATAAAGAAATCTGTACTTCCTGACCTTCCCTACCTTCCCTACCTTCTCCACCTTCTCCATCTCCCCTATCTTCTCCGCCCCACTCCAACCCATCCATCATTGGATTGCCTAAATCAACCGCAGGAATGCCAAACCGTTGCAATACATTTGCTGTAATCCGATCTCTGGGAAACACGGTTTTACAGTTTGGCCGACTCATAAGCCAGCGTTCCCAGGGATGATACACACAGCCAGTCCATCGCTCTAGCCGATCGCTCCACCACGACGATCGGGGCAACCAACCGGCTTCATCCCGCAGGTAATATTCCGATTTCGCAGTCCCCACAAAGGCATAGGGAACTCCGCTTAACCAGGCAAATAGTAAGGGCACAATATCGCCGACTGCCAGAATTAGGGGTGGGGAGGATGAGGGGGGTGAGGAAGATGAGGAAGAGAAAACAAAGTCACCTCTATCTGTCCCATTTCCACTATCTCCCTTACCTGTTTTATCTCCCTTACCTGCCCTATCTTCCCTACCTACCTCACTCCCCCTTACCCAACTCCGCACTGCCTGAATCTGCGCCCATGTAAGCGATAACAGGCCACCCTGGATATCACGGGCAAGCTGGCGGCCGTCCATATAAATGAAGCCACCGGAGGGCATGGTCTTGACAGAACCAATTACCGGAATGCCAGCTTGTAAATAGGCATGTCCTTCGCCGACGATCGGTAAGGCGGCGATGTCGAGGGGATGAGGAGATTGGCGTAAGGCGGTAAGGATGCGGACAGCGATCGCATCTTCACCATGACCATTACTGAGACAGAGCAGTCGCATAAAATAGCTTAGAACACTTGTTCTGTAAAGAGCAGGTTGACGGGTCAAAGACCTTCAAAATTTAACCTGAATTAACCCCATGCAGTGAAGTAGTTGATCGAATTTAATTCGCGAGATTCATGGGGTAGGATAGACGGGCAAGCGATCGGGTGGCGTTCCCCGTCTCCCGACTTAAATTTTGAAATCGGGCATCGGTCGTCAATCGCATGTCAGTCAGTCCTTCGGTTGAAACAGCTTTTTCATCACTAGAACAATCCCTCAAACATTACTTTGGGTACGAAAGTTTTCGTCTTGGACAACGCCAAATTGTGGTTGATGCGCTGCAAAAGCGGGATGTGCTGGTGATTATGCCAACTGGAGGGGGCAAGTCCTTATGTTATCAATTGCCTGCTTTATTAAAACCAGGTTTAACAGTGGTCGTCTCGCCCCTGATTGCCTTAATGCAGGATCAAGTACAAGCCCTTCAGGACAATGGTATTGCCGCCACATTTCTCAATAGTAGTTTGAGTGGCAGTGAAATTCGGGAACGAGAACGGGCGCTGATCGATGGGGAGATCCGCTTGCTGTATGTTGCCCCAGAGCGATTGCTCGGTGAAGGCTTACTCTCTTCTTTGTTGTCGCAGGTGTATGTGTCTACTTTTGCGATCGATGAGGCTCATTGTGTGTCGGAGTGGGGACACGATTTTCGTCCAGAATATCGCCAGTTACGCCAGTTGCGGCAGGCCTACCCTCAAGTGCCGATTATGGCGCTGACAGCAACGGCAACCGAGCGAGTCCGGCAAGACATTATTGAGCAACTGGATTTAAGAGATCCCAGTGTTCATTTAGCCAGTTTTAATCGCCCCAATCTGTATTATGAAGTGCGTCCGAAAACGCGATCGGCGTATCAAGAACTGGTGCAACTGATTCGCCAAACGCCGGGAGCCGGAATTGTTTATTGCCTCAGCCGCCGCCGGGTGGATGAACTGACGGCGAAACTGCAACAGGAGGGCATTGCAGCCTTACCCTATCATGCTGGTTTAGACGCAGAAACCCGCACTCGCAATCAAACTCGCTTTATTCGGGATGATGCCCAGGTGATGGTCGCCACGATCGCCTTCGGTATGGGGATTAATAAACCGGATGTGCGATTTGTTGTGCATTACGATTTGCCCCGCAATATTGAAGGCTATTATCAGGAATCGGGTCGAGCTGGACGAGATGGTGAATCGGCTCACTGCATTTTATTTTTTGGTGCTGGTGATATTCGCACTGTTGATTTTCTGATTAGTCAGAAAGTTGATCCAACCACGGGAGATCCATTAGAAGCAGAACAGCGTATTGCCAGCCAACAACTGCGGCGGGTGATTGATTACGCTGAAGCCACGGACTGTCGCCGCACGATTCAACTCGGTTATTTTGGTGAATATTTTCCTGGGAATTGTGAGAATTGCGATAATTGCCGTCATCCTAAACCGATTGAAGATTGGACGATCGAAGCCCAAAAGTTTCTTTCCTGCGTGGCGAGAGTGCGGGAACGGTTTGGCATGAACTACGTGATTGAAGTGCTACGGGGTTCTAAAAACCAACGGATTTTGCAAAATGGGCATGACAAACTATCCACCTATGGCATAGGTAAAGACCGCAGCGTAGATGAATGGCGACTGTTAGGCCGATCGCTGTTGCATCAAGGGTTAGTGGATGAAACGGTGGATGGTTACTCAGTGTTAAAGCTAAATGCGCTGAGTTGGGAGATTTTGCGCAAACAGCGAGCGGTGTCGATCGCGGTGGAATCCAGTGCCACCGAGGTAGTAGCTGTCAGCGATCGCAGTTCGGCAGAGGTGGAAGAACTCTATCAACGGCTGCAAACTCTACGGAAACAACTGGCCGATCAGCAGGGAGTTCCACCTTATATTGTGTTTGCCAATGCCAGTTTACGGGAGATGGCCCAACGCCAACCTCAAACCCTGGCTCAATTTTCTCAAATTGCTGGAGTCGGCAGTCGCAAACTCTCTCAGTATGGCGATGCCTTTACTTCAGAAATTTGTGCTTTTCGGGCTGAAAAAAATCTACCTGTTTTAGATCAGGAAGTTCCGATTACGAAAATTACTTCGTTACCCACTTCCTCACCAAAATCACTGTCAGCTTCACTGTCAGATACTTATCTATATACCTGGAAACTGTATCAACAAGGATTAAAACCGGCTGAAATTGCTGAACAGCGGAATTTACGTTTAACTACGATCGCGAGCCATTTAGCAGAATTAATTGAACTGGGATATGAGATTGCCTTAGATCCATTAGTTTCGCCCGATCGCCAGCAAAAAATCGTTGAAGCCATTCAAACAGTAGGCTCAGAATCGCGCCGCTTAATTCGCGATCATTTAGGTGAAGTTTATGGTTATGACGAGATTCATTTAGTGCAAGCGTGGTGGCGACGGCGGAACTTATTCTAAAGTTGGTTCAAACAAGGGAAGTTCACCGAGCCGTAGTGAATGGATAGTGCAATTTGGAAGTTTTCCAGAGAATTGATCAGCCATTCTACGCCATCTCGCACATGTTCATAGTGGCGAAATAGCAACGAAAATCGGCGTTCTAAATTGGATTTCAGGTTGTTATATAGCAGTAGGATTTTCATCACTAACCCGATCGTGGCTGTTCCACCAATGTTATTGATCAAATCAATAAAGATCAGGTGATTACTGGAGTATTGCGGACTAGAGACTAAACAATCCAGCAAGTTATGACAGGTTTTACCAATTAGAAAGTTACTTAAAGGTTGGCGATCGTTCTCGGGTAAGGTACTGCTTAATTGGGTATGCAACCAGTTGTTAAAATGGTGTTTGCCATATTTTGGATTTTCCTGATCGATCGCTGTTGTTAAATAGCAATAGAGTTGTTCCTTAAACCCTTGATAGGATTGCCCAGGCTGCGAGTTATAAATCAATAATTGCCGAGCCGAATCGCGAATGGTATTGTCACCCTCGATCTTGCCCGCAAAATACTTAACCGCTGTTTTTAGTTGGTCATCTGTTAATAACGTGGGATTGTGATAGATATGACCTGTTCCAGGCCGAATTAAATTCTGTGAGGTCTGAATCAAATAAGTAATATAGCGGGATAAATCCCGTTCATATTTTCCCTGCCGTTCCGCTTGTAATTGCTGTACCGCTTGTTGCCCAATATCGCTGCTATCATCCCCTAAACAATAAGGATATAAGTAGGGATAGCGATGAATTAAACTACCTAATGGTTTACGTTCTACGTCATTACGAACCAAACTTTTGCGTGTGGCTGTTTGAGTTTGGGTTGGTATGCGATGCGCAACACTACCAGATTCAACCGTTTCCTCTACCACCTGAGCTAAGCGTTTTAGGGCTAGGTACTCTTCCGTTTTAGTAAATTGGCGCACAAATTGGCGGAGACGGCGCTCAAACGGAGTTAATGGTGGACGTTGGGGCGGAATATCAAATAACCGTACTAGTTCAACAATGGCCCACCGTAAATGGGGCTGAAACCACCAGTAATTCACTAAAATTCGACAACAGCGGTTCAGTACATATTTAAATTCTTGCTCGGCCCAGCGGGAGAATGTGACTGTATTGAGTGCCGTCACGATATCACAATCAGGGTAGCGCTCGCCGTCAATAAATAAACATAGGAAGCGCTCTAATAGCTGATCGGGGGTCTCTAATTTCCGGCAAGCAATCCAGTGATCATACAACTGTTGCTCTTCAAAACTGGCTTGACGACGGTAACAGTTAGACATGGTAGGCACTTTTCCCCTCGTGACACAAACCTACTCGGCTCCCCACATTCACGATCGTAACAACGCTTGTTGAATAACTTGGTCGGAAGAATCACCTTTGGCAATCAGTTCTGGCCAAGCTGTCAATGAAATATTTAACCTTTCTAAAGCTCCGAAGAATTGATGCAACTGATGATTAAAATGAGGTCAATCAGAACTAGATTGAACCGTCGTAAGAAGTAGTTTATTTAACCAAAGTTTGGCATCGCGAATTTAAGAGAGCCAAAAACTTATCGGTCAAATTATAAGATTTGTCTACCCTGAAAACCGTTTTTGAAGAGACAGTTCGCTAAGTGGCCACCAAATCGTAGCATTAGTGTACTGTTTACCCGCTAAAGTTGTCAGCGATTTGTGATGAATCAAAACTGGATGATATCCATCGATCGCTTAAATTGACCTAAGTTAATCTACGATTCATCACAAGCCAGCATTAGCGAGTGCTAATCGGTAGTTTCAGCCAAGTAGAGAGTTCATGAGCTAACCACTTTACCTCGGCTTCGGTGAGAGCGGCTGGGCTGTTCAGTTCATACTTTTGCCCACCTGCCCAGAGCAAAATTTGCGGATTGGCTGGTTCACCAGACAGTTGGTTAGCTGCTTGATAAATCTCTAGCCGACTAATACTTTGGCGCGGAGATGCCTGAGGGCGACCTGTTTGAAATCCCAGGCGTTTATGACTTAAAACGATTTGTTGGGCATCAATTTGTAAGTAAGTTTGGCCTAAGCGGGATGGCAGGATGACTTCTAGACTATTGGCATCCTTGGTTAAAGTAATCTTGCTGTCTTCCGGTTTGGCGATCGCAGTCAAGTCTTTTGCTGCTTGCTGGTTGTGTCGCCCCTGTTCCAGCGCTTCTAAGGCTTCCTGGGCGGTCTTGGCTCGCCGTTCTAAACTAGATTCAGTTAACCAACCGAGCCACTCTGCAAACTCTGGACTGAGTTGAAATGCCGAGAGATCAATTTTGACCCCCTGGTGCGGCAGGCTAGAGGGATGAGTTCCAGCAATTAAGGCAATCAGCGTTGCGGCCAAACTGTAAAGATCCGACGCTGGCAAAGCCCGACCACTAAACTGCTCTGGCGGCATGTAGCCATAGGTGCCGACGATCGTGAATGCCGTACTATCACTTCCCGTGAGCGTTTTAACGGAACCAAAATCGACTAAATAAAGTTGGCGGTTGGCTAACAGAATGTTGCTGGGTTTAATATCTCGATGCACGATCGGGGGTTGCCGACCGTGTAGATAGCTCAAAATTCCTAACAGGGCCTTCGCCAGTTGCTTAGCCTCTGCTTCATTAAAGCGTCGCCCTTCTTGCAAGCACTGTTCTAACGATTTGCCTTCGACATAGGTCTGAATCAGCACCAATGCTTTATCGTTTGGCAGTTCATGTTCAAAGTAGCCCAGATACCTGGGGATACAAGGGTGAGACAGCGATTTGAGGATTTCAACTTCCCGCTCAAATAATTTCAGATCATCCCACTCTAGTTGCTCATCCAAGAACAGCAACTTCAATACCACTAGTTCTTGAGTGGTTAAGTCACGGGCAAGGAGTGTCCATCGCCCAGTTTGCTTGCCAATTTGCCGCTCAACCTGGTAGCGGTTGCCCAAGATCTGACCCGCCATGTTTGCCTCTCCAGTGCTCTCTGAGAATCAACAACTCCAAACTGAGGACTAAGTTATGACCCAGAACCTCAAGACAGGATACCCGGAACTGAGTCAAGTTTATCCTACCCAGTTTTCTGCCTGGCGTCTCCTGATCTAAAAGCCTCGCTGGAGTACACCCCCTTCAACTGGCGTAATATCAGAGCCTGCAAACGGTTCTGTGCCACCTGTCCAGTTAAAGTCATTAATCCGGAAGCTAATTGAGCCAATTTGAACAATGGGATTATAACGAGCCACGATGCTATAAGTCCGTCGTACATATTCCAAGAAGTAATCGGTACTAAACGAATTGTCCTCGGTTAGGGAGAATGAAACCTGTACTCCAGCTCGGAATGGCCCATAAATTTGTTGTGTTATCCCAGCAGTAATAACTTCGCGATCGACAACGCGATCGAAATAGAACGGAGACTCTCCCTTGACGAATCGCTGAGTATAGCCAAGATTGAACGCAGTGTAGTCCAAAAAGTTGCGAGAGAAGTGGCCAAACTGACCAGACAACGTGATGTTCCCACCTAACTCTGATTGCGTTTCACTATTGGAATAAGCACTAAAGACTCCGGTTAATCCAGTTGATATGGCGATATAAGGCACGAGCTGGACTGGACTATACCTCAGCCCTTCAGTAGGGGTGGCTGGTAAATAAGAACCCCGCCATACAATGAAGGTTTTATTGAGAGCTGCAACGGCTTGAAACCGACTCAGATTCGTTCGATCATTATCTCGAATGGCGGCGAGTAAGTCCCTGCGATCGGTGTCAGCCGTAATATTTTGGAACCCAACTTGATACCGCAGATTAATGCCCGTGTTGCCCAGTGCTACGTTTTTAGGGGAGGTGAACAGAGCACCAAAACTACTTTGTACCGTTTGGAAGCCTAAGGAACCGTTATACAGGCGATCGCGATAACTCGCTTCTAAGGATAATGTATGAGTGCCAATTAGTTGCCGCAGTCGGAGACTGGCCCGAGCCTGATCCTCAAACTCAGAAGGATCCAAAGTGGTCAAATTGGCATTACCAGTGAGCTGGGTACTCGGACTGAGTAACCCATCTAACTTGGCCCTTAACCCAAAGTTGTTGGGATCAAATACTCCAGTACTTTCATCAGTGGCACTGACTCCGGTTTTCGAGCCATTAAAAAAGGCGCGTTGTACAAAAAATTGGGGGGTCAGGCTCAAAGAAAACGTTGGAGAATTCAACGTCTGAAAGGTGCGCTCAATAAAGAACCCGCCCCGATCCCGCTCATCAAACCCAAACTGGAGCAACGGCGGTTGACGCTCGCGGCGATCGAGCACCGTTCTTGACACTAAAAGCGGCACGGTGAATCGTTGATCAAATACCAATCGGGGGCGGGTGGCCCGCACTTCATCCCGCAATGGTGAGAGATGCGTTAAAGTTGCTTGATCGGCCCTGAGCACCAGTTCAGGCGGTGAGAAGGGGTCATTGGTAATATCAATTTTTTTGGCAACCCAACCATCGGGATTAAAGTCAAGGGTTTCTGCTTCAAACCGTAACCGCCGAACCATGCCACCTTGAGGAACGGATCCTGGAATCAAACTGGCGTTAGGGCCAATGCCAACTCCTGAAGTAAATCCACCTTCACTCGTAATTCCTGTAAGCGGCTGCTCAGAGAGCGCTCGTTCACTGGCTGGACGGGATAGGGTTGCTCCTGCAGTTGCCGCATTCGCGGCGGTAGCGGTGTCAGTAGATAGTGTGGGGATGTAGATGTCTCCTCTCGCCCCTTGCACTGATCCAAGGTTTTGCACAATGTTGTATTCAAACCGCCGTCCCCGCAGGATCTGATCCCCTCGCACCAGCCCCACGTTACCTTCAGCCACAGCTAACCGATTATTCAAATTCACCTGAAGGCGATCGGCTGTTAGCACCGCGCCCCGGAACCGCATTTCTACATTGCCTTCTGCCGTGAAAATCTGTCGTTGCTCATCATAGTCTTGCCGATCGGCTTTTAGCTCCAGAGGGCTAACTCCAGGGGTGGCTGGAGGAGGGGGCTGTTTTGTTGTTGCTTCTCCCTTGGATGGTGTTTTGGCTGGAGTATTTGTACCATTTGCTGGTTGCCCTTGATTACCAGGAACTGTTGTGCCTCCAGGAGCCGACTGACTACTAGCTGGTGATATCTGATTAGTCGATGATGGGTTAGAACCTCCGGAAGGAGGGAATGGGGTAGTCGGGCTGCTAGAGCTTGGAGCTGTGGTTGGTGTAGAGCTAGGTTTGGTTGAAGCGGGCTGACTACCACCTAGAGCTGGACGGTTAATCATTTGGGCCACATTACCCGATGGGCGAGCTTTAACTTGCTTCATCGCCGCTAGGGTGGCATCCCAATCACGATCGGCAAAATCATTCAGCAGCTCATCTAGATCCATCGCCTCATCTAGCCTGTGAACCAGGGCAGACTCTTCCTGGCCGGATAGTTGCCGACTGCTACCGGATAGTGAGTAGATTGCTGGGGCCGTATTGGTGGTAAGACGCTGGGAATTAGATGCGCTGGCGGAATTGACGATTGTTGCTGGTTTTCTAGGCGGTTCTGCTGTTGGTTCGGGCGAATGCAGGCTGACTGGGCGATCGCTAGCCCCTGACTGATTGATGGTGAAGCGAGGTTGGTTGGGAACTGTGACAGGGACGGTAGGAGAAGCGGGGGGTGCAGTAACAGGGGCTGTCGTGGTAGCCTGCTCCGATCGCTGTGAACTAGTTGAAGATGGATTCGTCTGCGAGGTGCTCTGGACATACCCAACTGCAAGTGGACTGCCTAAAGATGCCGCATTCGCTCCTACCGTTGCTTCAGCTTCATCAACGATCGTGTCACTCGCAGAGGACGATTCTGGCGGAAAGTTTTCTGGAGGGCTAGGTTGAGCAGTGCTGACTGCGGGAACAGGAGAGGCAACTCCTTCAGCAGCCGTAGCCAGTGAAGCGGGACGGCTAGTTTCAGCAGCAGGACTGGCAACAACGATGGGGGGAGAGTCAGGTGGCAGAGCCGAATAAGGCATATACAGGCATAAAAACGTTAGAAGACCTGAGGAAGAAATACCTAATCCAGTTTAGGCAACGAATCAATTAACTCATAAAACCAGTCTTCTATCACTCGTTAGGGCGATCCGCAAATTTTTCGTACCTGTAGTTACCTTTTAAGCAGAGAATATTCGGAGATACGAAGAGGGGCAGTAGAAGTTCCACCGCCCCATCGGGTTTATTAAACCAAACCAGCGAATTGCCTATTCCAAGTCTCTCCGCTTGGGGTTACGGGCTGGGTCGTTGGACAAGAAGCCAAATACAAACAACAGCACGAAAAAGGTGACAACGATGTAAACCGCAATTTTGAGGGTAGCCATAGAGACATCTCCAGAAGCATCAAAAATTAGTCTATTGACTGGAAGGGCTTGGTAGCTCTCCTATCATACAGAAATGCGGTTCCATTTTTGAGAGGTTTGGCTCAGGAAACCAGCTGTGAACAACACACCGTCAGATTGAGAACGAGAATCTACCACGGTATCGATCGCAAACTTGGGTTCATCCCCCGCATGGCGGGCATCTTCCCCTAAAGTATTGATGGTTGACTCAACATTAGATTGATCTTGTCAAGCTAAATTCTTTATTCACCTAATAATCGCTATACCCCGAATGAGTCGCGAATTTTCTTCTCAGTCGATCGCCCCATCTACCGGTAAGCGGCCTTATCGCTTCGGGTTTCTCCTAAGCATAGCGATGGGCAATGCTACACGATATCAAAATTTACGCAAGTATGCTGAACGAGATCCAGAAGTAGAGTGTGTTTGGGCGCCCGTCAAACATTACATTGCACCGGATGAACCTAATCCTTTGCGCTATCTGCCAGAGCCGCTCTACTCCAGAGCCGTCGTCATTTACCAATCCAGTCCGGTTTTACGACAAATGGGCCAGTTGGATGCCGTGATGATTCATTTATTTGAAGCCTATACCCTGGCTTGTGCCCGAAGTGTTTTTTCATCGCGCCCTTTACTGGTCAATGCCCATGATGATCCTCCCGTGGTTAATCCGGAAACTTACCCGTTGTATGAAAACCGCTTGATGCGATCGAGTTGGCGACGTAAATTTCGCTTGGGCTTAGATCTGTGGTGTGCTAAACGAACTTCTCTCTTCTTACCCTGGTCTGACTGGGGCAGAAATGTTTGGGTGGACGAGTGCCATGTTTCACCAGAAAAGGTTTATCCAATCCATGTGGGAATTGATCTAGATCTTTGGCCCTATACCCCAAAGCCCGAAGCAGCTCCCACAGCAAAACCGAAGATTCTCTTTGTTGGGGGTGAATTTGTTCGTAAAGGAGGTGACTTACTCCTTGACGTTTACCGTCAACAGTTTGCTGATCAAGCAGAATTACATCTTGTCACTCGCCAACCGCCTGAGCACCTGCCCCCGAATGTTTATGTTTACACTAATCTGACGCCGAACGATAATCGCTTATCTCAGTTGTATGCTCAGGCAGATTTATTTGTTCTTCCTACTAAAGCCGACCTATCTTCCTTTGCTGCATTTGAAGCAATGGCCTCTGGCTGTCCAGTCATTAGTACTGATGTTGGGGGGGTACCGGATATCGTGCGGCATGGTGAGACTGGATTCATCATTCCCAGAAATGATGCTACAGCCCTAGCTAAGGCAATGGAAGCCTTGATTGGTAATCCCACATTACGTCGAGAAATGGGTGTTTCCGGTCGAGCGATCGTCGAGCGTGATTATAGTGCGGCGGTGAATGTTCCTCAGATCTTAAAGGTGATGAAGCAAACGGTGGATCAACACCAATTAGCCACCCAGAAGGCTCGATCGTAGAGGCTCCGCAATTATCCTTCAGACAGTTTGTTTAACTACTGCTAACCGGTTAGAACACTGGTAAGTGTTTGTCACTACCTATGATTGGGGCATGATAGACCAGATTAAGGAAATTGACTCTAAACCACTATGCCGATCGACTTTACGGTTGCCATTCGTACCTACAATGGGGCAACCCGTTTGCCAAAAGTATTAGATCAATTACTGCAACAAACTGGAACCGCAGGGATAACGTGGGAAGTTTTAGTTGTGGATAACAACAGTCAGGACGAGACTGCCACTGTCGTTAAACACTATGCCCAACATTGGCGGCAGGATAGCCAGCTGAAATATTGTTTTGAACCTAGACAAGGGTCTTCTTACGCCCGCGATCGAGCAATGCAAGAAGCGAGTGCTGACCTCGTTGGCTTTTTAGATGACGATAATATTCCTGCGGACAACTGGGTTGCTGCCTCTTATCATTTTGGTCAGGCTCATCCCCATGTGGGAGCTTATGGTTGTAATATTCATGCACAACTCGATGGCACTCCCCCAGTTGGATTTGAGCAAATCAATTATTTATTAGCGATCGAAGATCGAGGCAGTGCAGACTTTCCTTACCAAAAGAAAAACTGGCGCTTAATTCCTAGCAACCCAGGCACTGTAATTCGTAAACAGGCTTGGCAGGCTGTTGTACCATCCCGGCGGCGACTGCGAGGCCGAGATGATTCATTTAAGCTGCGGGTATCGAGTGCCGAAGATCTAGAGGTGTTGTACTACATCCATAGTAGCCCTTGGGAAATTTGGCATAATGCCGCTACTAAGGTTTGGCATCAAATCCCAACGAAACGTTTAGATCAGGAATATTTTCTGAAACTGGCCTGGAACTTTGGGTTGTCTGCCCATGCTCTACGAATTGCCAGATTGCGTCCCTGGCTGCGGCCATTTATGCCATTGTTAATTCCAGTCTATGTTGGATTTAGTGCGACTCGACTAGCGATTTTTTACCTTAAGTATCGAGGTGAAGTCACAACTAATCTCAATAAAGCCTGCCAGCTACGCAGTCTTCAGGGCTATTTGATTAGCCCATTTGTGACTCCCAGCCCAACTTCCTATCAAGATTACCCATTGAGCCAACCGTAAAGCTCAGGAGTGAGGATGGTGGTGATCCTGAGTCGATCGCTCGGTATCTGAGGGGCGGTGTACCTGTTGCCACCATCGCCAAACTCGGACGACTGTATCTTCGACCCATAACAGTAAGCGATCGAGCCACTGCAATAGCCGCTCGAATGGACTATACAAGTAGCCCAGTAAGGTGGCCTGAATATCAATGTAGTCTGATGCAGTGGGGGTGACTTGCCCTGTAGATGAATGATAGGTAGGAGTGGGTACTGTTGTTCCGTGGCTAAAAACATCCTGAGCCGCTGGCACATAGCTATCCCAAATGTCAGTGCTATTGGTAAGAGTCAGGGCTGATTCTTGCCAGGATAATAGTGCCTGTCTGGCAGTACTGCCAAACTCTAAACCTGTATCGGTTGGCAAGTCATCAATCCGTTGGGATGGGTTTGTAACTGGCTGAGCAATAGCAAGAGGGGGAGTAGTTGCCTGCGTACGAGTCGGTGGTAGCAGCCCTGCCACCTGACCCTGCACGTGAGCGATCGCCGTTTGTACAGCTCTAGAGTTTAACCAGGAGCGGTATGCCTGGTGTATAGCCTCCAGCCAACTGGGAGCTAACCGACGGGAGGACGGTGGGGCCGCAGATGGTAGCGGCGGCTGGGTGGGAAAAGTTGGGTGGGCATACGACCAATCTGGAATGGTGAGATCTACTAGAGATCGCTCCGTTGCCCAAGCTTTGCGAGCGGCTAACCTGGCTTCCTGGAACAGATTAGTCGCGATCGCAACGGAGCCGGACTGCACCCAGGCCATCAGTTGATAGAATCCCCGAATTGGTAATAATACCTGTTGTTCGGGTGGGCGCACTCGTGAGAACGATCGTCGGACAGATTGCCGAATTTGCTGGTAGCGATAAAAGTGAGCCACTGCCCAAGTGATCCGTTGCCGAATCTGGGCCTGTTGCTCTGGAGATAGCAAATTTAATAGTTGATTTTGGTTGGTGACGAGGACGATCGCCTGAGTATCCAGTAATGAAGCAATTCCCCGAACA
>DATNPU010000336.1:0-10536 GCA_036703105.1 Microcoleaceae cyanobacterium
AGAACACTGCGCCATGTTGCGGCCTGCCTATGCCGTGGAATATGACTATCTCCCAGCGACCCAATGCTATCCGACACTAATGACCAAAAAAATTAGTGGCTTGTTCTGTGCTGGCCAAATTAATGGTACAACCGGATACGAAGAAGCGGCGGCACAAGGGTTTGTGGCGGGAATTAATGCAGCTCGGTTGGTGCGGGGACAGGAGATGATCATCTTCCCACGGGAACAGAGCTACATCGGCACACTGATTGACGATCTCTGTACGAAGGATTTGCGGGAACCGTACCGGATGCTGACCTCGCGATCGGAATATCGACTCCTGCTCCGGTCTGATAATGCCGATCAACGGCTAACTCCCTTAGGGCGGGAAATTGGGCTGATTGACGATCGGCGCTGGCAATTATTCCAACGTAAACAAGCTAATATTGCGGCGGAAAAAGAGCGGCTCCACGAAACCCGCGTGAAGGAACATGAGCCGATTGGTCAGGCGATCGTGGCTCATACGCAGCAGGCGATTAAAGGCTCGATTACGCTGGCGGAGCTATTAAGAAAGCCTGGCTTTCATTATGTTAATTTAGAGCAATTTGGTTTAGGCAATTCAGAGTTGGATCAAGCAGAGAAAGCGGGAGCTGAAATTGATATTAAATACTCCGGCTATATCCAACGGCAACAAAATCAAATTGAGCAAGTCGCCCGTCAGGAACATCGCAAACTCCCATCTGATTTGGATTATCACGCGATCGCCACGCTCTCGAAAGAAGCCCGCGAAAAACTCACAAAAGTCCGTCCTTTAACCATTGGACAGGCAACTCGTATTGGTGGTGTGAATCCAGCGGATATTAATGCGTTGTTGGTGTATTTAGAAATCCAATCTCGGATGCAATCTGAAGTGGGGGTGTCATAAAGCCCTGAGCGTCGGTTAGTGGTGATCAATTCAGTCAACATTACGATTAGTATGCAAACTCATCTAGCTTCAGCAGGCTATCGAGATCGAATTTTAGATACTCTTAAAGCGCATCGAGCAGACCTGGCTCGGCTTGGAGTAACTACTCTAGCTTTATTTGGTTCTGTTGCTCGAAATGAGGCACATGAAAACAGTGATATTGATTTATTAGTGGAGCTAAAGTCGCCCCTAACCTTCGATTGCTACATGGATGTCAAGCTTTATTTAGAAGATTTGCTGGGCACCAAAGTTGATCTAGTCACCTCGAAATCCCTGAGGCCACAAATCCGAGCAGCTGTACAACGAGAAGCGATTTGTGTCACGTAATATTCGATTGTATTTAGAAGATATAGTGACAAGTTGCACAAAGATTCAGCAATATACTCAAGCATTTTCGTTTGAAAAATTTGTTGCTGATCAACGAACCTATGATGCTGTGTTACTCAATCTGCAAATTATTGGAGAAGCTGTTAAAAATATTCCTGTAGAAGTCAGAAATACGGCTCCAACGATCGAATGGCGAAAAATTGCTGGCTTACGTGATATTGTTGCCCATACCTACTTTCAAATTGATGCTGAAATTATTTGGGACATTGTGCAGACCAAAGTAAAGCCACTTCAAGCTGAGATTGAGCAGTTGTTAAGGAGTCGGTTTAATGAGTAAACAGCTAATGAGTTAGTAGTTCAGGGTGAACTGGAGACTGAGGTTGTGGTCTTTGGTTAAGTCGATCGAGTAACTCTAAAAATTCTCGTTCAAACACAACTTGAGCGCGATTCGTCTGTCCACCAATGTAGAGGTTGCCATCTTTTTGCAGTGCCCAAATTTGCGAGTGGGAGACATAACTCATGAGCACACCTGCCATCAGTAAGGCAAATCCGGCATAGACGATCGGCACTCCGGGATCGGCTTTAATTTGCAAGCCAGTACTGCCAATTAAATCAATAATTTTCAGCGTCACCCCATTGACCTCGGTAGACATGCCCGATCTCACTGTGGCGATGAGTTTGCCTTCCATGTCATACACCAGCAACATGCCTTGCAAATCCTTGGCAACCAACGACACTCCAGCACTTAAATCCGGTTTGGTGGGAATCCAAGTGCCCCAGATCCGCCCCTTACCACCCGTATCCAAGGGAGCCATCGGCAGTTGAAATACCGGACTATTGTTAATCTTCACTTGCACCGCCGCGATCGACCAATCCGCTTGATACAGCGTCACCCCTTTGTAGCGTAGCGGTTCGTTCACATGAATGGTTTTCCGCTTCACTTCCTTGCCAGCCTGATCCAGTACCGACATATCCGAATAAAACTGGTCGATCGCGCCTTCAGGCGTGTAATCAATCCAAAAGCGATGCACTTTGACTGACCAATCTTTCGGCACTTGGCGAGCCGCCCACACGCCAGCATCTGTAATATTTTGGATTTGAAAGGTCTTGCCACTCGGAACCAATTCCTGCGCCACAAATCCGGTTAGTGCCCCCCAGATGCTACCAATCAGAATCACCAGAATGCCCACATGGACCACGATCGGTCCCACCCGACCCATTAAACCTTTGCGAGCATACAGCGCTTGCTCCTGTTGGAATAAGCGATAGCGTTGCTGCGTCAGTAAGGGTAGGACATCATCCAGGTTTGTCTGAGCAAACTCGGCACTGAGAGCGAACTTCTGAAACTGACGTGGCTGGTTGTAAAACTTCCAGGTGCGGGAGAACCACCGTAAAGCTGGAATCTGGCGTTTGAACGTGCAAGCTGTGAGGCTAGAGCCAAATAGAATCAATAACGCGAGAAACCACCAGGTCCGGTAGACATGATCCAACCCCAAGGTCAGTAACACTTTCCATGAGAGGAATCCAAACAACGCTGGATGCTCAGGATAGTTGGCTTGGTAGAACGCTACGGATTGTCCCTGCTCAAGCAATGTTCCAGAGATGCTGAATAGGGCGATGACTAACAGTAGGACGATCGCCAGCCGCAGATCGGCGAGTAGCGGTAATAATTCTCGTTTAAAAAAGCTCATCAGCACAGTCCGCCATTCCTAATGGTTGCAAACGTCCAGCTTAAACACCGACCAGACGTGATAGTAGAGAAAACACGCCAAACCCAATCAACAGTGCCCCACTGGTTGGCGTAATCCAACCTGACCAACGCCGCAGTTCCAACAGCTTTTTGATCGAGGCGGTAAAGGTTCCTGCCAGAATCAGCGGGGCAACGTAACCGGCTGTATACGCTAGCAGTAAAGCACTTCCCAGTAGCGGATCATGGGTCGTCGATACCCAGGCTAACAATGAGGCCAAGACAGGAGTGCTACAGGGAGAAGCCACCAATCCAAAGGTCAGTCCCATGAGATAGGATTTGAGCCCAGGGGGAATATCGTTCGAGAGCCAATCCAAGCCGTTGTAGGAGGGCAACCGTAACGGCAAAATTTCTAACAAGTTCAGACCCATGAGGATCGCCAGGATGCTGACCACGATCGGTAAACCCCAGCCAATCTGTCCATAAATCTGTCCGAGTACGGCGGCGGCAATTCCTAACCCGGCGAGGGTCGTTGCCAAACCGAGCGCAAACCAGGTGGACTGAGTTGCCGCTTGCAGACGATTTTCGGCTTCATAGCCGCCGATATAGCCGATCGTAATTGGCAACATCGATAACATGCAGGGAGTTAGGCTGGTCAGTAGTCCGGCTAAAAAAATCACTCCGATACTGACGGGTGTAAGATGCGTGAGCTGATTGCTGACTAAGCCTTCAGCGTACTGGGCCAATAGATAAAGTTGGGTTTGAACTGTCTCAAACATTCCGCAGGAAGCGACCACCGCGCAGTAACACCTTATCTATCTTAGGATCCTGTCTTGCCGGAATGCGAAAAAAAGTGGCAGTACAGCCAAGTGCTGAGTGCTGAGGCCTGAGTGCTGAGCCTGGAACGTAATCATTTGACTGGCGAAAATAAAAGGGCGATCGCATTGATCGCCCCTACTGCAAAAAGCTAATTAATGTGGCACCGTTAGGTCGCTCGCTGGGAGGGTTGTGGGCGGCGACGATCGCGTTGCAAGCGACGATCGGTTAAAGAAACGACGGTCGCTTCGCTGCTTTCCCGGGCAATCCGAATCAATAATCCGGCGGCAAGTAAGCTAGAAATCATGGAGCTACCCCCATAGCTGAGCAATGGGAAGGGTAGGCCGGTTGTGGGTAAGGCGCCCGAAGCTACGCCAATGTTGAGTAACGACTGACCGACCATTAACACCATGATCCCGATCGCAATCAATCGATGCACTTCTGTCTTGGCACTTAAGGCAACGCGTAACGCTAATGTGCCATAGACAACCAGCATCAGCATCAGCAATGAACACCCGACAAAGCCAAATTCCTCAGCAAAGACGGCAAAAATAAAATCGGTGTATTGAATCGGTAGGTAGAATAGCTTTTGTTGCGATAAGCCAAATCCTG
The DNA here is from genome assembly GCA_036703105.1 of Microcoleaceae cyanobacterium. Classification (GTDB taxonomy): domain Bacteria; phylum Cyanobacteriota; class Cyanobacteriia; order Leptolyngbyales; family Leptolyngbyaceae; genus Pantanalinema. The sequence goes on from DATNPU010000336.1 coordinate 4,386, forward strand.
TGCCCCAGAAGCCACCCGACCCGATCGCCAGCAAACTTTGCGATAACTGATACCCGTCTCCCGTCGCGTCTGCCCAGGGATTCAGGAATGACAAAATCCGGCGACGCTGATAGGAACGCAGGCTCACACTTAAGGTTGCCACCATCATGCCAGCCAGGGCTGTACCGCCGAGTTGGATATAGGGTAATCCAGCCGCTAAAGCGATTAGCCATAGCATCATGCCGCACAATGAAGCGGTACTCAAGTTCGGCTGAAGCAGAATTCCGGCGACCACTACCAAGAAGATGCCTAACCAGGTCAGGCGAGTTGACCATTTCAGCCGTTCCCACTTCGAGAAGATGCGGGCACTTTGAATCACCAGAAACGGTTTCATCAACTCGGAGGGTTGGAGGGGAATCGGGCCGATAAATAGCCAGCGAGTGGCCCCATTCACCGTGGTTCCTAAACCGGGAACCAGGGTTACCAGGATCAGCCCCAGAATGATCAGTAAAGCCCAGTCGGCAATGCCGATAATGTATCGCAGTGGGAAATGCACCACCAGGTTAAACCCAATTAACCCGAGCAGCACCCAGAAGATTTGCAGTTTGAAATAATGTAAACCGTTCGATATTTCCGCATCAGCGACAGCATAGGAAGCGGAAAACACGGCCACTAAGCCGACTAAGAGCCAGACAAACGTTAGCCACCGCAACAGCCGCGCTTCAAATGCCCAATCTTGGGCAGTCGTGTCAAAAAAGGGAATCAGCCAGCGTAGATTCACAATGTCACCGGAAAGCTGGAACAGATCAACAGTGGGTTGCCCACACTAAGGCGATTAGTCTACGCTACCTTCCTTCGCCTGACAAGCTCTCCCGGAAAAGATGTAATACCAATTTAAATAGTTCGCACTGGCGATCGCCAAAACTTGCCTCTATCAGCCTCTGCCACGATCGCGCCTGCTCTCCCTAATCTCAGGGTTTCTATATTCTCAGCACTCAGCATTCAGCACTCAGCACTTTCAGGCTCGATACAGGTCACGCTCCTGTTGCGATAAGCGTTTAACTTCACCCGTAGAGACAGCCTGTTGGAGTTGCATTAAGGCTTCAATGTCATTTAAATCACAACTTTTTTGAAACAATCGTTGTAACTGAGCTTCAGTATCAGCCGTGAGATAACCGGAGCTAAGCGCTTTTTGCACAACGTTATGAATCAAAGACATAAACACCCGCAGAACACTGAACAAGACTCTATGAGCTATTGTGAATCTGGCTGGGATTGGCCTCTGTGATGTCAACGGCCGCTGTCTTGTGATAGTCCTAGAATAACGGCGTGACTAGACTACTATCTACTACGTGATGGAGTCGATCAGATCCTGTGATCCCCATCACATCCAAAAACCGGAAATAGTTATATGTCGCGCTTGGAGTCCAGTCCATTGCAATCTCTGGTGATCCTGCCCTGAGTTGATGATGCTAGAAACCATCCTGATCTTTATCGTTGGCTTAATTCCTGCCCTCATTTCGTTAATGATGATGCGGAAGGCAGAAGCTCAAGCGCGGGAACGGTTACGATCGGCGATCGCGGCCTCTGCGAACCATCGGTTTCAGCAGTCTCTGACCCAGGTAATGTCCCAGGATTATCAATATGTTGAAGGGATTGGTTATTTCCTGGGCGATAATACTTGTCGCTTTAATGCACGATCGGCCTATTTACGGTGTGCCGTTAATCCCTCTGGTCCTTGCCAAGAGTGTCCTTACTACGAGTCGAAAGAGTTATGATTTTCCCCGACTTTTCCCAGTTTGCTGCCCTCGCCAGTCAGGGTAACTTTGTCCCTGTCTATCAGGAATGGGTGGCCGATTTGGACACTCCGGTTTCTGCCTGGTATCGCGTGTGTGCAGGGCAACCCTATAGCTTTTTGCTGGAGTCGGTGGAAGGGGGAGAACGGATTGGTCGCTATAGTCTACTCGGTTGTGATCCACTGTGGGTATTGGAAGCGCGAGGTCGTACCACAACTCAGACCTACCGGGATGGCTCGATTCAAGTCTTTGATGGTGATCCCTTTGCGGCCCTGACTCAGTGTTTAGAACCCTACCGTCCGGTGAAATTGCCGCAGCTACCACCTGGCATTGGTGGGTTATTTGGGTTCTGGGGCTATGAACTGATTAATTGGATTGAGCCGCGAGTGCCGGTTTATCCCACCACAGATGGTGATCTACCCGATGGACTGTGGATGCAGGTGGATAATCTGCTGATTTTTGATCAGGTCAAACGCAAGATTTGGGCGATCGCCTATGCTGACCTCCGAGATCCCAACACAGATTTAGCGGTTGCCTATCAACAAGCCTGCGATCGGGTGGCCCAGTTAGTCCATAAGTTGCAATCCCCGTTGTCAGAGCAAGCCTCACTGCTGGCCTGGACAGCTCCAGAAGCCCGGAATCAAGCTGCGATCGAGGCTGCGAAACCTATTCCCTATACCAGTAACACGACGAAAGAGCAGTTCTGTGCCCATGTGGAAACGGCGAAGGACCATATTCGGGCGGGGGATATTTTTCAGGTGGTGATTTCGCAACGGTTATCGGCGGAATACAGTGGCGATCCTTTTGCCTTGTATCGATCGTTGCGCTTGATTAATCCCTCGCCCTATATGGCCTATTTCCATTTTGGTGACTGGCAGATTATTGGTTCTAGTCCAGAAGTGATGGTCAAGGCAGAACGAGCGGCAGATCCAAATGCGCCGATGATTGCGACTGTACGTCCGATCGCGGGGACTCGCCAACGGGGTAAGACGGCGTTAGAAGATAACGCTCTGGCTGAGGACTTATTGCAAGATCCGAAGGAAGTGGCTGAACATGTGATGTTAGTTGATCTGGGTCGGAATGATCTGGGGCGTGTATGTTTGAATGGCACGGTCAGTGTGGATGAACTGATGGTGATTGAGCGTTATTCTCATGTCATGCATATTGTTAGTAATGTGGTGGGGCAGTTGTCTCCTAGCAAAACGGCTTGGGATTTGTTGAAGGCTTGCTTCCCGGCTGGAACCGTCAGTGGGGCGCCAAAGATCCGCGCGATGGAGATTATTCATAACTTGGAATCTTGTCGGCGTGGGGTCTACTCTGGGGCGTATGGCTATTACGATTTTGAAGGTCAGCTCAATACGGCCATCTCGATTCGGACGATGGTAGTGCGGCATCAGGGGGATGGCAAGCATACGGTGAATGTGCAGGCGGGAGCGGGGTTAGTGGCGGATTCTGTGCCGGAGAAGGAGTATGAGGAGACGTTAAATAAGGCCAGAGGGATGTTGGAGGCGATTCGGTGTTTAAGCTAATGACGGGTGCTGGTAGTCTTGCCGCATATTCGAATGAGTGGCTGCGTTGATCAACCTGGCTCGGGGGACTTCCCCCCGACCCCCCCGAAAGGTGTTATCTGGTTGTGGGCCGGGTCTGCTGTCGGGCTATTCGGTGTGTTGTAGTTAGGCTCGTTGCACTTGGGAGCTAAATGTGGTGGTTAAACTGGGGCGATCGGGAGCAGGAGATGAGAACTGCGATCGCTGTTAGTTTGAATGGTGATTGTGATAATTTGCTGGTCAATTAACCGGGTTTCTCCCACTAGCTGGCCTGTTCCTGGATTCACGGGATAGGCGGGGAAACAAGCGGCGCTGATACTCAGGCGGATTGCCTGTCCAGGGTGGATGCAGATGCAAGTAGGTTGTAGGGGGATGAAGATCGTTCTGGGGCTAGCCGTTTGCTCGGTGGGAAGATGGATGTAGCCTTGGCTGAAGTTATACACCTGGCCATTGGGCTGTACTGTAGATAGCACTGCGCATAGATCAAAGCTGGGCATGTCTGCGGCACACTCGAGGCAAACATTGATTTCACCGACTAAATGTAGTTCTGCTGATAGGGGTTCTGAGGTGTAGGTGAGGACATCGGTGCGACTATCGATCGTGCTCCGCTCAAATACTCCGGCTGGAATGGCGGCATGACCACCGAGTGCCGGGACGGGTCGCCAGGGATCATGGACGATCGTATCCGGGGGGGGGACCGGATCAGCTTGAGTGGGTGTGGAGGTTAGGCTGCCGTCCCGATCGTCGATATTAGCTAGCCCAGTACTCGACAGGTAGAAGGGAGTGGGTGGGTGAGTATTCCAGGTAGGAAAGCCGCGCCATTGGTTGCTGCCCATTTCAAAGAGCCATACGGGAGGCGGTTCTAGCACTCCGGTATCTTTGCCTTTGAGGAAGTGATCGAACCATTGCAGTTGCCAACGATCGCAGGGACTGGTGGCCTCTGCCCCAAAATCGATCGCTCCGGCTTTCCGCCCCCAGGGTAAATGAGTCCAGGCCCCGACAATTAACTGTTGCCGCCACTGGCTGCGAGCGGCCATTTCCGTATAGAGATGGAGTGTGCCACGCAGGAAGGGATCGAACCAACCGCCAATATGCAACATGGGCAGATCGATCTCGGCGAAATAGGTTTGCGGTGAAAGTTGCTGCCAGTACTGGCCGGGGTCGGGGTGGCCTAACCAGTGAAAGTAAAAGGAATCCGGTTCAAAGCTACTTAATAGGCCGGAGCGAGTTGGGACTAAGTCCGATAGGGGCAGATTCTTGCCCGCCGTGGCTAAGGTGTGATGGGCGATCGTTTTGCCTTGCAATCGAGCGGTTTCAGCGGCTAATTGAATGGCCCACGCAAGGTTAGCCTGTAAGCAAAATGCTCCGTTTTCATAGGCCCATTCGCGATATAAGTCATAGCCAGTCATGGCAGGACAAATTGTTTTTAAGGCAGACGGTCGATTGATGGCGGCATACAGTTGCGTCATGCCTTGATAGGAAAAGCCATACATACCGACTTCGCCACTGCTACCGGGTAAGTTGGCTGCCCACTGGACGGTATCTTCGCCATCCTCAATTTCATGGGCAAATAAGCGAAATTCTCCTGCCGAACTGCCCCGTCCCCGCACGTCTTGAATCACTACAATGTAGCCATGCGCCGCATACCAGGAGGGATGCGCATAAACTACAGTGGAAGCGATCGCGCGTCCATAAGGTTGCCGCATTAACAAGACCGGAAATGATCCGGATGCGGTCGGACGGTAGACATCAGCATCCAGCCGCACTCCATCTCGCGTCAACATGGAAACTGTTTCTTTCTCAACCGTGAACATAGACAAGTGGCTTACCGGAATGGGTAGACCTTCTTATTGTCTAATGTTGTGTCGATCGCGCTCTAACCAAAAACTGCTAACGGCGATCGCTGTAACACAGCCATATCTTCAGCATCAAGTTCGACGGGAGTACCGCTGCGAATTAATTCGGCGAAGTCTTCATTCGGCACCATAAAACAGAGGGTATACAAGCGACTATCACCAACATTACGAATTTCGTGAATTCCCGTCGGTGGTACTAAAATGCTATCACCGGCCTGAATCCGTACCGTTTTGCCATCACAGGTAGCGGCGCCTTCTCCTTTCAGCACAAAAAACATTTCCACGGCCCATTGGTGGCGATTGGGAGGAGTTTTGCCATCTACATCAAAAATTTCCACACAGAAGGTCAGCGATATATTGGCAATCTGCGGATCAAACACGATCGCTAATCGATTTGTATCCTGCGGACTGATGCGGAATGCCTGATAATCGCGCGGCGACTTCACAACCGGAATCACACAGCTTGTCGAGTCCATCTCTCTTACTCCTGAACCAGCTTGCCGGAATTTGTGAATACAGCGATCGGGACTTTGAAAGCAGCATACGCCACAACGGGGGATACTACCGTCACCCTTGTTGCATAACTTGATACTGCTAGCTTTCAAGTGATATAGCTTGCTGCAATGCTGGCGCATCACTGACGAAGCCAAAGCACTGATTAACGTTATAGATCGTGGCTTGCCAGCAATACTCTGGGGATGTGGTGGAGGTGCAATCTCTTAACAGGATACAGTCATAGCCTAGAAAATTCGCATCCTGTAACGTCACCATCACACACTGATCGGCATTGACGCCGGCAAATAACAGAGTGGTTTTGCCCAGGTTCTTGAGAATGCTATCTAATGGGGTATCCCAGAAGCCGCTCATCCGATATTTGTCTACCCGGATGTCCTCTGGATCTGGAGTCAGCTCATCAACGATCGCGGCGGCCCAACTGCCTGCCTTTAACACCGGAGCCTGATTTTTCGGTAAC
>DATNPU010000352.1:0-18690 GCA_036703105.1 Microcoleaceae cyanobacterium
ATTAATTTTCTGACCATAAGTTATGTTAAAACCCCATCATCGCTTAGCGATCCTGCTCCATGACGGCATTCGTGGCAATCACGGCAAAACTGGGTTAGCTTTACTCCGCTTTAGTGGCGCTCCGATCGTTGCTGTTATAGATCGCCAATGTGCTGGAGAATCACTCACAGAACTGACTGGAGTGGCTAAATCAGCCCCAATCGTCGCGACTGTGGCCGAAGCCTTGGCCTACCAACCCGATGTGCTGGCGATCGGGATTGCGCCGTCCGGCGGGGCGTTACCGGATGAATGGAGACAAGAGATCAAACAAGCCGTCGCGCAGGGGTTATCGATCGCCAATGGCTTACATACTCAGTTAGCGACTGACCCCGAATTAAACCAATTACTGAAGCCACCGGATCAGTGGATTTGGGACATTCGGCGGGAACCTCCAGGGTTGACGGTCGGAAGTGCAGCCGCACGATCGTTGTCCTGTTTACGGGTGCTGACTGTAGGAACTGATATGGGCGTCGGCAAAATGTCTACCAGCTTGGCATTACATCAGGCCTCACTAGAACGAGGATTACGATCGAAATTTCTGGCGACTGGACAAGCTGGACTGATGATTGCGGGAGATGGAATTCCTCTAGATGCCATTCGCGTCGATTTTGCCTCTGGTGCAGTCGAACAAATGGTGATGCAGTTTGGCCACGAAAACGACATTTTGCATATTGAGGGCCAGGGTTCGTTAGGCAATCCCGCTTCAACCGCAACACTACCGTTACTTCGGGGCAGTCAGCCTACCCATCTAATCCTGGTGCATCGGGCCGGACAAACGCAGATTCATAAATTGCCAGAGATACCGATTCCACCGTTACGCGACGTTGTGCAGTTATACGAAACCGTCGCTAGAGCAGGAGGAGCTTTTGCCCCGACCAAAGTGGCCGCGATCGCCCTGAATACCTGGCATCTCACAGATGCAGACGCTCAACAGGTGATCGCACAGGTGCAGATGGAAACGGGATTACCCTGTACAGATCCGATTCGGTTTGGGGCAGCTACGTTATTGGATGCGATCGTGCAATCGCTGTAGACAGATCAGCAGAGAGGGAGCTGATTCGAAGCATGAATGACGGTGATAAATTTGAGGGAATTCGGCGATCGTGGTTTTACGTTTGGCGATCGCGGTTGCATAGCCCATGATTCGATCGCACCATTTTTCTGCCATCTTGACGACTTCAATCGATCAGATGCTGCTCACTACAACGGACTGGCTGGATTTACTGAAAGCACTGGTTTGTGAAGCCGGATTGCATTGTGTCGGAGAGGTGGCAGTGACGTTTAATCCTCAGGGGCTTTCTGTAGTTTTAGTGCTAGAAGAATCGCATGTGGCCTTGCATATTTGGCCAGAAAGCCAAAAGATCGCAGTCGATATTCATGTTTGCGATTATTATCAGGACAACTGCCCCAAAGCTAAGAAGCTTGCCGATTTGTTGACGATGAAAATTTGCGGCAGTCATGATCGGGCGCAATGGAATTACTTATTAGCCACTGGCTAAATGTCAAAAAATTACAAGTTGTTGTGGTTGAGAAGCATTAGTCGTTAGGTTTAGGAATTAATTATTCCCAGAATTATGGCTACCAGCACAGAATACGAATTACGCCAATTACGAGACGGAGATCGCCTCACCTATCATGGGGTACTTTGGCGGGTAGTTGATTACAGTACTTATGGAGATGATAAAGGGTATGAAACTGACGAGTGGTTGTTGAAATCACAAACGGGTAAAGAGTATTACTTAATGCGAGAAACAGATCCAACTAATGCCGATCGCTCGGTGCAATGGTATTTGGCAGAGCAAGTTCGTAGTCCATCCATTTATGATCCTGAATCATCCAGAGATGTGACGATGCAATTAAGAGAAGATGTGCGATCGGGTCGAGAACCCTATGCTCAACTGCAAATGTACAACCGCCTCTATAAATTTGAATCTCAAACGGAGGGAAATTACAGATCAGACGGTGAAACCGACGATCGCATCACCTGGGATTATTGGGATGAAGCGCATTTATGGAACCTGGCCTTAGAGGCCTGGCCAGATGGGACGCTGAACGTTTACTCCACCCGCACGGTACAACCTCAAGATTTTACGAATGTGCAAACTGGACAACGTGATTTTGTTCCAATTGCTCCTAACTTTAGTAGCTCTAGTTCCTGGGATAGTAGCTCTAGTTCCCGTGGTAGTATCCCTAGTTTCCAGAGATCGACTAGTTCGTCATCTCGGATCTGGCAATTTGTAGCCGCCTGGACGTTAGTAATTGTTGGAGTATTGTTTGTTTTTGCTGGGATTTAATTAAGAGCATCAAGTCATATCCTCAAAGAGATACCATTAATTCCAGCAACAGTCTTATTAACAAAATATGCCAAGACCCAAGTATGCCCAGCTTATTTATTGAACAGCACTCCACTGGACTCGCATTTTATATCAATGGCAATTTGCAATTTGATACAGCAGATGAAGCAATTTATCATGAATATCTTGTGGCTCCAGCGATCGCATTAGCGAGCCAACGCTTTTCTAATACTCCTTTACGCGTATTGATTTGTGGGGGAGGAGATGGTTTAGCCGCACGAGATATTCTTCGCTTCCATCAAGTCAGTGAAATCACATTAGTTGACTATGATCCAGAAGTTTTAGAACTAGGCCGAACAATTTTCCAGCCTTATAATCAGGGTAGTTTAACGACCGCAGAACAAGTTCCTTTAGGCAGCGATCGAGTCACGGTTTACACCCAGGAAGCATTTGAATTCGTTTCTGCTTTACCAGATGCTTGTTATCACGTGGTAATTTGCGATTTTACCTGCCCCACTCGCCCCGAAGAAACGCCGGTTTATAGCCGTGAATGGTTTACCCAAATTCGGCGTATCCTCCATCCTCAAGGTGTGTTAGCCAAAAATGCCGTTTCCCCAGAGAAAACCCCTGCTGCTTTTTGGTGCATTTATCAAAGTGCACTGGCCGCTGAAATTCATGCTAAACCAATGCGAATTTCAATTCCCTCTTTCCATCGTCACGATTATGGTGATTGGGGCTTCTTTCTAGGTTCACCAACAGCAATTACATCAGAAGAATTAAAGCTACTGACCTTTCCCCAAGATTTACAACGTTTTAATCCGGAAACCTGGACAGAAGTATTTCGGTTTCCAGCTAAAACTACCCGCGATCGCCACACTATTAATATCCATACTATAGATCATCCTCAGTTATTTTATTATCTGCTCAATTCACACAATACTAGTCGTCAGGCTGACTTAGTAGACGCAGCAAAACCAGAAGATTGGCTAGATTTCTTAGAAGTTCAGGAAGTAGGAACTGGGCTAATTAGCACCCAAGATCCACTACAGTTAGAGTCAATGATTCAAGTATGGTTAGAACACTTCCATCAAGCTCAATCCGGTGATGAACCTAAGCCACAGGTAGGAGAGCTAATTCCAATTCAACATCCCTCTCATGACCTGCGAATTTCTCAGGAATGGTTGGGATACACCAAAACTTTGCTAAGTGAAATTGATGCCAAACAATTACTATCTAGCCTAGTCGATCGCGCTCAAGAATTGCCGCCTCAGTTAGCCAAAGATTTGAAACAGTTGCTCGAAAAAGTGCGATCGGGGCAGCCACTCACATACATTTCAGAACATACCGCAGAACTAATTACAATCCTGTCGGTTAGTCTTTTGGTAGCTAACTTAGCGGCTCCGGATGCTGCCTTTGGGAAAGGATTTTCGGGTGGTGGTTACAGCAGTGGTTACTATAGCGGTGATTCGGATGGTGATTATTATTCTGGTGGCAGCTTTGGTTGGCTCGGATTTTGGATGACTGTGATTGGTGGCATTTGGTTATGGAATTTGTATAACAGTCGGGATGATTAACTAGGGTTTGAAATTGCTAAGTACTGAACCAATTTACCTGGATGCATTAACGATTCGCGAATTAGGATCGGACGATCGCGATCAATGGAATCAGTTCAATCAATCCTTGCCTAACAGTTGTTTTATGCAATCGTGGGCATGGGCTGACTTTAAACAGAAAGAGGGCTATCAAACCTTTCGCTATGGAATCTTTCAACAAGCCACTTTAGTCGGAGGAGGCATTTTTTATTTTTATCCTCGCTCCCATCAGGCGAATTTACTAGTAGCTCCTGGTATGCCTTGTTTCATCCCAGGATTTGAAGTAACGGGGATGAATTTATTGTTAGAGCAGGCCAAACAATTAGTGCATTCTCTAGGAGCGATCGCGTTACGAATCGAACCATTATTTTTAGAGAAACCAGCACATCTAGAAAAATTTGTCCGGGCTCCGGTGGACTTACTACCATCAGAAACCCTGTTAATTAATCTACGCCCTGATATCAAGCAAATTTTGGCCAGTATGAAGCCTAAAGGACGCTATAACATTCGGATTAGCCAGCGTTATCATGTAGTGCCAGAGTTTACAACTGATCCTCAATGTATCCCCAAATTCTATGATTTATTTTGGGAAACTGTCGAACGTCAGCAGTTTTTTGGTGAACCGTATGGCTTTTTTATTAACCTATGCCAGACACTATTTGCCGCTAATATGGCTGAAATTGGTTTAGCTACCTGGCAAGATGAAATTCTAGCCGCAATTCTCGTCGTTTATTGGGGCGATCGAGCTACATATTTGTATGGTGGCAGAAGCCATCTCCATCCACAGGTCATGGCAAGTTATGGGCTACATTGGGCAGCCATCCAACGAGCAAAATCGAGAGGTTGCCAGGTTTATGATTTTTATGGTTATACTCAAAATCCTAATCACAACTATGCCAAGTTCTCTCAATTTAAGCGGCAATTTGGTGGCCAAGCTATCACCACGATCGGGGCACATGACTACTTCTTTTATGATCAACTTGCTGATTTATTAATTAATACATTGAAGAAGTTGAATCACTCATAGTTGCTTGTTTGTCTAGCTCTTTTAGAGGGTTACTAAAGCTATTGCACCGCCCCCTTTTCTAGTATATCCGTAGGGCTTTAAGCTCCCAATTCTAGAAAACTTTAAATCAGTTTCCCATTAAAATTGGGGAGTTAGGGAGACAGTTAACGATTTGCAATTTTCGATTTACGGCTTACTGATAATTGTTTACTGTTTTATTGTTCATTGTTAATCGCCGACCACTATGCCACCCGAAATCACCACGAGTCTTTTACGCATAGCAATTGTCTCCCTAGAAATCCTGCTAGGATTTGGCATTTTCTGGTTAGGACAATTCACCTACCAAAAGCTATTTCGTCGCCAGATGGAGCTGAATCTAGAGCTATTTGTACGTGACAATCCAGCAGTTGCGATCGCGCTGGTCGGCTACTATCTCGGCATTGTGCTGGCATTAGCAGGAGTACTCGATAAATTAGGCGCAACCTGGCAAGAACACCTGCTTTACCTCCTGAGTTATGGGGCTGGGGTCATTGTGCTCATGTTAATGGGAGCTTGGATTGGCGATCGTTTAATTCTGCGCCGATGTGATACGGCACGGGAAATCCAGGAAGAACAAAATGTGGGCGCTGCTGCTGCCGAGGCGGGAATTCATATTGCCAATGGACTAATTTTGAGTGCTGCCCTAGGTGGCCAAAGTGGTACCTGGATAGTGGGATTAGTCTGTTGGTTAATCGGCTTCATTGTGTTAGTTGTAGTCAGTTATCTCTATCCCAAAGTAGCAAATTACAACGTGTTTCGCGAAATTTGTAAACGTAACAATCCGGCGGCAGGAGTCGCATTATCTGGACTGTTGATCGCCACCGGAAATATTGTGCGGATTGCCTTTACACCAGAATTTACCACCTGGGGAGAAAGCTTGGGTTTATATGGTTTGATCCTGGGATTTAGCCTGGTAGCATTAGCTGCAATTCGTTGGATTGCTGACTTAGTCTTAGTACCAGGTGTGAAAATCTCCGATGAAATTGTGCATCAAGCTATTCCCAATTTAGGGGCAGGATTAATTGAAGCATTTGCCTACGTTGGTGGCTCCTTTTTAATTGCCTGGAGCATCCTTTAAAAACATTGATTACCTCATCTAAGACTGTTCTTCTCGCGATAGCATCATTTCTCTAACTACATTATGATCTTGCACGAGAACATCAACTTGATAACGTTCTGGCGACATAGCGACCTGAATTCGTTTCTGTTGACAGAGCCAAGCAAAATAACGTAAAGCAACTTGACGCCGCCGTTTCAGTTGTTCGCGTTGAGATTGTTTTAACAATATAGGATCGATCGGATCTAGGGCGATCGGGGCAGGTTGCTGGCGTTCTAATTGTTGAATTGCTGCCAAATCAGTTTTCAAATCTTCTGGCAAGGGTTGATTTACTTGTAACTTCGTATCATCTGGTGGGGTAAAGATCAGAGAATCTAGTAGCCCTTGAAATCCGACAAAAGCGAGCCGATACATCATTAACTTGCTAAATTTTCCCCAGAAGTATCCCCCATGAACATCTCTACCTGCTTTAGGAAACTTATTAGGAGCAAAGGTAGCAAAGGCAATAAATAAGTTGACATATTCCAGGAAGTTAAGCGGAGTTTTTTGTTTATTTAGGATTAAGACATTATTGTCTGTTGTCTCCGCATCTGGACTGTAGTAGTCAGTTTTATCGCAATATTCTGTGCAGTCCAAATAGGTGAATAGATCCGCGATCGCCTCTTCATCTTGCTGGTCGCTGGCAACTGTTTCGTCTCCTTCCTGCTTCTGGCTCGCTGGATCTAGACTTTGGTTCTTATCTTTATTTAAGACGCTAACTTCCAAATAGGGTAATAGATGATGATGGGGATCAGGTAACTCATCCCAATTAACAATGCCATAGGTTTCCTGGCGTTTCTTTGATTTTTTAGTTTCTAACTTTTTAGACCGAACGGTTAAATTTCCTAAGCGATACCCTTGAGTTCGACTCCGAGCGGGAAAGGAAAAGTAATTAGCCGCTGTAGAAGCAATGCGAAGGGCTAAATCGCCTTCATTACTAAATAGATAAGCTTCCTCAAATCGTCGTAGCGCCGATCGCAGAAAGTTAGCCCGTCCTGAAGTCACCGTCATTAATGGAATGTCTGGAGAAACTAGAACTAAGCGTCCTAAAGTAAACACACGCCCCACTTGGGAAGAGGGAAATTTTTCTACTTTATCTGTTCCGATCGTGCCAACAGAACGCGAGTCAAACACGTCAGATAGCACTCGAATCACCTGCGAGGTAACATGCCCCCCCATACTATGGCCAACAAATGACAATTTAATTTGATGAGTTTGCCAGTACTCTTGAGCAGCACTATAGGCCAAACCTTCGATCGCAATAATTCTAGTAATAATTTCGATCAAGGTCGTCTGATCAATAGCTAAAGGAAGGCGTTTCTTCAACACTTGTAAAAAGTATTGAAACTTAGGATCTGCTTGATCAATTCGTAAGTCCGATCGCTTACTGAGTTCACTACGGATAATCTGGAGTGATGCTAATAAAGCTGACTGATCAAAGGCTTGAGTGGCTGGAATGCGATCAGTGATTTTTTCGTAAATCGATTCCTCAGTTAATGTTTCACTCACCTTACGATTAACTAACCCTTGATCCAGTTGCCGAATCAATTCCACTAAATCTGGTACACCGAAATAAGTCGCCCGATAAGAGTCTCTGAAGTAAACCGAAATCCTTAGTAGAAATAAACTGGCAACGATCGCAAACCCTAATGTTCCAGAAATAGTTAAGGCAGCGGCAGCAGGAGTGGCAGTGAAAAATTCAGTACATAATCCAACGATCGCAACTAACAGCCCAGTAATAGCTAAGATCCGCAACAGAATTGGTAACGCAGCAAACGCATCCTTACGAATGTTTTTACGCTTTAAACTTTCCGAAGGCCAACGATAGCCTAGAAAGACTAAACTATTCTTTTTTTGCTGGATAAATTGATCTTGATTGACATAGGTACAAAGTGGTTGATACCAATCTTCTAACACCCCATCGCGGCTACCATCCGGCCCGGTATTATAGCCATGAATCGCAATGACTAAGCCAGAATCTGGTGACCCTGTGGCGCTATTTTGATACAACACCTCAATCACATCCTGAATAGTTGGCTGATCACTATCAACCATCGGAATGTTTTCATCTTCGACATTATCAGGAGCCGTACTGCGAATAAAAAAACCAGGGATTACTAGCTCTCTTTTGTCCTTAAATAGGTTTTCAACCAAGATATTCATGCTTTTTCCCTGATGTCGAAATTAGTAAGTGGATTCGATTGTTCTAGACCATAATCGCTAGAACTGGCAAGTGTGTTTTTTTCAAACAAAAATTTGCAAATTTGCCAGTGAATTCAGCCCAGAGCCAACCAAATCTCCGCTTCAGTACCTATCCATCACCATAGTTGCGCTCAATTATGGTGACTCAGTAATAGGATGATTGATTTGGGACAAGTCATCGGGTACTGTGCAAGAGAGTGATTTGGGCAAGGACAATTAATTCATGGATGTGATTCCTGCGATCGATCTGCTGGACGGAAAATGTGTCCGGCTATATCAGGGAGATTATCAACAGGCACAAACGTTTGATGAAAATCCGGTGGCAGTCGCGCAACAATGGGCCGACCAAGGGGCAAGCTGGGTGCATGTGGTGGATCTGGATGGAGCGAAAGCTGGAACATCCGTCAACCTAGCGGCGATCGAAGCTATTGTTCAAACCATTAACGTGCCGATTCAAGTCGGTGGTGGCCTACGCGATCGTCAAAGTGTGGTGAACCTACTAGAACGGGGAGTGCGACGGGTAATTCTGGGGACGATCGCCGTAGAACAACCGGAATTGGTACGATCATTGTGTGCTGAATTTCCCGGACAAATTGTTGTGGGCATTGATGCTCGCAATGGCAAAGTTGCGACTCGGGGCTGGTTAGAGACCTCGGAAGTTTTAGCCACCGAATTGGCTCAACAAATGGCACAGTTTGGAGCGGCTGCGATTATTTACACCGATATTCACCGAGACGGCACATTGCAAGGGCCAAATCTTGACGCCCTACGGGAGTTAGCCACCGCAGTAGATGTGCCAATCATTGCTTCTGGTGGCGTTAGTTCGGTGAGTGATTTAATGCGATTACTATCGTTAGAAGCCTTAGGAGTGACAGGGGCGATCGTGGGACGGGCACTCTATACCGGAGATGTGGTGTTGCAGGAAGCGCTACGGGCGGTAGGGCCTGGACGGTGGCAAGATGTCCCCCCAGATTTGGGTTCG
This sequence comes from Microcoleaceae cyanobacterium, assembly GCA_036703105.1. Lineage (GTDB taxonomy): Bacteria > Cyanobacteriota > Cyanobacteriia > Leptolyngbyales > Leptolyngbyaceae > Pantanalinema. The sequence goes on from DATNPU010000352.1 coordinate 9,251, forward strand.
TCAGCGTTTGCTTAAGGTAGAAGACTGAATCAAGTAAGGGCAGCCTATATTGGGCAAAGATCTGACGCGAATCTCAAGTTGGTTGCCCCAATAGGTTGCCCCTACGATCGCAGATCTGGCAGCACTTCAATGTCAAGAAAATCGTTACGAGCAAACAGGAGTTCGGCTAGAGGCCAAATCTCGGATTAACGGTAGCCTGGAGTGAATATAAGTCATCAATGTACTCATTTCGTCACGATCGATCGCACGTTGATGACGGAGTTGTCTAAGCAGCCATTGCACCAGACTATCATCGTCCAGGGTAAGGATAGTTTGAGCCTGGGTGGTTTCGACCAAAGCCCAGAGTTGACGGAGCATTAAAGGAGACATGGAATAGTTCCCGAATTGATATTAGGGAGAATCAGCCACCTCTGAGAAGGGTTGATTGCAGCCACTTCTTTCTAGTTTCACCATATCGAATCTCTGCTCGATCGAGCGCAAATCATACAAGATGACACAAGAGTTACAAAAACCTTAATCAAGCGATGAATAACTTGACTAAAGTGGCGAACTCACTCTAATTAGCGCTCACCGTAAGCAGTGATTGGTTCCTTAATAAATCGAATATACAAGTGTCGAAAGGTGGATTTCAAGACTCGGGGCATACCAAAATCGATCGGCATCAGGCGATCGGGAAGTTTCCAATCATTAATTCGTAGATCATCCGGTTGTAACAATGGAAAATCGACATCTGTCAAGTCTGGACATACTCCTAATGCCTGAGACGCGACGATCGTTGGCACTTGAGTAGGATCAATTTGCAGAATATCAACCATCGCTCGATCGAGCGCAAAGACATTCGTGGCGGCGCCTAGAATCCCGAGCTGCCGCGGTTCACCACCACTTGGGCCATTTCCCTCATGCCCAATAATGCCATCCAAAATAGTTAAGTCAGGATCAACAGCCCGAGCCGTTTCTATTAGCATCTTGCCAAAGCGATCGCGATCTTTTCCGGCTTCCATGTGCCACCAGGCTTTCATTTTGCCGGGAACACAACCGAATAGATTCTTAACACCTAATGTCACCGTTAATTGCACATGGGATTTAACCTTGGGCAAATTAATCACGACATCGGCTTCCATCGCTTCTTTAGACAGCAATAAGTGATTAAACTCATCACTCACGGTTTGATACCGTTTGCCATGAAAGTCAATAATTGGCAACTTGAGATCGTCAATTAAGGGTTGATAACCATTCGCTAACGCGACGCCTTTCGCACTGCCAAAGGCAGGACCGTCACCTAAAAATGGTTGACCTCCCGCTGCCTGGACTAATTGCGCCACACAATAAACCAGTTCTGGGCGGGTAACACATTCCTTCGTAGGACGGGAACCAGTCAGAAGATTAGGTTTGAGTAAAACCCGATCGCCCGGTTTGACAAAAGCAGCCATGCCGCCCAATGGGGCCAACACCGCTTCAATAGTTTGTCGTAACTCTGGGCGATCGTAGGACTGGGCACGAATTAAGCTAACCGAGGGTGACATCGTTATGTAACTCCTAACTCTGGCTTAGATCAGGACAGAGGACCGCTGATTGTTTCTACTCTCGGTGGTAAGTGCGGTTAAGAGCCGTTACCCGTTCCGCATTTTCAAACACATCTTCCCCGTGGAGCTGCGGCAAGGGTGGCTTCACTTCCACTTTGGCCACATTGGCAATATGAATACATACTGTCTGATCAGACAGGTGAAACACCCACCACGGGCGATCGAGCAAGCGACGAACCACTTGCTGGAACTCTTGACGAACCCGTTCCGCATCTACCGGATCATAAACCATGAATGACTCGGATTGACCATTCAAGTAATACACCGTCAGTTGGGTATAACTGCTCTGGCTTTGCATAGAACCCTCCTAGATTGTGCAGGCATTCTATACTCTACTCGTTGCAACCTGACCCGGTACACCCTTTTATCGGTTGCTTGGCGGTGGCAGTTCGCCCAAAATCGTAAACCGGATGTGATTGATGGCCAGATCCCCGATCGCCACTTCCATTTCTCCAGTCGGAATCGATATGGTCTCAAAGGGAATGCCTTTGGCAATTTCCGCATGATGCCAGGGTAAACCCATGAAGAACCGGGTGGGATAGGGGCCACGTTCTGCGATATCATCCGGATTCGATTCCATTGGTAGCCAACCAAACCCCGGAATATAAAACTCAATCCAGACATGGTTATAGTCCGGTTGCAACGGCACGTTATGCAAATCGGCCTGGGGTGGACACTTATAGCGCCCCACGGTGCGGCAGGCAATCCCGTTTAACCGCGCCAAGGCCAGTAGTAAGCCGACATATTCTCCGCAAGAGCCAACGCCCCGCTCCAGCACCACATCTGGCGTATCAATCCGAGCCGTCAACCCGTAGGATAGGCGATCGTAAACATAGTTGCGAATCTTCAACATCTTCCGCAGAATGTTGGTTTCGGTGCCCACTGCTTCTTGGGCAGCGGCCTGAATGGTTGGTGTATCCATGGCTAGTTCATCATCATCCACCAAATATTTCGCCTGGTAGTCGGGGGAAAGCGGCGGAATGCGATCGACATCATCTAAGGTCAGCCGATATTTAATACTGTGAACTTCTAGCGTGGCTTTCCAGCCAAACAAATGTCGTTCATGGGGCTTAATCGAGTCAAACTTAAACACCGCGACTCGTTGCCCCTGCTGAATTTCCTCTACAAAGGGTCGCCCGATCGGTTCGACTTTATGCACTTTCTGGCGATCGGTATTTGCAGGTAACGCAATCCGCCATTCCAAATTATCGAGATGCACCTGTCCTTCTTCCGTGGGCAGTAGTTCTTCCACATAGCACATTTCAATCAGATAGCCGTTGGACAGGGCATAGCGCTGCTGCGGATTGTAGTGAATGTAGAGGGGATGAACAAAGGTACGATCGCGAATACTTAATTCCAATGGATCTTCAGCATTGGGATTATCGCGAATATAAGGCTCCTCACTGGCATAGCAAACATAGAGAATATCCTGTTGGGTTTGCGGATGCGGGTAGAAGGTTAACCCTGTGGGTGAATCAAACGGAGTTAGCACACAGAACTGTTGTTCGCCCGTTGCCCGATCGAGACAATACACCGTTTGCTCAATGCGATCGCAGACCCACAATTCTTCTTCACGCAGCGTCAGGTTAGCCTCTCCAACTCCCGGCATGGGGAAGCGAGTAATTTCACGCGCCGTCTCCCGCTCAAACACAGTGATGTAGCCCAACCGTTGCGAGGCCACATAGACGGTAGATTCCCAAACGCCCACTCCGGTAACTGAGTAATCCAAACTGACAAAATGCTGGGGCGTCCAATCATCTAGCCGACAGTAATACACACTCTCATCTCGGGTAAACCAGAGGGTATCCTGCCAAATCGCTATCCCCACCGCATCAACAAACTGCTCCACATGCAGCGGATTTAAGACCGTAGCACTGTCGGTAGTGGGGTCAACTCCAAGCAAGAACCCCCGAATGGAGTCCAGTAAAACCAAGCGATCGCCCCAGACGGCAATGCCATTCAGCACATAGGTGCCGATCGGGCGGATAGTACGCTGCCAGGGGTCTTGGCCTGGTAACAAGGGGAGTGGGGCAGGGAGTCCCTGCATCAACGGGGAGGCTGTATTCGCTTGCATGATCACCGATTGTCCTGAAGACTTCCCAAATCATAAACAAAACCACCAGCTTCAGACTGTATCGCAAGGGGTGGTGAACCCTTTTAGTAAAAAATCAAGGTCAGATGTACCCCGTTTGGGGCATGATCACAATTATTCAAGCCCTAGAAGCAGCGGGAGTCGCCCTATGGATTTGCTGGAGTATCAAGCGAAAGAATTATTCCGTAATATTGGCATTCCAGTACTTCCTTCACAACGGATCGATCGCCCAAAAGACTTGAAAGGCTTAACCATTCCTTATCCGGTGGTGCTGAAATCACAGGTTCGGATTGGGGGGCGGGGTCGAGTGGGTGGGGTGAAATTTGTCGAGAACACGATCGATGCGATCGCGGCAGCCCATACGATCTTCAACTTACCGATTATGGGGGAGTATCCCCAGGCGCTATTAGCGGAAGCTAAATACAATGCCGACCAGGAGTTTTATCTCGCTGTCGTTCTCAACCGCACTCTGCGTCGTCCAGTGTTATTGGGTTCACAGCAAGGGGGGGTCGATGTGCAAGCCGCGATCGAACAAATGCAGCATGTGATTGTGGATGCAGAGTTTTCCTCCTACTACGCCCGCCGATTAGCCATCAAAATGGGGTTGCGAGGGGAATTGATCGAGTCGGTCAGCGCGATCGTCGAAAAAATGTACCAACTCTTCGTGCAGAATGATCTGGATCTGGTCGAAATTAATCCGCTGGGAGTCAGTGCTAAAGGGGAATTAATGGCTCTAGATGGCAAGGTAACGGTGAATGATGATGCGCTGGCCCGCCATCCCCATCTCGCGGCTCTCGATCCCAAAGCCGAGCAGAAACAAGCCGCCTATTTACATGAAACTCCCGTCACCATGGAACCCGACGGTCATATTGGCATTATCTGTAACGGGGCCGGATTAACAATGGCAACGATGGATATGGTGTGTCAGGCGGGGGGCAAACCAGCCAGTTTCCTGAACATTGGGGGGGAAACGCGGTGGGATTTCTGCCACACCACCTTAGGCGAACGCCTAGACTCCGGTTTAGAGCTAATGACGCAGCACAAGCACATGCGGGTAGTCTTGATTAACGTGATCAGTAGCCTGGTCCCCTGCGATGAAATTGCCACTGTGATCACCAACTCTTTGGAGCGCATCAAAGCGAAACCGCAGCCGACCAACACTAAAATTAACAAACTACGATCGCCGACATTAACCCTGCCGCCAGTTCGCACTCCTACCCTAGTGGTTCGGCTAGTGGGTACCCAATGTGAACCAGCCCAAGCCTTGCTAGAATCGGCTCAAATTCCGATGTTGAGCAGTTTGGATGATGCAGTGATGCGAGCAGTGGTTCTGGCTAAATCGAGTAGTCGGAATGTTTAAGTCCATACCAGTAGTCGGGCGATCGGAGTGTGATCGGAGTAGCAGCAAACCCCACTTATTTGCGTCATCCTATAAAGTAGAGGTTTGCACGGTGACTCCTGCAAGAGACTGACCAACTTATAGTCCATGTGTCAATCGCACCTGCAAGTGAACAGGCTATGATTTTTGCCCCAAATAGCAACGTACTCGTTCAGGGAATTACCGAACCACTGGGTTCCATCTACACCCCGTTGATGAAAGCCTATGGGACCAATGTGGTCGCTGGTATTAGCCCAGGTTATGGACAGCAAGTTCTGCATGATATTCCCATATTCGACCTAGTGGAAATGGCTGTATCAGCAGTAGGGGCGATCGATACTACAGTGATCTTTGTCTCACCGTATGCCGCTCTGGATGCCGCCTTGGAGGCGATCGCTTCAGGGATTCGCCAGATTGTGTTAATCACCGAGGGGATGCCGCCAGCAGACATGGTAACGCTGTTACGCAAAGCTGAGTCGGCAGAAACCTTGATTGTTGGCCCAGACAGCCCCGGCATCGTTGTCCCTGGCCAATTGTTGCTAGGCATTCATCCGACTGAGTTTTATATGCCGGGTTCCGTCGGGTTGATTAGTCGGACGGGGACGTTAACCTATGAGATTGCCCGAGAATTGACCTTAGCTGGGCTGGGACAATCGATGGGAGTGTGTATCGGGGGCGATGCGATCGTCGGTTCCTCGTTTCCGCAATGGCTGCAAATTCTGGATGAGGATGACAGTACAGAAGTGATCGTTCTGGTGGGGGAAATTGGTGGTGATAGTGAAGAAACTGCGGCTCACTATATTGCCGAAGCGATCGATAAACCTGTAATTGCCTACGTAGCTGGTCGCACTGCGCCTAAAGGCAGACGGATGGGCCATGCTGGGGCGATCATTGCCTCACAAGTGGCAGAATTGGGAACTGATATTGGCAGCGCGCACAGCAAAATTACGGCCTTTGAACGAGCTAAAATCCCTGTAGCTACTTGCCCCTCGCAAATCCCAACGTTGGTGAAAAAAGCCCTGAAACTCCCGAGCAAGAAATGACTGAAGTCGGAGTTAAGTGGTTTTTGGTAAGAGTTTCAAGATTTCCTGGGCGGCTCGATCACACGCTCCAGCTTCTCCTAACGTGGATCGCATTCGGGCATAACCGTCTAGCACCTGCTGGCGTCGATCAGGATTCAACAGTAATTCCACAGCCGTTTGGGCGATCGTTTCTGGGGTTGCCTGGTCTTGCAAAAATTCCGGCACGATCGACTGCATGGTGACTAAGTTAGGGGGTGAGACAAACGGCACCGAAAACTTAAGCATCTTGTCTAAAACCCAGGCAGTGAGGGGATTGAGTTTATATAACACTACCTGCGGTACATCCAGCAGCGCAATTTCCAGATTGACCGTTCCTGACTTGGTTATCGCCAAATCGGCTGCCGCGATCGCCTGTAAGGTCGTTTCTCGCCGCGCTCCTGCCTCTCCATCCGCCAGCAAGGTAGCCCGCAACCCATAGGCCTGAATCGCCTCCTGGATCGGTTGGCGAAACTGCTTCAGAGCTAGAGGAATCCAAAACTGGACATCGGGTAGCTTGGCCTGAATCTGTTGGGCCGCCTGACAAATCGCGGGGAGTAAGTATTTCAACTCCTGTTGCCGTGAGGCAGGCAATAACACTATGGTGGGCTGGTCAGGGGCAATTCCTAAAGCGGCACGGGCAGCAGAGCGAGTGGGAGCAGCTTGCATGCGATCGACCAGGGGATGTCCCACCCAAGTGACTTGCCCTCCTTGAGCCTGAAAGTACTTGGCTTCCTCCGGAAAGATGGCCAAAATTTGCGTTGTGGCTCGCACGATGCGATCGGTGTTATAGGAATTCAACGCCCATACCCATTCTTGGGGCGCAATGAAATAGACGATCGGCAGTTGGGGTAGGTGTTTGGTTAAATAATTACACCAGCCCACATTAGGCCCCATGTAGTCAATCAGCACCACCAGATCGGGCGGAGATTGCTGCAAGTACCGTTTGGCTTGGCGCTGAACTTGCAAGGTTGGCAGGACAAAGGGTAACGATTCTAAAATCCCGATCGAGCCGATCGTACTGGTTTTGCCGAGTAACTTTGCTCCGGCGGCAGCCATGCGATCGCCACCCAACGCCAGAATTTCTAATGTTATCCCCTGCTGCTGGGCTTGCCGATACAAGGCCTCGACCAGCAAAGCCCCTTGCAAATCACCAGACACTTCGCCGGTGCTGATGAAGATGCGGCTCATCCGTCAATCCTCATCATCATGTCGAGTACGTCGATTAGGAGTAGGTCCCCGACGACCCGGTTGTTGCGACTGAGTTAAAAAACGATGCAGATGTTGCAAATAATCACTATCAATCAGGGGTTCCAGCTTATCCAACGCTTCGTTTAAGGTCAGTCCTGAGCGGTACAGCAGTCGAAAGGCCTGTTTTAACGATCGCCAAATCTGGCCTTCTTCTAAGCTCGATAATCCCGCTCGTTGTAGCCCCACCCGATTCAGCGATCGCACTCGGGCGGGGTTACCTTCGACCAACATATAAGGAGGCACATCGCGATCAATGCGAGACATGGCTCCAATCATGGCAAAGCGGCCAATCTGCACAAACTGGTGGATGCCCACCATGCCACCAATACGGGCTCGGGACTCTACACGCACATGTCCGGCTAAGGAAACGGCATTGGTAATGATCACCTGATCTTCAATAATGCAGTCATGGGCCACATGCACGTAAGCTAAGAGCAGATTGCCATTACCAATGATGGTGGCTTCCCCAGCCGCATTGGCGCGGTTAATCGTGACATATTCTCGGATGCAGTTGTCATCCCCAATTTTGACGAGACTATCCGCACCCGCATACTTTTGATCTTGGGAGGCCAGCCCGATCGCTGCACCGGGGAAAATTTGGTTACGAGCGCCAATTTCCGTCCAACCATCCAGAACCACATGAGCGCCGATCGTGGTTCCGGCACCCACTTTCACCCGTTCGCCAATAACCGCATAAGCCCCAACTTGCACAGTGGGATGCAGTTCAGCACCGGGATGAATTACGGCAGTTGGATGAATCAGGGTTGTCATCAATCCACTAAAGAAAACATGAGTTCGCCTTCTGAGACGAGTTGGCCATCAACTTCAGCTCGTCCCTGCATTTTGCCGAAACGACGTTTCTTCACCCACAGGAGTTCCACAGTCATAATCAATTGATCACCGGGAACCACCGGACGGCGGAAACGGACTTTATCGATGCCAGCGAACATAAAGAGTCCACCCTGAACATCTTCATTCATTTGGGTTAGCACAATACCGCCGACCTGGGCCATCGCTTCCACGATTAACACACCAGGCATAATCGGTCTACCTGGAAAGTGACCCTGAAAATGAGGTTCATTAAACGTGACATTCTTGATGCCCACAGCTCGCTTGCCAGGGACATAGTCAATCACCCGATCGACCAATGCAAAGGGGTAGCGATGCGGTAACAGCTTATGAATTTCCTCAGCCGAAAACACCGTTTTGGGTGCCGCCTCGGGATGTGACGCAGTTCCTTCCTCTACAGTGGCAGGACGAGTTTCCACATGGCTAAGCGGTGTATCAGTCGTATTAACGTTAATCAGGGTAGACATAGATCGGGTTGTAGTAAGCGGGCGGAAGAGCAAAATTGGCAGGGAATGAGCAAATCGTGGATCACTGAGTCCCTAGAGCTAACAGCAGCCAGAAGCGACTAACGATCGCACCAGTTGGATATGTAATTGGTGGCTCGCTTTATAAGCTAAGAAATGGGCCTTGGGAAAATCTCCCAACAAACTTAAGTCTCCTATTAAGTCTAAAAGTTTATGGCGCACTGGTTCATTTGGAAATCTCAATGGAGGATTGAGCCACCCTTCAGTACTGCAAACTAAAGCATTGTCCAGACTACCGCCTTTAATTAATCCCTGAGCGCGTAGATATTCGATTTGGTGGGCTAATCCAAAGGTGCGAGCCGGAGCAATTTCTGTAGCAAAGCTAGCCTGGGAAGACCAACTATGCCACTGGTTACCAATGGCCGGTAAGTCAAAATCAATTCCATAGGTAAATCGCAATTCCGGTGAGGGTAAGGCAGCGACAAAGGCATCGTCCTGACGCACCCAGACAGGCGCTTCCAGGTCGATCGCAGTTCGAGCCATCCTTTGCGGTTCTAACCCAACCTCCGCGATCGCCTCAACCCATTCTCGGGCAGACCCATCCAACAACGGTACTTCTGGGGCATCTAGTTCAATCCGAGCATTATCCACTCCCATACCAGCCAACGCCGCCAGCAGGTGTTCTACCGTCCGAACTTGGGCCGCTCCCTGAGCCAATTCGGTGGAGAGTGTCGTTTGGCCTACAGAACTGCCCCGCGCTTCCAC
>DATNPU010000360.1:0-7276 GCA_036703105.1 Microcoleaceae cyanobacterium
AGAGTCGTTGGTTTGCCGCCCAGGAATCAACATTGGCAGTGGCTCGGAAATGTGAGCAGTTCGATCCAGATGGGATCACCGTGTATGTATTTTCGGGGCGGTTTAAGCGCTATGACAATGTGACCTCCAGCAAAGTTGAACAGGTGTTTATGGAGAATGATCCCTCGGGTACAACGAACCTGGCTGGAGTGCTTCTAGATGCCACCAACCAATATTTCCAACACAAAGCGGCTGGACAAACTAAACCGGAAGGGGAAACGATCCTGGTGATTACGGATGGCGAACCGGACGATCGCAAAGCGGTGATGGAAGTGATTATTGATGCCACTCGTCGGATGGAACGGGACGAGGAACTGGCCATTGCCTTTATCCAGGTCGGTAATGATGCCAGTGCAACGAAATTTCTCAAAGCTTTGGATGACCAGTTGCAGGGCGTCGGTGCTCAATTTGATATCTGCGACACGATTACAATTGAAGATATGGGAGACCTGAGCTTGAGCGAAGTGCTGCTCAATGCTATCAGTGATTAAGCTATGGATCCGCTCGATCGACTATTGGCAAATTTGGAAGGCCAACAATCTGAGGCGATGCCATCCCCATCATCGCCACCTCCTGCTGCCCCTAATAGCCATACTGCTGCTCCAACCACGGGTGCAGTCGATGATCTATTAGCCCAACTAGAACCTAACTCCAAGCATCATTCCCATTCCGCCCCTAGCCCCCCATCTGCCCTTCCCTCTCTATCGCCTCCTTCCTCCATCCCTCCTTTACCTCCCCCAACCCGATCGCATCCGCCCCGTCCCCAAATTGGGCGATCTCATCCTGCCCCACCTCTACAACCAAGCCCGCTTCCTTTAGAACCGATCGGGCGATCGCCCACCGATCCCCTGTTAGCACAGTTGAAGGCGGATTATGCCGAGCGTGACCGGATTGAAACCCAACAACGCGAACAGCAGCAACGAGAAGCCCAACGGCAGCAGGAGCAGTTAGCTCGGCAACGGCGAGCAGCGTTAGCGGAGCAGGCAAAGCAATGGCTACAACAGTTAGCCCCTAATTCCGATGAGTGGTTGTGGTTTGAGGAGTTTTCCCAACGGTATCCGTCTAAACTGGAAGCCGCGATCGACTATCTAGATGCCGTCTATCGCCAGAGCTAAGGCGATCGCTTTTAACCAACTATATGTAGACTGTAAGGGCAGGTTTCTCCTGATTACCTACTATATATAGATATCTGTCCTGCTATCCCTATGGTTAAGATCATTCACCGCACTGCCCTAGGCATTCAGCCGGTTTACGACATTGGCGTTGCCTCAGACGACCATAACTTTCTGCTAGCAAATGGGCTGATTGCCTCTAATTGCTTTAATAAATCTCACTCTACTGCCTATGGATATGTGACCTATCAGACGGCCTATCTGAAGGCAAACTATCCCGTGGAGTACATGGCAGCGTTGCTGACTGCCAATAGTGGTGATCAGGATAAGGTACAACGCTACATCAGTACCTGTCTGGCAATGGGGATTGAAGTGGAACCGCCGGATATTAACCGATCGCGGATTGACTTCACCTCAATGGGGAATAGCATCCTGTTTGGGTTATCTGCGGTGCGGAACGTGGGGATGGGGGCGATCGAGGCCATTCTGGCCACACGGGAAGCATCTGGATCCTTTAAGTCGTTGGCAGATTTGTGCGATCGGGTCGATTCCCGCACGGTCAACCGCCGGGCGTTGGAAGCGTTGATCCACTGTGGTGCGTTTGATCAACTGGAGCCGAACCGCAATCAATTAATTCATGACCTGGAATTAGTGTTGGATTGGGCGCAATCTCGCGCGAAGGATCGGGCCACGGGACAGGGCAATTTGTTCGATTTGTTCATGGATCCAACCGCAGGCACACCAACCCCTAGTTTTGAGTCTGCGCCGAAAGCACCATCTGTACCCGACTTTCCTCAGCAAGAAAAGCTGAGGTTGGAAAAGGAAATGTTGGGCTTCTATATTTCTGACCATCCTCTGAAACCGTTACGTGAGTCGGCGCGGATTCTGGCTCCCATTAACTTGGGGGATTTGGAACAGTACAATGACGATGCAACGATTAGCGCGATCGTCCTCGTCACCAGTCTCAAACCTGTTACCACCAAAAAAGGCGATCGTATGGCGATCGTGCAGATCGAAGATTTAACGGGTTCTGTAGAAGCGATCGTGTTTCCCAAGAGCTACGAGCGGGTCAAGGACACATTGCAAGCGGATGCCCGGTTAATGCTATGGGGTAAAGTCGATCGGCGAGATGATCAGGTGCAATTCATTATTGACGATGCCGAACCGATCGAAGAGATTCGCATGGTAATGGTGGAACTGGAACCTAAAATGGCTAGCGACATTACAGAACGGCAGCGCTTGAAAGAAGTGCTCCTGAGCCAACAAGGGGAAAAAGACAAAGCGAAAGTGCCCGTGGTGGCGATCGTCAGTGCCCATGAAAAACGCCATTTTGTCCGGTTTGGAGCGCAGTTCCGGGTGCAGGATGATCAGGCGACGGCGAATGCATTGTTAAAAGCGGGTTTCCAAGCCCGGGTTTCCTCCTTGGTAGGCACCAATTAAGCTTAGATAGATGGGAGTAAAGCGGCATTATTTAGCGAACGCATGAAAATTTTGGTGACTGGGGCGGCTGGTTTCATTGGGTTTCACCTAGCGAAGCGTCTGTTACAGGATGGCTTTGAGGTGTATGGCATTGATAACCTTAATTCTTATTACGATGTCAGCCTCAAACAAGCCCGCTTAGCCCAACTGCAACCCCAAGCTGGATTCACGTTTCAAACGCTAGATTTGGACGATCGCAATGGCATTACCCAACTATTTCAGGATCAGGCCTTTGATTATGTCGTAAATCTAGCAGCCCAGGCGGGAGTCCGGTATTCGCTCGAAAATCCCTGGGCGTATGTGGATAGTAATGTTTCTGGCTTCGTCAATTTGTTGGAAGGCTGTCGCCAAGCCCAAGTGAAGCATTTAGTCTTCGCGTCTTCCAGTTCAGTCTATGGCGCTAATACCAAAGTCCCGTTTGCGGTAGCTGATCAGGTTGATCATCCCGTTTCCCTCTATGCCGCCACGAAAAAAGCAAATGAATTGATGGCCCATACCTACAGCCATCTTTACCAGTTACCCACAACTGGACTACGGTTTTTCACCGTCTATGGTCCCTGGGGCCGACCAGACATGGCCTATTTCAAGTTTGTCAAGGCGATCGTCGAAGGCAAGCCGATCGACATCTATAACTACGGCAAAATGAAACGGGACTTTACCTATGTAGATGATGTGATTGAAGGGATTGTGCGGGTGTTATCCCATGTTCCATCCGTCAACTCTAACCCGGATGTACCAACCTCAGCGCCCTACAAGCTCTATAACATTGGTAACCATAGTCCAGTAGAGCTAATGCAGTTTATTGAAGTTATTGAGCAAGCATTGGGCAAGACCGCGGAAAAGCGATTACTCCCCATGCAACCGGGAGATGTGCCAGCCACTTACGCAGATGTCGATGATTTAATGCGGAATGTTGGCTTTAAGCCCAGCACCTCGATCGAGGTGGGGATTCAACGCTTTGTCGATTGGTATCGTCAGTATTACCAACTCTCGATCTAATATGAGCAACCTAGCACCCAATTCGTCCACCTCGGCTGAGGACAACCGCATAGAACTGAGCGATCTCAGGGCGACGAAAGTGCTGAAAATTTTTGGTCGGTAGAATAGTTTGAGTAATTTGGTTCCATGCCAGAGGCTGAACTGGAGTAGTTCTGTAAAGCGACTGGGTTGACACCGATGATTCTGCGATCGAATAAGCAGAATCGATCGCAGAACCCAGGAATAGCGGATTGGTTAACATGGCAAAACTCCTAAACTTTAGACAGCTCACTTAATCTACTAAAACCCTATCGGGTTACAGGAATTAATCTCCGATAAAATGAGTATGCCATAAATTTCGGGTTCTGGCATTAAAAACAACGGTTACTCGATAGATATTTGGGAGTTAACAGGATAGATCGATCAAACTGCTGCCAGCCTGAGTCAGAAATGTCTCTGGAAGTGCTTGAGGCTGCCCGGTTGCCGTATTTTGGAACAAAATGGTGAACGCTCCTGCCCCTAACCCTTGCTGGGGAAACATCCGGTAGCACGGTTGGTTAGTTAACTGGGATTGATAGGAGGTGAGATGGGGCACTTCTACAGTTTGGAAGTGTGGAAATCGCTCTAAAAACCACTCTGCAACCTGCTCATTCTCCTCAGGGGAGTAAGCACAAGTCATGTAGGCTAGATACCCTTGAGGCGCCACTAATTGGGCAGAATTAGCTAAAATGCGTTTCTGGCGATTGGCATTGTTATTAATGGTCACCGGATGAAAACAACCGGGTGCTTTCCCTCCTTTGGCAATTAAGGATTGTCCTGTACAAGGTGCATCTACTAATACGACTGAAGCCGTCTGGGGAATGTCTGCGGCCAGAATTTTAGAATCAATTCTTGTGACTAAGGTAGGAGTAATGCGGCACCGTTTAAGGTTACTAATTAACGCCGCCGATCGCTTACCAATGACTTCATTACTAATTAATAACTGTGGGTGTAAAGCCGCCCAGGCAAAAATACTTTTCCCTCCCGGAGAGGCGCAGACATCGACGATCGCAGTAGATTGGCTGAGTGGAACTGCTAACAACACAGAAATAGCAAATACCGAGGAAAAATCAAGGCAGTAAAAGGCTCCTTGATCATGTAAGGGATGTTGGCCGGGCTTTTGTCCTAAGCTCAGGCGATCGACAAATTTAGGTTGCCAGGGTAACGGGGACTCTAGCTGGAATGGCGATAGCTCCGGCTTTTCCCGACACCATAAGATACAAGGATGAAAAGATTTCGGATGAACTAAACTATCAACAAATTGATCGCAATCTATTGGATTTTCAAATAGTTTTTGACCCAGCTTAACTAATAACCGAGAGGGCTTTTCCATAAAAATAACAGGCTACTATTGATCTCATCTATTCTCTGATTCCAGCTTTTCAGCGAATGAAGCATGATGATTCTACTGATAACCGGCTGGTTTGTTCCAGCAATTTTTTTGCACTATCTCCGGCAGTCAGTCCGCCAACATTAACAGCATGAATGGGAACCCGGCGACGCTGTAAGTCATACAAATAGGTTTTGTCGTAATAATCTAAAACGATCGCGATCGCAGTCGCTAAATCACCCTGATGAATTGCCGCCACCGCTTGCTGAGTTCGTTCTCCACCGAGCCGTTTTTTCAACCGTTCTGTCGCCACAATCAGTTGGATACGGTCAGCCTTACCGTATCCTTCCAGTAAGAAAGCAATCCGTTCAGAGCGCGATCGTTCAATTTGAACAATGGGAGCTAAAACCATTTGTTGAAATAACTCATTGGGGATCCGACAAGTGCCGATCATCCGACCCTCCGCTTCAATCCAAACCGGACGAGTGGAATCCAGTTTGGCCCAAGCGATCGCGAGCAAATTCTCAAACTGCTCAGTAGAAGGTTGGGCAGGTAAACCCAACGCCCCGTAACTACTACCCCGGTGGTTTGCTAGCGCTTCTAGATCGAGAATCTGCTCACCCTGAGCCGCTAAAGCATAGAGAATCTCCGTTTTCCCAGTTCCGGTCATCCCACCCAGCGTCCAAATCTGGTGAGGCATGGCCAGGGTGGTGCGTACCCATTGCCGAAACCCTTTGTACCCCCGCTCCAGCAAGGATACCTGAAAGCCAGCCGTCTCCAGTAACCAGGCCATACTGCCACTACGCATCCCACCCCGCCAGCAATGAATGCGCAACTGCCGATCGGGAGTGAGCTGTTTCGCTTGCCGGACAAAAGTAGCTAACTTAGGGCCAACGATCGCCAGCCCCAGGTCGATCGCGGCTTCCTGTCCTTGCTGCTTGTAGCAAGTTCCCACCTGTGCCCGCTCGTCATTGTCAAACAGCGGAAAGCTAATGGCTCCGGGAATATGGCCTTGCCCGTACTCGGCTGGACTCCGCACATCTAGGATTAAACCAGGGGCATTCAGAAAATCAGATGTAACCAGACTGACAGACATGCGTTCCTGCGTAAGAGCCTATTTGAAAAGATCTCATCGGCTCAGGCTCACTTCTTTTATAGGTTCAAAAGCGACTTGCTAACAGACTCGATTGCCCCCAATCTCAGATTAACGATGGCTCGTAAACGATCGGGGGCAAGCCTAAAGCGAGGATTGCCCTTGATTAGGGTGTGAGTTGTAAGCGATCGCTACTCACTGCGGCGGCTAGAGTACGTAACATCTCCGTGGTGACCGTAAAATCGACACAACCATCGGTGATACTCTGCCCGTAGGTCAGCTGGCTCAGATCCTTAGGAATACGTTGATTTCCGGCAACTAAATGGCTTTCAATCATCACACCCATAATGTGAGGGGAGCCTTCAGCAATCTGTTTCGCGACATTTTGTAAAACCACAGGCTGTTGGCGATAGTCTTTCCCAGAATTGTCGTGGCTACAATCGATCATGACGCGAGAATTCAATTCCTGCTGATTCAATTCCACAACAGCCTTTTCCACATATGCAGCAGTGAAATTGGCTCCCTGCTTACCGCCCCGTAATACTAAATGGCCATCTGGATTGCCGGTCGTGGTAACGATGCTAGCTAGCCCGTGGGCATTGATGCCTAAAAAGCGGTGTGGGTGACTAGCCGATAGCATGGCATTAATCGCAATCCCGAAACTCCCGTCTGTGCCATTCTTGAAGCCGACGGGCATTGATAGCCCCGATGCCATCTCCCGGTGAGTTTGGCTTTCGGTCGTGCGGGCACCGATCGCCGTCCAAGACACCACATCCGCAATGTATTGAGGAATAATCGGATCAAGTAATTCGGTAGCAGCGGGTAGCCCCATGTGGGCCAGATCCAGCAACAACTCACGGGCGAGGCGCAATCCAGTATTAATGTCGTAGCTGCCATCTAAGTGGGGATCATTAATTAAGCCTTTCCAACCTGTCGTGGTGCGGGGTTTCTCGAAATACACCCGCATGACAATTTCCAACTGGTCTGCCAACTCAGAACGCAACCGTGCCAGTTTTTCCCCATACTCATGGGCGGCCTGCACATCATGAATCGAACAGGGACCAACAATCACTAACACCCGGCGATCCTGCCCTTGCAGAATTTTGCGAATGCGATCGCGTGTGTCTGCCACTAAATCCGATGCGGCGTCGGTCATGGGTAGCTCACTGTGAATAAACGCCGGACTTAGTAACGGGCGGGTTTCAA
>DATNPU010000398.1:0-4078 GCA_036703105.1 Microcoleaceae cyanobacterium
CGGCTCTACCGTAATTGCTTTAACCGTACCGGATGCTGCTGCTCAGGAAAAATGGGCCGCCAAGCCGTTACCTTTGGGTTACATGTCGCCCAATTTGGCAGACAGCTACCTGAAGTTACCGAAGCCCCAACCATTAGAGGCCGGAGCCAATCGGAATTTACTGACTTCTAAGTTCCTCCGGATGGTGGATCAAACGGCAGTAGATTTGACTAATTTTGTGACTGGAGCCGATGAAGTCGGATATCACCAAGTTGGGGCAAGCTGGGGCAAAGATTTCGAGCTACCAAAACTAGTCGTGGATGTGCGGAAGGCGCAAGCGGGCGATCGGGCAGTGCATGATCCGCAGCAACTCCTGAAAACGGCCAGAGGTATTGAGATTGGGCACATCTTCCAACTGGGGACGAAATACTCTCAGGCGTTAGGAGCAACGTATACCAACGAGCAAGGCGAAGAGGTGCCATTAGTCATGGGCTGTTATGGCGTTGGAGTGTCCCGGTTAGCTCAGGCAGCGGTGGAGCAGTCCTACGATAAAGACGGCATTATCTGGCCGACCGCGATCGCTCCTTATCAAGCGATCGTTGTGATTCCGGATGTGAACAAGCCGGATCAGGTAGCAGCGGCAGAAAACCTGTATGCGGAGCTGAACCAGGCAGGGATTGAAACTCTGCTGGACGATCGCAATGAACGGGCCGGTGTGAAGTTCAAAGATGCCGATCTGATTGGGATTCCGTTCCGAATTGTGACGGGTAAAGCCTTGAAGGATGGCAAAGTTGAGGTGGTGCACCGGGCGACGAAAGCGGCTGAAGAAATTCCGGTGACTGAGGTGTTAGCGTATCTCCAGCAGCAGATCAATCCGTGATAGATAGCCTATGGATATTCTGACGATCGTGCTTTCTAGCCTGATGGCGTTAGTTTCTCCAGTCGGAGTGGTGGCGGATAATGTTGCCGCTGCGGCCATCCGCAAGCAACTGGCGGCTGTAGAAGAACTGCAAGTTCGGATTGACAATACCCCGAACTACCAAATCATTCAGGGGAAAGCCGATCGCATCCGAGTGGCGGGGAGGGGGGTATTCCCGATCAACGATCTCCGCTTAGCGGTTGTTGAACTGGAAACTGATCCCGTTAATCTGAATCGACGGCGATTGCAACGGGGCAAATTTCGGTTACAGGAACCATTACGGGCCGGAGTGCGTCTTGTGGTGACAGAGGTAGATATCAACCGGGCCTTGCGATCGCCGAATGTGCTGAAACGGCTACAAAAATTAGCGGGTAATGTTCTGGGTGACCAAGCGGGTCACTATAAGCTCCAGAATTCTCAGGTGGAATTTCTGGACAATCACAGGGTACGTTTACAGACTGAGCTACAGTCAGAAGGCAGTGCGGAACGGTTAGCGATCCAGTTAGAGTCGGGGTTAGAAATCGTTGCCGGACGGCAATTGCGGCTACTCCAACCAACGGTGCAACTGAATGGGGAACCTGTTCCAGAGACGATCCTGGCGGCTATGCTCGATCGGTTACCAGAAAAGTTGGATTTGCAACAGCTCGAATCATCCGGGATTACAGCGCGAGTTGTGCAGTTTAAACTAGACAGCGATCGAGTTGAACTAGCAGCCTTTGTTCAGGTCATTCCAGAGCAAAAATGAAGAGACATTACTAATTTCCGAAACCCTGGTGTGCCTGCTGTAGTTAATCAATAAAACGCTTCAAGTTGTCTAAGCAGTGTCATGCCCAGAGGAGGATTTATGCAAGACCATCATACCCAGGAGCAATCGTCGGCTCAGCGTCAGATTTCGCTCAGCTTGGTGGCAGGCCTGTCAGCCTTGGTACTGGCCACGGGAAGTGCCGCAGCATGGTGGAGCTGGACAACCATGTCTCGTAAAGCCACTGAACCGGTTGGCATCGAACAAACTACTCCTGGAACCTCTCAAGCGGGTCAAGGTGAGCAGAAAACGCCGACCGGGACAGGGCAGCCTCCTGTCGCCGCACCACTGACGGTCGAAAGAACATTGCAAGTTTATTGGTTGAAGGCCACCGATACATCGATCGAGCTAGCTCCGACAGCTATGCAGTTGAGTGCATCCGGTAATAGTGGGCTGCTGAAAGCTGCGATCGAGCAACTCCTGGCTGGACAGCCGAAGGGGCAGAATCTTTCGACAACGATCCCCAAGACAACAAAGCTGCTGAGCCTGAACGTGAAAGACGATGGCGTCCATGTGGACTTATCCGAAGACTTTACCAAGGGTGGAGGCAGCACCTCCATGACGGCTCGGTTAGGACAAATTATCTATACGGCATCCAGTTTGGATCCGAATGCTCCAGTCTGGTTATCAGTGGAAGGTGTACCGCTAGATACCCTGGGCGGGGAGGGTTTGCTAATTGAGCAACCGATGACTCGGCAGAGCTTTAAGCAAAATTTCCCGTTGTAGATCGCGGAGTCTATAACCCAAATTAGGGTGCTCGATCGTTCCAGCCTTCAGCAAAGGATCTGGCAAAATCAGAACAGAATTTTGAGGCAGTCTAGCCCAAGGTGCAGTTCATTTTAATAAGCGTTTAACGGCTGCCAGTAAATCGGGGGGATGGTAGGGCTTAGTAATGTAGGCATCTGCCCCTTGTTTCATCCCCCAATAGATATCAAATTCTTCACTTTTGCTGGTACACATGACTACGGGAATGGCTTTAGCAACCGGGTCGTTTTTGATCCAGCGGCATAATTCATAGCCATTTTTGCGAGGCATCACAATATCAGTCACAACGATATCGGGCAAGCTGGCTTTGATCTTCTCGATCGCTTCTTCTCCATCTATGGCCTCGATGACATTGAATCCGCCTTTTCTTAGGTGTTCTGATACCATTTCTCGCACCGTGGTGCTGTCATCCACAATCAGAACTGTACTCATAGAACATTACTCATATTTCCGAATGGTTCCGCACTGCGAGCCACCAATGGTTTAGTTTAGCCTGTTTCCTCACCTGGTCGTAGTGCTTTCACGGGAGGATGGGGCTGAAATCCTGCCAGGGCAACAGGTTATCTTCATGCTCGCACTTTTTTTACAACAAAATTTATTCGGCTGATGCGATCGTGGATTGCCCTGACCACTAGTACAATCCGGGAACTAGCTTCTTGACCTGAGTTTGATACTGCGCGTAATCCGGGTACTTTTGCCGTAACCACGTCTCTTCACGGCTTGCTTTAGCATCAAAAAATAGAAAAAAGACGATCGCGCCAATCAAGTGAGATAGGCTGAGGAAGAGTACGGCAATGGCCAAGGTGACTAGAATCACACCGCCATAAACTGGATGTCTGACTAAGGTATATACTCCCGATTCGACTAGTTGTCCATCCTCTCTAGGATGGGGGAGCGGGGTCAGGCTACCTCCTAAATCTAATAGCCCTTTCAGAAATAAGCCACTGCCTGCTAACCCCAACAGGCCAGCGATGCCCCAAACCCCGTAAATCCCAGGAGCGGTAGGAATGCTCCAGCCAGGGGGGCGATAGACGGGTAAGAGGGCAAAGCCAATCAGGAGGAGAGCCTGAGCCAAGACCCAATATTCCCCTCGCTGCCCCTGCCAGCTATCGGCATTAAAGCCCCAGTCATGTAAAAGTTTCATGCTTGCCTTTAGAGATGACCAGATGTTTCCAACTTAAAGCATTTTGCTTCGCGATGAATTCATGTTCGGCAGGTTTAATTAATCAGCCAGCAAGCGATCGGAAATAGCAGGTACTCTAAAAAAAATAGCTTCCAGATGAACTGATAGAAGCGGCTAATTGAGCGTTTGTCCTGAAGGTTGACTTGTAAACTGCGCCACCAGAAGCCCGTCAAGATCACGAGATGGGTGATGATCATGACCAATGGCTGGCTACCAGAGACTCCCAGCAGGGCAGCACAGATTAGGCCCAGGTAACAGGTCGTCAAGACCCAACGCGCCAGATTAAAGACAGCCGCCTGACCTAATTTCAGGGTAAAAGTGGTGATATGGTACTGGCGATCGCCCTCCAGATCCGGCACATCCTTAAAAATGGCGATCGCAAAGGTAAATATTAGGATAAACCCGGTCAACGTCCACACGGGGGCGGGAA
>DATNPU010000408.1:0-2032 GCA_036703105.1 Microcoleaceae cyanobacterium
CGGGTAAGGCGATCGATGTATTTATCTATGCGTCTCACTCTAAGGCCGAACAGCCATTGAACCCGGAAGTCACGTGGTGCGGGGTGTACATTGGTTATGTAGGGTCGCGGCGGGGTCGCTATCCGGGCAAATCGATTTTCCGTCCGCCCTCTACGGCCAGTGATAGTCCGGTTTGGGCGGTGTTCTGGGAGCTACAACAATTGGAACAGCTTAAAACGCCTATCCCGATCGGGAACTTGCGTGGGAGAAATAAGAAAACCAACTACCCACCCCGCTTTATTCCTGAAGGTCCCGTATTAATTGAACATCCTCTTGTTAGACGGGCTGGAACTCCACGCTAAGCAGAACGAACGAATGAAAATTGCGACTTTTAATCTTCAGGTTGGCGGTAAAGCTAAGCAATATGTCCACTGGTCACATTTGTTTGAAGTGGTGAACCCAGATATTTTTCTGGTGCAAGAAACCTGCTCTCCGGATCAATATATGACTGCTCAGTTTTGGCAGATGTATGGCAATCAGGTGCAGTGGATCCCGGTAGAGACTCATCCTTGGGGCAGTGCTGTCTTTGTGCGATCGGGGCAGATGAAACCGATCGTGGTGCCCGGCTTTGAGGGATATGTCGTTGGGGTAGAGGTTGAAGAGTTTGCCTGGTCAGCCAATGCTGGACGGAAGCTCCAGATCTTCAGTATTCAGGCTCCCGCCCCCTATAAGCCATCGGTGAATCAGATTTTAGATCAAATTGCCCGCCTGTCCGATGGGAGTGACTTGATCATTGGCGGTGACTTTAACCTGACGATCGGGGTTCGCCATCCGAGCGAGAAACATCAAGATCAGGATTTGTGGTTGTTAGAGCGGCTGCGTAAACAGTTCGGCTTAATCAGTTGTTGGCAAGCTGTGCATCCGAATCGGAATCTACCGCAAACTCTACGCTGGCAACGAGATGTAACAATTCCTTATCACTGTGATGGCATCTTTGTGCCAGCCGCCTGGTATCGCTATTTGGATAAATGTGAAGTGCTCGCATCACCCGTTTGGGAAGATCTGAGTGACCATAACCCTGTGATCGCAACCTTTGCCACTGAACCCGCCCCAGCGTTGCCCTCTGAAGCCATGCCGATCGCGAACGTGAAATTCCCATTTACTCTACCGTCGTAGGGTTCACTTAGTACGGATGGTTGGCGTAGGGGGCAGGTTTGCCAGTGACTCAATGCTTCGTGGAAGCTGACTTTTGGCTAAACCTGCCCTTACAGCAGTAGGATTTCTAGAGGAATCTAGGTACCACCCGAGGTTGCTTCAATCCCTATAAGGATTAAAGCCCTGTCTGGTATTGTCCTGTAACCTCAATTAAATGAGCGATGCGATTTTTCCACTAACTTGCTTCAGCTATCAGTAGTAATTTGAGTGATCAGCTCTTGTTTAATGGTGTCTGCTTGCTGATTCTCGATTTGGCAAGTTCCAGCATTGATGTGTCCACCTCCGCCATATTTCAGCATTAACTCACCAATATTAGTTTTAGAGGTACGATTTAAGATCGATTTACCGACTGCAAACACCGTATTTTGTTGCTTTAGACCCCACATGATATGCATAGAAATATTGCAATCTGGAAATAGGGCATAAATCATGAAACGGTTGCCTGCATAAATGATCTCTTCTGGCCGCAACTCCAAAACCACTAGGTTCTGATGCACCGTTGCACACCGTTGAATTTGTTGTTTGAATAATTCTTGTTGCTCTAAATACAGATCAACCCGTTCCTTGACATCGGGTAAATTGAGAATTTCATCGATGGAATGATCACGACAAAAATCGATTAATTCCATCATTAAATTGTAGTTAGAAATTCGGAATTCCTTAAAGCGACCTAGCCCAGTTCTAGCATCCATTAAAAAATTAAGCAGCACCCACCCTTGGGGATCTGTGATGTCATCGGCACTAAATTGAGCTGAGTCTGCTTGATCAACAGCGGCCATCATTTGTGGAGCAATATTTGGGAACCGTTCTGCTCCGCCAAAATAGTCATAAACTACAC
>DATNPU010000423.1:0-8454 GCA_036703105.1 Microcoleaceae cyanobacterium
GTGTTTATGCTTACAGTCTATCTCAGCGGACGGATGGGGAAGGTAGCCGCGATGAGGAAGATGTGGGGCGAAGTACGATCGCCCCTAGGTCAGAGTCTACAAATTGGATGGAGTGGTATTCGGTTGATTTGGACGACCTTGCCGCCCGGAGTTCCGCCGTTGCTGCATGTTAGCGCGACGACTATCGAGTTTCTGGCGTAGCTCAGCGGGTAATTTGCTCAACTCTTCCTCCCGGATCGTCCGAATTTGCTGTTTTTGCACATCCGTCAGGTTGAGGGATTTCAACATTTGGCGCATTCCTTGCCAGTCCCGCCGTCCGTTGCTAGCTTGCCCAGACTGAACCGTCTGCTTAGCCGCTTGCAGTTGTTGTCTTTGGGCATCGGTCAGGACTTCGTTCATGACTCGATCGCGCATTTGTTGCATGGCTTGCTGCATCTGCGCTTTTTCGGCATCCGTCAGGTTGAGCTTGTTGGGTCGAGCTGGTTTTCCTTGAGATGGGGTGACTGAAGGAGACTGCGTCTGGGCCAGGGCGGGTGTCATGGGCAGTGAGCTAACCAGCATGGCGATCGCGGCAGGGAGCAGGAGGGTCGCTTTGATATTCATAGCTACTTTGTTCGAGATAGTCTAAATGGAATTGAACTAACGAATCAGTTCGTTGCTGGTTTAGACTACGTCGGTGCCCAAAAGGTTCATCGGTCGCAGCAAACGTCTAGCCTGGTTGAGGCCGACCCAGCGTGGTGATATACAGCACCGCTTCATCCACTGGAATGCCTAAAACTTCGTTGACCTGGTCATCAAAGAAACCACCAATCCCACTGACGCCTAAACCCAACCGGATCGCGGCTAGATTTAAGCGTTGGCCTAGATGTCCGGCATCCAGATGCAGGTAACGATAGACGCGATCGCCATATTGGTCTACCGCTGCTTTTAAGTCAGCCGTATGAAACAGTACAGCCGCAGCATCGCGTCCCAGTTCTTGCCCTAGACAGAGAAAATGCAGTTCTTTCCGAAAACTCTTAAATCGGATTTGCCGTAATTCCTGGGTTTTAGGCGCGTAGTAATAGCATCCTTCTTCTAAGCCTGTGACTGAAGAGACGGCAATAAAGGTTTCTACCAAACTGAGGTCAAAGTAGTCGGGTACCGCATCTAGACCTTGCTCGCTGTAATGAACGGGTTGGTAAGTAAAGTCGAGTAGGGCTTTGAGTTCTTCCAAAGTAATGGCAGCACCACTATAAGCACGGGTAGAGCGGCGTTTGAGGATAGTTTTCTCTAACCCCTCTAACCGATCGCCCCAGTCAATGGGTGACATTTCTGTAGAGACTTTGAGGCAAAACGGAAAATTATACTTGTCCGTGCGTTGACCGTCGGTGGCTCCCAGTTTCCAATTGACTTTGGCAGAGGGATCGATCGCTAACTTCGTAGCTTCGTGTAAATAGTTCAACAACTGACCATCGGGAATATGGGGATAGCTAGTTTGAGATGGCGCGGGAAAAATGGTTTTGGCTAATGGCAGGTTTTGTTTGACTTCCAGTAAATCAGCCAGGGGAATGACGGCGATCGCGCCTTCCTGGTCTGTGTCTAAATACAGTAATTGGTTAATCGCATCGTCCATAAAACTGCCAATTAAATGGGGACGATAATCGTTGATTGCACTGGCGAGTTCAATATTGCCCAGTAAATGGCCCGAATCCAGAAAAACCCGGCGATAGGCACGATCTTGATACCGCCACGCCGATCGCGAAAAGACCCCCGTGACCACCAGCGCCATCTGAGTATTGTCCAGAACGGGATGCCAGAAACACGCAACCTGAAGCTTTGTCCAGATGTCGCTTTCCCAAAAATGCACGAGGGAGTGGCTACGCGCTTGATAGTTATAGAGTCCCGCCGGGAGGATGGGCGTACCTCGCGATACGAGATACACTTCTGCTGGATATAATCCACCGGCTGAGGGAGCCGCCCGCAAATAGTGAGGCTCACCTAACATCGGAATTAATCCGGTTAACCCGTAGCTACAAAACAGCAGGCGAGAAAGCCGTTGCCACCACGCCTCTGTCGCATCACTAGGTAAGCTCTCTGGGGTTTCGGGTAAATAAGCTTTTAGGTCAATGGCCGTGCCAATCTTGTATTCCTTGAACGGAATCGGTTGTTGCTCCCAATCCAAGGGTTTACTTTTCGTATTGATGGTTCGAGGGTCATACTTAGTCCGCTCATGATAATGCTGGGCGATCGACGCAGTAGGCTCCGGCATAAACGGTAAGAGTTAACTAGCTCCGCTTCAATCTTGACATTCTCTCAAGCGAACGTGTTATGGCGAACGATAGAGGTTAGGACTGATTTAGCCGCTCCTGGCTAAATTTTTGCAGCTGCGATCGCCAAATCTGATAGCCTTGCTGGCTTAAATGCAACCCATCACTGCTGAGATCATCGCGCAAATTTCCCCGAACATCTGTAAAAAATGAGTGCAAATCCAAGTACTCGACTCGTTCGGTTTTGGCAATTTCGGCCAATTCTTGATTTAACCAGCGGATATGTTGATTGGGAACTTTGGGCAGGCGATCGACCCAAACAGGTTTTGGTTTCGGAGTTGACTGAGGGATGGGTTGTTTTAAAGATTGAGCATATTTTTCAGTAATTTGCTCCCCACCGTGCGGCAGGATCGACTGAATGACAATGCGACTGTGAGGATGCGATCGCTTCAGGTGCCGAATAATTTCTATTTGATTGGCAAGAAGGGTAGCATCCCGAACACCGCGAATGATGTCATTAATCCCAATCATCACCAAAATGGTTTCCGGGTGGGTGTTGTCAAACAAGTCGAGCCGTTGCAGTAATCCGGCTGAGGTTTCCCCCGAAATCCCTTGGTTTAACCAAGTCACTCCACTGGGTAAGAGTTCATAGGGAAACCATAAACTAAGAGAATCGCCCGCTAAAATGATTAATCGCTTCGGCGGTTTTTCGATGAAGCGATCGGCTTCCCGTTGCAGCTGGGCCAGCCATTGTTGATAGGTGAGTTGATACCGAATTCCCGGTTCTGGCTCTGGAGTTGCCTGAGGCAAACTGCGGTCTAAGGTGAAAGCATTAACCTGAGAAGAAACAGTAAGGCTATTCTCCTGCTGCATGGGCAGAATGGCGAGTGCCAGTAGTCCGCCGGTGCATGCTGAGAGAATAGCCCAACTTGAAAAGGTTGTGAAACGCTTAAACACTCATCCGATTCAATGCAGGTTGAATCTGATTGTAGTAGCAGCTGTTCGTTTTGAACGCGATTTATTGATAGGTGTTAATCGACTTTAGCGAAACTTACTTCACCCTCAAATTCCTCACCGTAAGCGGCTTCACCATGTTCGTAGATATCCAACCCTTCTTCTTCCACTTCTGGCTTAACGCGCAGATCCATCACTAGCGATAACCCTTTCAGGATGATAATTGTGCCGATCGCGGCAACGAGATAGGCAATCACAATAGCAGCGAGGCCACCCAGGAAGGTTTTCACGCCCCCTTCACCCATGATGAGACCATTAGTAGCCGCAGAGTTAACGGTGCTGGTGGCCAAGATACCAGTCAGCAACGCCCCAACAGTACCACCAACTCCATGAATCGGGTAAGTATCCAACGAATCATCAAAGCGAAGTTTGGCTTTGACGTTGACAGCGACGAAGCAACACAGGGACGTGATCACCCCAATTAAAATGGCCGACAGAGGCGTGACAAACCCAGCCGCAGGCGTAATGCCGACCAATCCGGCTACAAAGCCACTCCCAATGCCAACTGCTGTCGGTTTGCCCTTTGTAATCCATTCAACGACCGTCCAGGCCAGGCCAGCCGCCGCCGTAGACACCATCGTTGCCACAAAAGCAACTGTTGCGAGGCCATTGGCCGCTAAAGCGCTACCTGCATTGAAACCGAACCAACCAAACCACAGCATCCCAACGCCCAGGAGTACGTAGGGCACGTTATGCGGCACGATCGGGCGAATCATCCAATCTTTACGTGGGCCGAGCAACCATGCGGCTACCAGCGCCGATACCCCAGAGCTAATGTGGACTACTGTGCCACCTGCAAAGTCTAACGCGCCAAGGTTAACTCCCAAGAATCCTTTACCCCACACCATGTGCGCCAGGGGGCAATAGACAAAGGTAGACCAGAGAACGACGAACCAGAAAAAGGCTTTGAAGCTCATCCGTTCTACGATTGCACCCGATACCAAAGCCACGGTGATGATGGCAAACATCATCTGATACACCATGAATACTTGGTGAGGAATGGTGCCAGCATAACCAACGGGATCAGGAGCATCAAACGCTACCCCGTTCAGCCCCAACCACATCAAGCTGCCGATAAATGGGTTAGCTGTGTAGGCTGGGTCACCACCTGGATTGAGCGCAAATGGTGCAAAACTCAGGCTGTAGCCCCACAAAATCCACGTGACACCGACGATCGCCATCGCAATCAAACTCATCATCATGGTGTTGAGAACGTTGCGCGATCGGGTTAGCCCACCATAGAAGAAGGCTAAGCCTGGAGTCATGAACAGTACCAGGGCAGAGGACATTAACATCCAGGCTGTGTCTCCCGGATCGGTCGCAGGTTTAGCTGCCGCCGCCGCATCTTGGGCGATCGCAGAGCCTGCCATTGGGCCAGTCAACCACCCTAGAATCCCAAGTAAGAATAACGGTAAACAAAAAGCGAGGATGAGCTTGGTACGAGATCTAGTGCGATGGTGCGGGGGGTCAACTGTCACTAAGGCTTGACCTGCCTGCCCAATAAAAGACAGCCATCTGGATCGGGATGGCGATTTTGTGTAGGTGGATCGAGTTGAGTTGTAAGTAGGCTTAGACATTTCAGAGTTTGTAGTCCCTTGGAACGAGCATCAAGGTGGATAAAGAATAGTGGCACCTTGAGAATGGTTAGGTTAGAACCCACCACATCCAATCAGTTAGAAATGGATTGATGGTCCCTGAACTGAGGGGCAGTTAGTTCAAGATGATTGTGATTGCATCAGCCTATGGGCCACGCGTTCTGTAGCTTAAGTAACAAGAGAAACCTTTCATAACCTGTAAATCAATGCCTGAGTACTGATAACCGAATGTTAAGTTTCTGGTCTGGGCTAAGCGGATGAGGTAGAGGAACTTACCTCAAAGCGGTTGAGCTAAGGAATAGGAATTAAATAAAATCGCGTACATTCGGTAGGGGCGGATTTTGCCCAGAACTTCCCGGCTAAGGGTCGCTTCGTTAGCTCAATCCGCCCGTCCAATTTGCGAAGGTTATTTAGTTCGTGCTCCTAACTGCTCTAAGGTTGGGGAATATCATCTGTGAATCGAGCCTGATCTTGCAGAGCGGGTATTAACTATGGCGATCGCCATAGTGGAGCCTAGTTAGTAGTGAGTACTACTGACTCCAGAAGGACTGCTAGGAATGCCTGATGAGTGCATGATGCTACTGGCTTCCTTCACAAATCCGGCATAAGCCTCCATACCGTGTTCGCCGATGTCGAGACCCAGTATTTCTTCCTCTTCCGAAACTCGAATCCCTAGGGTCGCTTTTAGAATTACCCAGAAGACCGATGTTGCTGCGGCAATCATGACTGCAACGCTGACGGTGCCCACAAGTTGATACCAGAGTTGGTCAAAACCACCTCCCATCAATAATCCAGCTTTAGGCCCAACACTATAGAGTGCTCCTTTTTCGGCACTGGGGCCAACGGCAAACAAACCTAGCGCTAATGTACCCCAAATGCCATTAACCAGATGAACAGAGATGGCTCCAACTGGGTCATCAACTTGCAAGCGATCAACGATGCCAACGGCATAAACGACAAGGACACCCCCGATCGTGCCGATGACGGCTGCCGCTGGAACAGTAATAAAGGCACAGGAGGCTGTAACAGCAACTAAACCGGCCAGAATTCCGTTGATGATCATTGAGAGATCTGGTTTACCTAGGGCTAACCAAGCAGTGATCGTGGCAGCGAGTCCACCAAATGCCGCCGCTGTATTAGTAGTTAAGGCAATATGCGCAATCAGTGAACCATCGCCAACTGCCATGGTTGAGCCAGGATTGAAACCAAACCAGCCTAGCCATAGAATCAGGCATCCCAATGTCGCGATTCCCATATTGTGGCCAGGAAGAGCATTAGGGCTACCATCGGAGTTGTACTTACCCAGACGGGGGCCCAGGAAAATCGCCCCTGTGAGCGCGCCCCAGCCACCAACAGCATGAACAACGGTGGAGCCAGCAAAGTCAAAGAAGCCGAAGTCGGCGAGCCAACCACCACCCCAGATCCAGTGGCCTGTAATGGGGTAAGCGATACCGACTAGTAGCAAGCTGAAGATGAGAAAGTCTACAAACTTGATCCGCTCGGCCACGGCTCCAGAGACGATCGTGGCTGCGGTTCCGGCAAACACTAACTGGAAGAAGAACTTGGCCGCCAGTGGGACTCCAGTCCAGTTAAGAGCGCCAAAGATGCCTTGATAAGCATCGCCAGTCGCAGGGCTATTGTCAGCCCCCGTTAAGAAGAAGCCCCCGCCCAGACCAACTAGGTTATCGAGTAAGCTGTTGCTGCCATCGCTACTGAACATTAACCCAAAGCCGATCGCCCAAAATGCGATCGTGGATAGGGCAAAGACAATTAGGTTTTTGGCCAGCACATTGACAGCATTCTTTTGGCGACAGAAGCCAGTTTCTAACATGCAGAATCCAGCGTTCATAAAGAACACCAGCATCCCAGCCACCATCACCCACATCGTGTCCAGTCCTACTTTCAGGCCCTCTGTAGTAGCGGCTACACTCTCTAGGGTGGGTGCATTTTGGGCCGAGGCGGCATATCCCCAAACCCCAACGATCAACAGTGCTAAAGGAATACTGGCTTGCCAGCTGGGGGTGAGCTTTTTGGCATACCAGCTCGGAGTGAGCCATTTGCTGCCTAAAACAAGCGACGAAGACCTTCGTTTTCGTTTGAATTGGTTTCTAAGCATTGGGTTCGGCATCATGTTTGACATTCCTCGGTGAATGTAATGTATCGATTCACTTGCAAAACTCCGTTAACCGAGTCAAGTAGCCTAAGCTGCAATCTAGCGCCCAGCCAAGTCCCAATGGTTTAAGGGATTGAGTCTGTCACCGAAAGGGCTGAATGCATTGGAAATCTCAGGCAAGTACTGGCGGTGTAGCAATCCTGTAATCGGAATGCTTGTCAGGAGAATCAATATCAGATTCCATCAATTCTGAGCAGCTAGATTCTGTATACGTTATTACAAAAATTCCTCCGCCAAAGGTAGGCTTCCGTGGAAAGACGGTAAGAACGGGTGAAAAATATTACGTTCAATCTCTCCAATGTTTAAAAGGTCTTAGGAGTAAATGAAGTTCTGTTAAGAAAAGGGGGAGATAGTGTGATAGTTTGTTGCAGGACGGCAAGTATGACAAAAAAACTGACAAACCTCTCCGGGTGGGGTAGATCTAGTTAGGGAATTTTGTGACAGTGGCGAGTTGTCATGGTGATAGTGCGTAAGCGGCAGTTAAAATCGGGTTTGTCTGGGAAAACGATGTTGTTAGGTAGGGCAGACCTGTTAGCCTGCCATCTGACACTTTCATTTGGGCTATGGCTGGTTCTAGGAGGGGGACTGGCGCGATCGACCTCAGCCCAGGAACTGGCTCCGGGCCTGGCCCCGGCTCAACCCCCTGGTAGTGCTGCGCCGTCGTTAAATACTGACTGTTTGCCAACTGCCTCGCCCCAAGCGGCAGGTTTAACTCAGCTAGTCAGTGATGTCAGCCAAACGGTAGGCTTGGTTGAGCAACCTGAGATGGGCATGGGCCGGCTGTTTGGTCAATTAGCTCCTCAGTTAGCGGCTTATCTCAATCCAGCTCCATTTCCCGAGATCAATGCGCAAGCACGCTTAGCCAAAGTGCCGGTGATGATGTATCACGACATTCTGCCGGAGAAGCAAGTATTTTTTGATGTCACTCCAGCCGAATTTGAGCAGCACCTCAAACTGATTCAGCAAAAAGGGTTAACGCCGATTAGCATGGATCAGCTCGTGACCCATTTGCAGACTGGCTTGCCACTGCCCGAAAAGCCAATTCTCCTAACGTTTGATGATGGCTATGCTGGGCATTATCACTATGTTTATCCGCTGCTAAAGAAATATAACTACCCTGCCGTCTTTTCGATTTATACGGCGAAGGTGGGAAAGCAACTGGGTCGCTCTAGCCTGACTTGGGAGCAGTTACGGGAAATGGCAAAGGATCCTTTAGTGACGATCGCCTCCCATAGTGTGAGTCACCGGATTATGCCCGACCTGACCGATAGCGAAATTCAGGTAGAGGTATCAGAGTCCAAACGTATTCTGGAAGCGGAACTCGGGATTCCTATTCACTACTTCACCTACCCTGAAGGGAAATATGATCCGCGCGTGTTAAAAGCGGTGCAGGAAGCCGGATACCTCTCTGCGTTAACGATGGATG
>DATNPU010000286.1:0-9022 GCA_036703105.1 Microcoleaceae cyanobacterium
TTGGGCTCCCGGTTTTAACTCGACTTCGTGAATTGCCCCTTTGACTTCAACGTTACCAGCTTCAACTTTTTGGGTCCAAATGCTATCAGTAAAATCTTTCGCCGTGAAATAATGCTTAGAGTTACTGGGATTGGTTAATACTAATTTGTAACGTTGTCCAGCCACAAATTCCAAATGGTCAGGCACAAACCGCAATGCATTCGTTGAATTTCCTAAACTAACCTGAACTTCGATCGCGGGTTGACGAGAGAGGTCGGTAACTGGAGGAGCGGCGATCGCTGGAATACTTGACCAGCCAAACCATACAATAATTATGGGTAGGATCAGCAGACGGAAATGAAAGCTGAAGTATTGCTGTACCCAATCATAAATAAGCACAATTAACTGTTGCATAATTTCAATTGCCTTAAAGATAGATAGAAATATTGGCGGCCAGTGATGGCCAGCCGTAGAATTTTTTCACAATAGATTTTTTTGCTCCTCTTCGTCAGCCTAAATTAGCAAAAATTTGGTCTCTATCCCGGCCAAGCTACCCGTATCCGTCTAAGAGCTGCTTGTAATGGTTGTCTTCCAAATCGTTCTAGTCATTTTAATTCTCAGTGCGATCGCCTTTTATATCGCTTGTGGACTATGTATCTATCAATTTGCGATAGAGTCACGGGGTTTGCCTCGTGACTTGGTTGGTGAACCAGGCATTTCCCTCTTGGTCCCGGCTTGTGGGTTAGATGCAGGAGCTTGGGACAACTGGTTATCGTTCTGTAAGCAGGATTACCCGGACTACGAGGTGCTGTTTGGAGTCACCCATCCCCAAGATCCAGCCATTCCCGTATTACAAAAGCTAGCGGCTACGTTTCCTGATCATGTCAGGCTATTGACTAACCTAGAGCCACGCGGAATTAACTATAAAGATAGCAATCTGACTTATTTGCTAGAGGCCGCTCGACATGAGGTGATCGTGTTTGCCGATAGCGATATTCGGGTTAGCCCAGATTACCTGGCCGCAGTCACGGCGCCGCTAGCCGATCCCACCGTGGGACTAGTGACCTGTTGCTTCTTTGGGCATCAGCCGCAGTTTTTGACTGCTGCTCTAGCTTCCTTGGGCCGCTGCGTAGACTTTATTCCGAGTGCGTTGATTGCGCGGACTCTCGATCGAGGTTTGCGGTTTGCTGTAGGAGCAACGATCGCCACTCGCAAATCCACCCTGGCCGATTTTGGTGGTTTACAGTTAAACCGGATTGGGTCTGACTATAACCTGGGGAAACGAGCTGCTCTGGCTGGCTATCGCATCGAGCTATCCAGTTATGTGCTCGAATCGGACACAGGGCAAGAAAGTTTGACAGATTTGTTGAAGCGGGAACTCCGATGGAACCGGACAATTCGCTTCAACCGAGGCAACATTTATTACGCTCAAATCTTATGCTATGGTGTGCCCCTATCGGTGTTGCTATTAGTCGTAACGGGTTGGCAACCTTGGGCGATCGCTCTCAGTCTCTCGCTGCTTTTGATTCGTTATGCGGCAGCCTTAGTCGCGATCCTTAGCCTAAATAGTCCTCGCTTATTACCGTGGTTGTGGGCGTTACCATTACGGGATTTACTCAGCCTATTGGTGTGGGGGATGGGAGCGTTTGGCGATCGGGTGTACTGGCGGGGTCGGCGGCTACGAATTGAGGCAGATGGATTATTAAGGAGTGAAAATTAAATAGTCTAGATCTTGACCTGTACGGGCCTAAGATTGGATATATGAACTCCAGATCAAATGCTGGAGCTATTTGCTCTCAACCCTAGAACTTGCGGTGTAGACTGGCTAAGACGAATCCTTTCTTGTCGATTATTCACGGGGTTGTTGGCAGGTTTAACTAAATTCATCCTGATTAGTCCTAAGAAGTTCCGTATTGAGAATTAGACGTTCTGATGCGGATCTTTCTATGCAGTTTTTAGTCTTGGCTCTACTATCAGGTTCCCTCCTGACGGCATCGGCTGGAACAGTGTCTGGCAATGCTCAGCAATTTGCTGAAGCTACTCCTATTCAAGCATTACAGTCCACTTTTACTGCGCCCGTACAAATTGGGAATGAGCAAAATTTACACCGTGGAAGTGGACGACGTGAGTTTTTTCACCAAGCTGAAACTGGAGCTGATCCGGCTTAGGACGATCGAGAAAGACAGTTGAAAAAAAGGCTGATTGGCCAGAGAAATCTGTAGGCTGTTTCCTCAATGGCATGAGGTGAAATCTGTCCTTCTGGCTTCCAATTCAAGGGAGGTTCGGCAAATGATTGGCTTGCTCGTAACCTGTGGACGATCGCCGGGTTCAGTGGCCTACCTTACCCAAGTGACTTCAATTTCTCTGATCAAACACTATTTTTTCTCAGCCTGCTTGCCTCATCCTAACTTTGGGAATACTTAGGACATTAGGCCGCTTTTTCACTTAAAATACAATGGGAGAAAATTAGTTCTCAAGGCTATAGTGATGGTTTAATTTAAGAGTATTCAGCACTACGTGAATTGCCTGTTTGACTAGGTACTATCATCATGGTCTAAGTGTGTGTTTCCTCAAGGCGGCTAGCTTGAGTTACGGTTTTGCTGGAGTAGGGTTCCTGATATGACTAATGACCTGGATCTGATCAAACGGCTAAGCCCCAGTGCCATGGATCAGATCATGCTTTATCTGGCGTTTAGCGCCATGAGAACTAGTGGGCATCGGCATGGAGCCTTTTTGGATGCGGCGGCAACAGCTGCAAAATGCGCCATTTATATGACCTATTTGGAGCAGGATCAAAACCTGCGGATGACAGGTCATCTGCACCATATTGAGCCCAAGCGGGTAAAGGCGATCGTCGAGGAAGTCAAGCAGGCCTTGACCGAAGGCAAGTTGCTGAAAATGCTAGGTTCCCAGGAACCCCGCTACCTGATTCAGTTTCCTTACGTGTGGCTGGAACAGTTTCCCTGGCAACCGGGACGATCGCGCATTGTCGGTTCTAGTCTTACCTCTGAGGAAAAGCGCCAGATTGAACAAAAATTGCCAAATCTCAATCTGCCCGATGCCCAGATCATTAACTCCTTTCAATTCCTGGATCTGATCGAGTTCCTGCATACCCGGTCTCAGGAAGACTTGCCCAGCGATCGCCGGATGCCTCTGAGCGAAGCCTTAGCCGAACATATCAAACGGCGACTGCTCTACTCCGGTACCGTCACTCGGATTGATTCGCCTTGGGGCATGCCGTTTTATGCCCTCACCCGTGCCTCTTACTCTCCCAGTGATGAAGAAGAGCGCACTTACATCATGGTGGAAGATACGGCTCGTTACTTCCGCTTGATGAATGATTGGGCCAACCGCGAACTGAATGTAATGCGGGCATTGGAAGAGTTGGATATTCCTCCCGATCGGATTGAGCAGGCAATGACTGAGTTAGATGAAGTGGTGCGAGCCTGGGCAGACAAGTATCATCAGGTCGGTGGCAAGCCGTTCAGTGTGCAAATGGCTCTCGGCCCACGGGATCAGCAACCCTAGTAGTCGCCAAGGCTGGCTTGTCATGAGGGCGCAAAACTTACGCCCCCAGTGCTGCACTGTCTATAGGGTTCTCAACATCTTCTCGGCTTTCCGCAGTGTTTGCTGGTGCCGACGATAGTGATAGATGGGGGCAGCTCGGAGTTTAACGAGCATTCCTTCCAGGCAATCGCGGGCTTGTTGCACGTCTCCGGCCTGCCGTTGAATGCTGGCTAACATAATCGCCGCTTCCGGGTGGCCCCAGTACTTCAGATCTTTCTCTAGGTGGGGTTTAGCCGTTTCCCAGTCCTGTAATTCAAACAGGGCTTTGCCATACAACAGGGAGGCTTCTCCGCATTTATAGTCTGGTTCTAGTTGAGTCAGCGCTGCTAAATGCTCTCTGGCTGGCGTAAATTGCTTATGCTGCATTTCAATGTAGGCCAGCCCCCAAAGGGCATGAATATTTTTAGGTTCTTTGTCTAACGCTTGTTGAAAGGCGGTTGTGGCTTTCTCTAAGTCGCCGATTTCGGTAAGCACATTACCTAAGGCGACATACTGGTGGGCTTTACCGATATTGCGCACTCCCGCTTCAGCATTCCATAGCTCTTGCCGCATGGTCCACCGCTTGAAGTAGTTCGGCAGGGGCACATTCGATCGTGGTAACCAGCAAGCAAAGAAATAGATCAGGGCGCCAGCAACATTGAGAAACAGCAAAATCCACAGCCAGGTTTGGCGATCGGGTTCATTCCGAACACAATCGAAGATCATCAGCATCCAGAAGGCACTGGGAATCAAAACCAAAATTCCGAGCGACGACACTAAGCTGCCGATCATGAGCAGAGTTCCTTGATGAGATTAAACGGTGAGAGATCCTACAGACTTATAGTTCCCGGTTGTCCAGAGAATGCATATATCTCCCTCTACATCTCAAACCAATTGCTATCCTGAAAGGAGTGGCCAGGATTGACTAATCGTTAACTTCCCATGACTCAACAACCCGTTCGCATTTGTATTTTGGGTGGAGGCTTTGCGGGTCTCTACACGGCCCTGCGGCTTAGTCAATTGCCCTGGACAGACTCGGCCAAACTAGAGATTGTACTGGTCGATCGCCATGATCGCTTTCTGTTCACACCACTCCTGTATGAACTGATGACCGGGGAGTTACAAACCTGGGAAATTGCCCCACCCTTTGAAGAAATTTTGGCTGGTACGGGCATTCGCTTTTGCCAGGGAACGGTTAAGACGATTGATGTGGCCGCTCGGCTGGTGCACCTGCAAGACGGGGTAGACCTGGCCTACGATCGCCTGGTGCTGGCCTTAGGGGGAGAAACGCCACTGGATCGAGTGCCAGGAGCCGCCGAATTTGCCCTGCCCTTCCGCACGATTCAGGATGCCTATCGGCTAGAAGAACGATTGCGCCAATTAGAAGACTCTGATGCTGACAAGATTCGCGTGGCGATCGTCGGGGGGGGCTACTCTGGGGTGGAACTGGGGTGTAAGCTGGCCGATCGCTTAGGGGCAAGAGGTCGGTTACGGATTATTGAACAAACCGATCGAATTTTAAGAACCTCTCCAGAATTTAATCGGACGGCGGCCACTCAAGCTTTATCAGACCGAGGAGTTTGGTTAGATCTAGAAACGGCTGTAGATGCGATTACGGCTGATACGATTTCGTTAACCTACAAAGGCTCACTCGACACAATTCCTGTAGAGGTCGTGTTGTGGACAGTGGGAACCCGGGTTGTGGATGAGATCGCTGCGTTGCCGTTGAAGCAGAATCCCCGAGGTCAACTGGTCGTCACCTCAACCTTGCAAGTAGTAGATCAACCCGAAATCTTTGCATTAGGAGATCTGGCTGACTGCAAAGATGCGGAAGGTCAACAAGTTCCCGCGACAGCTCAGGTTGCGTTCCAGCAAGCCGAATTTGCGGGTTGGAATCTCTGGGCATCGCTCACCGATCGCCCGTTATTGCCATTTCGCTATTCTCCAGTTGGGGAAATGATGGCACTAGGGATTGATCAGGCCACGATGACAGGGTTGGGTATCAGCTTAGATGGCCCACTGGCCTATATCGCTCGGCGATTGGCCTACTTGTATCGGATGCCGACCTTAGACCATCAATTGAGAGTGGGACTGAATTGGTTAGCCCAGCCGTTATTAACCGCTCTGTCCCCTAAGCCATCTGGATCGGCAACGGATTAAATCTGATTCAACGAAAATTGTCGGTTTGGAGAGCATTGGGGGGCTGTCCCCTCATCCCCTTGACAAGTTTTAGAAATTCCCTACCAATCTCGAAAATATTAGGGTATCGCCGGGAATCCCAGGGTAGTTTAGGGCACACTAAAAGTAGGAGCTATTTTGCCCAGAAGATGCGGAAGTATCCAAGTCTAGATAGAGCACTGGGCAGAATGTTGGTATATCTAATAAACTTTTCGCATAGTATTTTGAGCAAGGATCAATCAGCAATGAAATCCTAGATCTCAAATGTTTATGCAGAAAGTTGGGGCTAACGGGTGGTCTACTACAGGATTGAGAGGCGATCGAAATGCGTGCGAGTGAACTCCTGAAGCGTTATGCCGCAGGAGAGCGGGATTTTCAAACAGCGAGCCTCTGGGGAGTCAATCTAACAAAGGCCAGCTTAAAAGGAATTTGCCTCACTGGAGCCGATCTACGAGGGGCAAACCTGCGTGGAGTTGTGCTCCGAGAAGCGATGTTGGCGGGAGCGAATCTAGCTGAGGCGGATCTAACCGGCGCGAACCTGGCTGGAGTCAATTTGCAAGGAGCCAATCTTGAGGATGCAAATTTGAGTGAAGCCAATTTAAGCGGGGCGAATCTCCAAGCCGCTAATTTGATCCAAGTGATTTTGAATAAAGCGAATTTGAATGGAGCGGATCTGTGCGGTGCCAATTTGAAGGCAGCGCATCTGTGGGGAGCCAACTTATGTGGAGCAAAACTGGCTGAAGTGGATTTGTGTAATGCCAACCTGCGGGGAGCTTACCTTTGTCAAGCCGTGCTGAATGGTGACTTGCGGGAAGCGAATCTGAGTGGCGCCAATCTGAGTTGGACGGTGCTGACTGGCGCCAATTTAGGTGAGGCCATTTTGACGGATGCGGCCTTAGATAGTGCGAATTTATCGAACGCGCGACTGTGTGGTGCCAAACTCCGGGGGGCAAATTTGCGGGGAGCCGACTTGAGCGGAGCAGATTTGAGTGGAGTGAATCTGAGTGAGGCCAATTTATCAATGGCAAAATTGGCGGGTACGATTTTGAATGGTGCCATTTTTACGGGCACTGATCTCCGTGGTACCAATTTAAATGAAGCTAATTTAGAATCGGCAAATTTGTTAGGGGCTGATTTAAGAGGCGTCAATATGCCAGAATCACGCTTGTAAGCGATCGCAATTATTCCCCTGAAATTTGACAAAATACCGTGCGTTGGCGCGGGCCATCTAATTCAAATAGCAGAACGGATTGATAGGTTCCTAGCGCTAATTGGCTATCCATCACGGGAATAACTTCACTGGTACTCAAGGTCATGGCCATTAAATGAGAATGGGCATTCATCGGTTCATCGTCTGGAATGCCGACTCGCAGATGCAGATCATTATGTAAATAGCGATCGGTTTCTGGCGCTAATTTACGCAGATAAACTTTTAGATCTTCCAGTAATCGCGGTTCATATTCATTAATAGCTAGAGCTGTTGTGGTATGTCTGGAAAACACGAGAACTTGACCCGATCGAATGTCAGTTTCCCTTAATAGGTTTTCAATCTCGGGGGTAATGTTATAAATCTGAATTCCTGGCTCAGTGTCAATTGTAAATAGACGGTTGACGATCGACATAAGTAGGGCAAAATCTTGGAAACATAGCCTCTACAATTATTCCATTGATGTTCGTCCCAGACTTCGCTTCTACACCAACATTGGCATCATCTATTTAAGTTTCTGCTCTGCTGCCGCTAATAAAGTTTGCGCATCGGCATAAACTGTTGTTCCGGGTTTGACTTGTTTCAAAACGCTTTTAATTTGCTGTAATTCGCGAGTGGCCCAGGCGCGATCGACGGTTGTTGCTCCAGCGGGAATCTCTGCTAAAAATCGATTTCTCAACTCTTCTGCTGATTGATAGGCTTGGACTGATTCCTGCTCTTCCTGTTGCCGCACTTGAGCAGTAGCCAAACTATTTTTGTAGCTAGCCAGTAGCCGTTGGGCTTCACCATAATCTGGATCATCCACCTTAATCTCATTCAGCCGGTCGATCGCATCCTGCCACTGCTGTTGAATCTTCTGCCACTCGGCCACGGAATGGGCGGTTCCCTGAGTCGAAGCTTGGGCATATTTGGCAAACTCTTTGGCGGCTTGAATCAGATTGCCAGTCCGGGCATTGCCCACCGTAAAGCCAACCACTTGTTCAAAATCCCGTTCGTAAGCTTGGAGTTTCGTCGTGGTAGTTCGACCTGCCAGTGTGGACTGTGGAATTGTGTGTAAGGTGTCAATTGCTTGTTGCCATTGCGCGATCGCGGCTTGTTGTTCAGCAGAATCGGGCGATTCTTGATATTGCTGTTTGGCATTGCCTAACGCCTGTTCAGCTTTTTCTAGGGCAGTTTGCGCATTTTCTTCCTGAAACAAGCGGGCATCCATCCGCGCCACTTCTTTGCGGGCTTGCTGGAATTCATCTAACGTAAACCGCCACTGGCACTGGAACCAACCACAATAAGCCGTAGGATAGTAGCCTAAGAACCAAACGGGTAAGGCATCTAAGCTAGTTTGGGCTTGTTGAACTTTGGTGCGACCCAGTCCTAAATCGGCTGGACTGGTGGCTTGGTTAACCAGTTGATCGGCTTGCTCGGTCGCTGCGATCGCCTGGCGATAGTTGTGATCCATGCTGAGGTAGCTGGGCAGCAATAAGATCGGGGCATAGCGAGCTACAGGATACCGGATCATCGGAAAGGGGAGATTCACGAACCAGATGCCGCCCACGATCGTGGCTAGAGAGATCGTACCGAACTTCATCCAACCCCAAATTGGTGAGGGTGGTTGATTGGCCGCAGCGGCTTGCTTTAAGACTTTGTTGCTGAAGTCAGGAAATAAATCGCTAAGCAGATCTCGCAGTTCCTCTAGATCCGCCGGATCACCTGGTTGCGATCGCAGTCGTTCTAGCCGCTTCAGAGCAATTTCTTGCTGTACCTGGCCAGCTATATCGTTGGTGGCTAGCCGTTGCACTTCAGCTTTCAGCAGGTCAAAAGCACGCTGATTCAGACGAAACATGGGGGATTAAGCAGTAGAGGAATCGTCCTTTAGTATTCCCCGATCGTGGTTAATACACCTGTGGCACAAAGAATTGTTCATTGTGCGGTGGTCGAGCGTAGGTCTCCGAAGGCTTGCGGGGTGGTAATTCAAACGGTTCGGGCGTCGTATCTTCGTAAGGAATTTTGCTGAGAATGTGATGAATGCAGTTGAGCCGAGAGCGCTTTTTGTCATCGGCTTCGACGGTGAACCAGGGCGCCTCCGCCTGTCTCGAGCTTGGAAGGACGGACTGGGCT
>DATNPU010000029.1:0-2247 GCA_036703105.1 Microcoleaceae cyanobacterium
CAAGGCATTATCCAGGCAATTCCCGATTTATTAATTCGGATGCAAGCTGATGGCACCTATATCGATCTCATTTCGAATAGGGAATTCAATTTAGTCTATCCTGAGCAACTAGAACAGTCAGTTGCAGTAACGGATCTCCTACCACCCGATCTAGCCCAAATTCAGCTTCGGTACATTCAGCGGGCCTTAGCCGCGAACATGATCCAGATGTATGAACAGGAGATTGTGATTCACGGCCAACGGTATTATCGAGAAGTGCGAATTGTGCCGTTCCTTCAGGATCAAGTGTTATTGATGGTGCGGGACATCACCGATCGCAAACAGGCAGAAGTGGCCCTGAGACATCAAAAAGAAATGTTTCAGGCGATCGTCGATCACATTCCAGCGATGATTGCTTTATTTAATCACCAGGGCCAAATTGAGTTTATCAATCCAGAGTTGGAACAGACGGTTGGCTGGTCACTAGCAGACTATCAACAACGAGATGCCCTGGGCAACTGTTATCCTGATCCAGTGTATCGCCAGCAAGTTTTAGAGCATATGTTGGCGGCGACGGGCAAATGGCAAGATCTCACTACTATTACAGCCACTGGACAGCAAATAGAGACAACCTGGGCCAATGTCCGACTCTCCAATGGCCAATTTTTAGGCATTGGGCAAGACATCAGCGATCGTAAACAAAAAGAGATGGCGCTGCGACAAGCGATGGAAGCGGCAGAAGCAGCTAACTTAGCCAAGAGTACGTTTCTAGCGAACATGAGTCATGAACTGCGAACGCCCCTGAATGTGATTTTGGGGTTTGCCCAGGTGATGACTCATGACCCTGCGCTCACTCCAAATCAACAAGTTGATCTACAAACTATTCGTCGCAGTGGAGATCATCTTTTAAGCTTGATTAATGATGTCCTAGATCTCTCCAAAATTGAAGCTGGACACTATGTGATTGAGGCCGCAGGATTTGATTTAATTGCACTGCTCCATTCTCTCCGCACAATGTTAGCAGAACGAGCAAGCTCTAAAAGATTACATCTCTACTTCGATATTTCACCAGAAGTTCCGCAGTTCGTGGTAGCTGATGTGCAAAAGTTACGCCAAATCTTGTTGAATTTACTTAGCAACGCGATTAAATTTACCAATCAAGGTAGAGTCGTTTTAACAGTTCGTCAAAGTGAAGCCTCCCAGCAGAAGCCACAGACCACATTATCCTGCTCATCTGCCTCTACGGTCTTAGTCTTTGCAGTAGAAGACACAGGATGCGGCATTGCTCCAGAAGAAATTTCCACGATTTTCGATGCATTTGTGCAAGCTCAAGCAGGCCAGCGATCGCAGAGCGGCACAGGATTAGGACTAACCATTAGCCGCAAACTATTGGAACTCATGGGCGGTGAGATTTCAGTTCATAGCACGTTAGGACAAGGCAGTACCTTTAGCTTCACGCTACCGCTTTACCCGACTAATGGAGTGAACGTACCACCGGAACAGAGCGATCGCCTGGTGATTGGCTTAGTCCCCGGTCAATCCCATCGCCGAATTTTAGTGGTCGATGATCAAGCCGAAAATCGATCGTTGTTAGTGCGCTTGCTGACCCAGTTAGGCGTGGAAGTCCGGGAAGCTAGTAATGGGCAGGATGCCATCCAGATTTGGCAACAATGGCAACCAGACCTCACCTGGATGGATATCCGGATGCCGGGAATGGACGGCTATGAAGCCACAAAACAAATTCGGGCGATGGAACAAGGGCAAGCCAGCATTATCATTGCGCTAACGGCTCAAGCTTCTCAGAGCGATCGCACATTAGCTCTAGCCGCTGGCTGTAATGACTACATTAGTAAGCCGTTTCAGGAAGCTACGTTGTTTCTGAAGATGGCGGAATACTTAGGGTTAGAGTACTTGTATGCGGAACCCGAGTCCTCGTCAGAATCATCATTGGTTACACTTCCGACCACTCAAACGACAACTGCAATGACGATCGACCTCATCCAACTGACCGCCTTACCTAACCACTGGCTCGATCGACTAGAGGATGCGGCGATTTGTGGCTATGACCATGTGATTAATGAACTCACAGCCCAACTGCCATCTGAACTCACTCCACTGGCAGACTATCTGCGAGAACTGGCTCGCCAGTATCGATTTGAGGACATTCTTCAATGGCTATACCAATATGTATGAATCGTCAGTCATACAGCGTTTTTCATTCTGGTGAGGCACAGTAACAGCAATGAGCGAACCAATTCCTTAGATCGC
>DATNPU010000046.1:0-7979 GCA_036703105.1 Microcoleaceae cyanobacterium
CTGGATGTGTTTACGCAGGCGATCGGGATGAAGAAATCGCGCCCAGGTGTATTACTGACAGTGGTGTGCCAATCAGAGACTGTAGCCACCTGTGAGACGATCGTGTTTCGGGAAACCAGTACTCTGGGCATCCGGCGATCGCAGCAAGCCCGACAGATTCTGTCACGAGAGGTGCACTCTGTCCAAACTCCTTACGGTAGGGTGCGCGTGAAGGTCGCCTGGTTGGGGCAGCAGCGCGATCGGGTGCTGAATGTTCAACCAGAATACGAGGATTGCGCTCAAATTGCTCGTCAGCAACAGCTACCTTGGCGACAGGTGCATCAGACAGCCCTGCAAACTTGGCACCACCAGCAAGAGTAGCGGAGCCAAAATACCTTCCCAAAAAATCAGGGCGCTGAGTAAACGCCCCGAGGAAATATAGCTGAGTTGCTGCTAGAACAGGCCCTTAATTAACCTCGACGGAAAGTAGGTAGTTCAACAGCCGCTAAGGATTGCAACCGCTTTGTCGGGCGTAAAGGATACAAAACCGGAGAAGGCCAATTGGCTGGAATAGCATTGGCAGTATCAAAGTTGATTGGGGCAGCATCCATTGAGCCTAGCGGGCTGGGTTGCTCCACAGGATAAGTCCAGTTAGCAGAACTGTCTGCGGCCATGCTGTCCGGTTCAGAGGCTAGCTCGACTGGCGGCTCGATCTCGGTGGCTGCACTGGCGGAGGGAAACGCTAGCAGGATCGGTCGCTTGGATGGGTGCTGAGCGATCGTAGAAGATAATTCAGGGCTAGATTCAGAGGCCAGCTCAGACTCAGAACTGGATTCAGAGGCTGCGATCGCATCGGCTACAGGCTGGAGAGAAGTAGCCGCTAGTAATTCCGATACCGAGGTCGGCATAGGGTGATCAGTCGTCTCTGGGGCCGCAGGCTCTGGTACAGGAGTAGGATCAATGAGTTGGGCCAGATCATCCCACATATTAATGACGGAAGGTTGAGACTCAGCAACCGCTGGCGTGATTTCTGGTTCTGGGGCTGGCTCGATCGCCGCCGGAACCTCTCCCGCTTGCATAAACGGACTGATATCAAAGATTGATTCTGGAGCGGGTGTGGCCGCGATCGAGTCTACCGGAGACTCTACCGTTTCGGGGAACA
Organism: Microcoleaceae cyanobacterium; assembly: GCA_036703105.1. Taxonomy (GTDB): domain Bacteria; phylum Cyanobacteriota; class Cyanobacteriia; order Leptolyngbyales; family Leptolyngbyaceae; genus Pantanalinema. The sequence continues at coordinate 1,142 of DATNPU010000046.1, forward strand.
TGAGATTCAGCAACTCACCCATTTGTTGAGGTTCAGCGACGGACAGGGGTTCGGCAGCCACTTGATTGAAGAGATGATTATCCAGATCTTGCCCCTCTTCATCATCCGAGGTACGCAGTTTCGATAATAGATTGGGGAGTCCTGATAAATCAAAGCCAGCGGTGGTATAGAATCCTTCCGTTGCTTCGCCTTCAGTAGACCAGGGCTTCACCGGGTGCGCTTTGGGAACGAAGGGAGCATGACCAAATTCCTGGTTCGCGAGTGCTTGCTCAGCGATTTCGAAGCGTGGCTGTTGCAGCGCCGCTGGCATATCCAGACATTTCTCTAAGGCCGCCTTGAATTGCAAAGTATGTTGCTGTTGCCGCATCAGGCGCATCCGTAAGTCCCGACAGGTATTTTCAGATTGCACCAGTTGTTGCATCTGTTCGTTATAGCGCTGTTGGGTTAAAGCACATTCACGCTCTAACTGAGCAATCCGCTCCTGACTGCTATGCAGTTGGTTGGTTAGCGTCTCGACTAAAATCTGTTGGCGTTGAGCCGATTGCTGAGCCAGTTCCAATTCCTGCGCTAACTGTTCAATCTGGGGAAGCGCGGTTGACTCTGACCCTTCTGGGGTGGACTGGCTGGTTTCAGTCGTCGCGATCGCTGGAGTTGATGGGGAATAGAGCGATCGAGCAATTTCTAGCTGTAACTCGATCTGAGCTTGCGTTAGGTCTTGCTCTAGTTGCTGGATCTGCTCGCGCAGGGTGGCATTCTCTCGATCAAGTTGGGCGATCGCATCGCTAGATGATGTGGATTCGGAAGGCTCTGGTGTTGCTGTCAGTTCAGCCAAATTCACCTGACCAGCCAGGATGGCATCTACACTAACCGCACCCGGAAGGTCTACCGTTTGCCAATCGTCCTCTGCAACGGTGACGGACTCAGGAGGATGCATTTCCGTTTCGGTAGATGCAACCGAAGCACTAGTTTCAGACAGATCCGGGTCAAAGTGGGAGTTGGCAGCTTCACTCATGGTTCTAATCCTGAAGGTGAGAGATCCGTGGGGCAGATCGATCGCGGCGATGCTTATGATATACCGAGTTTTTAAAACTGCAAGGTGGATTGAGACCTAAATAATAATTTGTCAAATTCAGCTAGAACTGACCTGCCAGTATATCTCGGTGTTGAACTCAACAACTTACTACCATAAAAACTGAATTGCAACTAATTAGTTAGGTTAAATATACAAAACTCCGGCTTTTATACCCCTAAAATTGTTTTGTGTAGCACTTCCTGATGAATCAGCGCCCGATCGATCTGAAACTGAATTTGCGCATTTGATAATCCTACGCCGTTAGCGTAATGTTCTAGCCAAACCTGACAAATTTGATTGGGATCATCGGGGATCTGGGCTAATTCCCAACCGGGGATCGCTAATTGTTCCATGAGTTGGCTAACTTTGGGATCGTAGCTCAAAGCAAAACACCGACATTCTTGCGCCGCAGCCATGATTAATCCATGAAACCGCATGGCGATCGTCATTTCAACCCCGCGAAACAGACCTTTAAGTTGTTGAGGATTTTCTAAACTAAAAATGCGGCTAGCCCCGGGTAATCGCGGTTGAATCGTTTGAGCGATCGCTAAATCTTGACTCGCTTGAAACGGGACTAACAAGATACAAACTTGGGTAGCTTTTTGAAAGGCAATCAACGCTTGGGTCAGGTGTTCTAACCGTTCGGGTGTTAAGAGGGGATGAGTTCGAAGATTGACCGCTACTCTAGGGGCGGGCAAATCCCATAAACCATCTACTGGCAAAGATTCCAAGGCCCATACAGGATCGGGTGCTAAGGTAAACGGAATTTGCCAATCGGATAATAAAGCCGCCGAACCAGCATCCCGCACACTCACCGCTGCACACCCAGTAAAGGTATTGCGAGCTAACCATCGCGTCGTTGATCGCTTTAAGGGGCCAATTCCCTGCGCCCAGGCGATCGTGGTTAAGCCCAATCGCTGGGCTAATTGCATCAGGCCCGTGTAGTAAAGCGGACTCAAAGCACTGGTGGCATCTTGAATTAAACTTCCGCCACCCCAGATAAACACCTGTGACGATCGCAGAGCTTGGATGAGTGATTGAGGATTATTGCGATCGATCGCCTCAACGTTATAGCGATTGTGAGTTTGAACTGGACTACCGGATAACACTAATGGTTCTACTTGAGCCGGTAACATTTGCAACAACGAGGCGAGTAGCGCTTCATCCCCGCCATTCCCTTTACCGTAGTAACCACATAAAACTGCGCGCATCTGCCCCATATCTTTCCTGCTCATGCCATGTCGTGAATCCAGTACCCCTTACAATAGCGGATAGCTTTTCGCTTGCAGTAGTCAATCTTTTATGAATGCATTGTCAATTCCCACCTGGATTATTCATGTTTCCAGTGTGATTGAGTGGGTTGCCGCTATTTGGTTGATCTGGACGTATGGAGAACTCACCAAGAATCGCGTCTGGTGGGGATTAGCCTTCGCCATGTTGCCAGCCTTAGTCAGTGCTATGTGTGCTTGTACCTGGCATTTCTTTGACAATGCCGATGCGTTACGGTGGTTAGTTACAACACAAGCCACGATGACTCTAGTAGGCAATGTTACGCTCTGTTTGGCCGGGTGGTGGATCTGGCGAGAGGCAGCGAAATAGGGGCCAATCCAGCTTCGATCCAACTGAGAGAAACTTAGGAAGCCAGTAAATCTCAAAGACGAATTACAGCACTGAAGGAAGCAATTCAGGAGATCAAAAATTTATGCTATCGAAAGAGACATTATTTGCGGCTTCTTTATTTCCTTATTTAGGATTTCTCTGGTTTATTACCCGATCGCGGCAAATGCCTCGGCTGGCTTTAATTGGTTTTTATATGACCCTGGTATTTGTTGCGGTGACGATTCCGGCCGGAATTTATGCCAAGGTAGCCTATGGTCAGGACTTAGCGAATGTCGATTGGTTACATGGAGGAGCAGAAGTTTTTCTCACGCTGTCGAATATTTTAGTAGTGTTGGGGTTTCGGCAAGCAGTATTAGAACAACATCAGGCCACCCGATCGCAATAATCAGGCCATTACAGAGAAATCTATCTTAGGGATGAATTAACGAGAAAATGCTGCATCAACACTTGAATTGAGGATATTTCTCTCTACACTGGTTGACATACCATCCCAAGAGAATGTGGCGCATGAGCAGCACGAATCGTCCCACCATTTTGCATCCAACGCGGATTGATCTGTCGGCTGAAATTCGGACTCAGGTAATTGAATCACTGAATCAAGCGGTGGCTGTCACCACAGATCTCAAATCCCAAACTAAACAGGCTCATTGGAATGTCAAAGGCATGGATTTTTATCAACTCCATGCGTTATTTGATGAAATCGCGGGTGAATTGGAAGGGTTTATTGATTTGCTAGCGGAGCGTGTTACAGCTTTGGGAGGCGTCGCGCTGGGCACAATTCGCATGGCAGTAGCGGCCTCGACTTTACCAGAGTATCCCGTAGAGATTTTAGCTGGGAAAGATCATATTACTGCTCTCGCCGATCGCTTTGCCATTTATGCCAAGCTATTACGGGATGGCATTGCTCAAACGGATGAGCTAGGGGATGCAGATACGGCAGATCTCTACACAGAAATTTCTCGCACGGTGGATATGCGCTTATGGTTCCTGGAAGCCCACTTGCAAGCCGGAGAACAGCCTGTTAGCAATGGCAATGGTCAACCAGCCTCACAGTCAGCCGCTAAAATGGCGACGAAAGCGGCAACGACCAAAGCAACAACTAAAAAATTGAGCAAGTAAGGCGATCGAGGGGAGAGCAGAGCCAATTTTATCGATAATTCATCGGTGGCAATTAATTAATTAGCTAAACCTATCGCTACGATACTCCGGCTGCCCAAACAGATATGATACAAGGGCGGCATCCAGGTTAAATCATGCTTGCTCAATCGATGCAGGTGAATCTGTTGGACTGTCCGATCGTTTCGCTGTTGATAGTGTTAGCTCATGGGTTCTTCGATCGCGGTTAATCAAAGTACGTTTGCTACAGCGGTACTAGCGCAGTCCCATACCAAGCCAGTGTTAGTGGACTTTTTTGCTCAGTGGTGCGGGCCATGCCAAATGCTGAAACCAGTTTTAGAACAGTTGGCGCAGGAGTATGATTTTGTTCTGGCCAAAGTTGATATTGATCAAGAGCCAGAGTTAGCCCAAACCTATGGAGTGCAGGGTGTTCCCGATGTCAAAATTGTGATTGATGGGGAAGTCAGTGATGGGTTTGTCGGGATGGTACCCGAGCCGCAAATTCGGCAATTGTTGGCGCAACTAAATCTTAAGTCTGGGGTGGAATTGGGATTGGAGGCGGTTTATAGTGCAGCAACCACTGGCAACCTGGAGTCCGCCCGATCGCAGTTACAAGCACTACTCGACCACTATCCGGATCAACCCCAACTCCAGTTAGAAGCCACCAGCTTTTATCTGGATGACCAACAATTCGACAAAGCGGAAGCGTTACTCAAAGCGGTTTCCGAATATGACAAAACTTACGGAACTGCCGTCAAACAACTGCAATCGATTCTATTTTTCCAACGATTAGCCCATGAATCGATCGGCGATCATCCGTGTGATGAGAGGTTTCAACAAGCAGCCAAACTGGTGATCGAGGAGCAGTATCAACCAGCCTTAGAGGTGTTGTTAGCGATCGTGGGTCAGGATCGCCGCTATCGCAATGATGGTGCACGCAAGGCAGTACTAGCAATTTTCGATCGCTTGGGTGATGATCATTCACTGACAAAAGATTACCGTAAGAAACTGACTATGCTGCTCTACTAAAATGTTTTCACGCCTCGCCCAAACCAGTTCCCGCCAACGCGAAATCGCTGAAGTTGTCCTCCGCAACGGCTGGGGCTATATGCGGCGACTCCTGACTGGCACCCGTGCCGAAGAACCCCAGCTCCCAACCCCTGCTGTTTTACGCAATATCTTAATTGAGCTAGGGCCAGTCTATGTCAAATTGGGACAGTTGCTCAGTACCCGTCCCGATCTCCTACCGCCAGAATATATTGCGGAATTAACCGCCTTACAGGCCGAAGTACCACCCGTCTCTTGGGAAGCGGTAGAAGCCGTAATTCGGCAGGAAATTCGTCGGCCTTTAGAGGAAGTCTTTCAGACGATTAATCCTCAGCCAGTTGCGGCGGGTTCGATCGCCCAAACGCACCGCGCCACATTATTGGATGGGCGGGAAGTAGCGCTGAAAATTCAACGCCCGGATATTGCGGCCACGATCGAACAAGATATTGCCTTACTCCGGAGTTTAGCTGAGATCGTATCGCTGACCAACTTTGGGCGATACTACGACTTGAAAATGTTGGCCAATGAATTTGCTACAGCTTTACGGGGAGAATTAAACTTTGCCCATGAAGCTCAAGCTACCGATCAATTACGCCGCAACTTATCCGCTAGTCGCTGGTTTGATCCAACCCGCTTAGTGGTACCCGAAATCTATTGGGAGGTGACGACCGAACGCTTGTTAGTGATGGAATGGCTGAATGGCGTCCCCTTGCTGCAAGGAGATTTTCGGGGCGTAGGATATAACGGTGACGCTCCCGCCGAATCTCAAGCGATCGCCAGTCTATTAATTCGAGTCTTCTTCCAACAAATTTATATTGATGGGTTTTTCCATGCCGACCCGCATCCCGGTAACCTGTTTTATCTAGAGGATGGGCGAGTAGCGTTACTGGATTGTGGTATGGTGGGCCGCTTAGATCCGCGCACCCAACAAATATTGACTGAGATGCTACTAGCGATCGTCAATCTGGATTCACAACGCTGTACTCAACTCACCCTACAACTAGCAGAACCGATTGAACCAGTAAATCTGGCTCGGTTGGAAAGTGAGTACGATCGCTTACTCCGTCGCTACTACAGCCTCAGTTTGTCGCAAATTAATTTCAGTCAATTATTTTATGAAGTATTGCAGGGTGCCCGCGCCAATAAACTCCGGGTTCCCGGCAATATGGGACTGTACGCTAAAACGCTCGCTAATCTAGAAGGCGTCGCTCGTAAACTTGATCCAGAATTCAGTTTGCCGGATCAAATTAAACCTTTAATGACTGATTTATTCCAACGCCAATTAGTCGGTGAAGCACCCTTACAAGCCTTACTCAGAACAGTTTTGGACTTGAAGAGTTTAGGACTGCAATCGCCCCGCCAAGTGGAAATGTTGCTCGATCGCGTTACCTCAGAAACGCTGCGTTGGAATATTAGTCTGCGCGATCTGGATGCCTTGCGCCGCACTGTTGATGCCTCTGCCAATCGCCTGTCTTATAGTGTAGTGGTCGGTTCGCTGATTATTGGTGCGGCCATTATTACTTCTAGACCCCAAGCCACACAGATTTACTGGATCAGTTATGTGTTGTTCGCTGCCGCGAGTTTATTAGGACTCTGGCTAGTGATATCCATTCTGCGCTCTGGCCGTCTACGGTAAAGCCATCAGAGCAAACTTAGGCACATGATCAAGAGTAATAATTAGCTGGACTAGCAATAATTAATTGGACTAGCAATAGTTAATTGGACTAGCAATAGTTATCTGGGCTGAGGAATTATGAGAAACACATGAAGAAAAGTAAAGAATACCGTAAAGACTAATCTTTACTAAGACAACGCAGATTCAAATTACAGCCATAACCAGTCAGATTAGGACAGCTACAGAGATGCAACTGCCCTAACTGATGAGATTACCGCTACAAATTTGTCTTCAAAAGCTCATTCAGAAGTTGATTACTAATGAGGTTCCAATACTGAACATTGCCAAAGTTAGGGTTACAGAGGATT
>DATNPU010000054.1:0-10533 GCA_036703105.1 Microcoleaceae cyanobacterium
CTGCTCCATTTCAACGAGTCATGCAGCAATTACCAAAGCAGCTTTTGCAGGACGTGTAACATCCATAATGGCTGAACCTAACCAATGGTTCCTCTGCTATATTTCTCCTGACAATCTCACACAGGAATTAAAATCTAACAAGATATAGGAATGTGCAGTTCTTTTACAGAGCTTTTAGGGATAGAGAAGAGAAAAGTGAGAACTATATATAGGTTAAAGGCCAGTTACAATTAAGTCAGCTCATATTGTAACTGGTGAGAAGTTATTCCTCCCTGAGATAGATTTTGCCGCTTAATCTTTGGCTGATGATTAATATGACGAACGTCATAATGGCCAGAATATATGACATTTACACCCAGTGAACCGTCCAAAATGCCTATTAGGTTAAAGCTGCCGCAGAAGAGTTGCCTCGTGCGAGAACTACGGCAATTAATGCAGCTAACTCAGGTACAGTTTGCAGCTGAGCTTGGGGTAGCGTATGAAACCATCAACCGTTGGGAAAACGGGCATATGCAGCCCTCTGCCCTGGCATTGAGACAATTGCGCTATTTGCTTGAGCGGCTGAATGAGTCTCCCTTGCAAGAGCTACAAAATAGCAGCGAGATGCTTTTGAATCAATACTTTATGGGGGAACGGAGGGCACAATAACCTGAGCTGTGGTTTTAAAATCCCTGTGGCGATCGCGGTGGTTCAGGTGATCCGCCTAAATCTGCCTTAACCAAAGGGACTTTCAGCCGTTCGGTTCCCTCCTTTCAGCGTTAGCGTCGCGATCGTGAGGCGTCTCTGGTCATTGCGGAATTCATGTTGACTAGGCCACCTGTAGATCAGTTAAGCCTTTAGCCTAGGGGTGTGATTGTTGGTTTCTTTTCTAGAGTTCAACTTGGTTTCTACGGTATGCATGACATTCTAGTTAATTTGTTTAGTTCAAATTCATTTATTCCTCACGGTCATTGCTACCTGTGGAAACCTAGTTTGGTCTGGCTACATTTACTCTCTGATACCATTATTGCCCTGGCCTACTACTCGATTCCGCTCACCCTGTTTTATTTCGTGCGCAAACGACAGGATTTACCGTTTAGTTGGATATTCTTGCTCTTTGCCGCGTTTATTATTTCCTGTGGCACTACTCATATTGCCAGCATTTGGACACTCTGGTATCCCACCTATTGGCTCTCTGGGGTGATTAAAGCGGGAACTGCGGCTGTTTCAGCCCTAACGGCGATAGAACTGATTTCTCTAATGCCTCAAGCGTTAGCTTTGCCCAGTCCTGCTCAATTGCGCCAGGTGAATGCGGCCTTATCTACCCAGATTGAAGAACGGTTACGGGCAGAGGCCGAACTCAAACAACTGCAAGATGAGTTAGAGCAGCGGGTGAAAGACCGAACGGTTGAGTTGGTGACTGTGAATCAGCGATTACAACAAGAAATTGAGGAGCGGCAGCGGATTGAAACCGCCTTGCGAGCCAGTCGGGAGCGATTGGTGTTGGCACAACAAGTGGGCAAAATGGGGACTTGTGAGTGGGATTTTAAGACTGGAGAGTTGCTTTGGACCGAAGAAATGGAAGTGCTGTTTGGCCTGGCTCCTGGCAGCTTTGAGGGTAGGTATGAACATTGGTTGAAGCGGGTACATCCCGACGATCGCACGGGTGCTGATCTGGCGGCTCAACGCACCGCGATCGAGGGTACTGACTTTGATACAGAATTCCGCATTATCCGGTCTGATGGGGAACTGCGCTGGGTGACTGCTAGAGCGCAAGTGTTTTATGATGACTCCGGTAAACCCGATCGCTTAATCGGGGTCAACATGGATATCACCGATAGTAAGCAGGCCGAACAAGCGTTACAACAGCATAGTAAGCGGCTGAACTTACTGTATGAAACCACCAGCGAGTTGTTATCAGCGAAACAACCGATGGATTTAATGAATCAATTATTTGTGCGCCTCTCTGCTCAGATGGATTTGCACTACTACTATCACTTCCAACTGGTTGAGCAGGACGGGCGGCCACAATTAAAGTTAATGAGTTATCAGGGCATTTCTGAAGCACAAGCCCAGTCCTTTGCGGCGATCGAGTTGGGGCAAGCAATGTGTGGGTTAGTAGCTCAAGAACGCCGTCAGATGGTGCTGAACCAGGCGGAAATTAAGACTCATCCTCATGCTAAAGCCATTTGCCTGCTTGGGGCATCGGCCTATGCTGGGCAACCACTAATGGTGCATGGCCGATTGTTAGGAACTCTGTCGTTTGCTAGTCTTACCCGCACCCAATTCACCCCAGAAGAAGTAGAACTCCTGCAAGCGATTTCCGAACAAGTGGCGATCGCCCTTGATCGATCTGAACTGATGGCCTCACTCCAACAGCAAACGGAGGATTTAGCTCAAGCTAATCGGATTAAGGATGAATTTTTAGCTGTACTTTCCCATGAACTACGATCTCCCCTGAATCCCATCCTAGGCTGGACGAAGTTGTTGCAAACTGGCAAATTTGATGCTGAGAGAAGGCAGCAAGCGTTAGAGATTATTGAACGCAATGCCAAACAGCAAACTCAACTAATTGACGATTTGCTAGATATTTCTAAAATTCTGCGTGGCAAACTGGTGTTAAGCGAAGCTCCGGTTAATTTAACTCTGGCGATCGAATCGGCCTTAGAAACCGTGCGATTGGCCGCTGATGCCAAACGGATCCGGATTACAACAGACCTCGACTTATCTCTACCACACGTTCTCGGTGATAGCGGACGATTACAGCAAATCGTTTTGAATCTGCTGTCGAATGCGATTAAATTTACTCCCAATGGGGGGCAGGTAGACGTGCAGTTACACCAGATTGAGTATGCCGGCTCGACCCCCACGTCCCGCCATCGCTATGCTCAAATTATTGTGTCTGATACGGGCAAGGGGATCGCTCCAAACTTTTTACCGCACGTCTTTGATTCATTCCGGCAAGAAGATGGCAAGACTACCCGTAAATTTGGTGGATTGGGGCTGGGGTTGGCGATCGTGCGGCAGCTAACTGAGTTACATGGTGGAACAGTTCGGGCTGAAAGCCGAGGTGAGGATACTGGAGCAACCTTTACAGTTTGCTTACCCTTAATGAATTCACCAACAGACTTCAGTTGTGATGTTGCTCCGCTAACGCTTGTTACTGCTAGCTCAAGACCAGTTCTGCAAGGGATTCCCGTCTTAGTCGTAGACGATGAACCGGATATGCGAGAGTTAGTGGTGATGATTTTGGAGCAGGCCGGGGCGATCGTCCAGGTGGCAGACTCAGCCGTAGCAGCATTGGCAATGCTGGAGCAGTTTCAACCTCAAGTGTTAATTAGTGATATTGGGATGCCAGAAATGGATGGTTATGAATTGCTGCGACAAATTAGACGTCGATCGACGAATACCACCCCGCCACTTCTTGCGATCGCTCTCACTGCTTATGCCATGGAACAGGATCAACAACAAGCCCTAGCCGCCGGATTTCAACTCCATCTAGCGAAACCCATTGAACCGGATAACTTAATCAACGCGATCGTGAGTTTAGTTGCCTAGGTCTGCTTTAAACCCCCTCAAACTTGAGTTGAAGCAATGCTGAGAACTGAGGATTAACCTATTCTCAGCACTCAGCACTCAGCACTTTTCAACCACATCCTAGGCCGGATAAATCCGCAGACGCCGATTGGGTTCTGTACCAAAGCTACTCGACTTTAAGCGGTAGTGTTCCACAAACTCATGTTGCATCTTACGCACATGGGCCGATCGCGGTAGCAATTCTACCGGTTGACCTTTAGGAATCACAATCTGTTCTACGGCGAGTCGAGCTTCTTCTAAGGCATCCCATTCATCTTCCTCATCTCCACTGGAAGCAAAACCACCCACTTCCAAAGATGGCCCGATCTCGCTACTCTCCTGACCCAGTGCCTGTTGTAAGGTATGCGCAATTTGAGCCACTGTATTAGTTCTAGCGGCATAGATGGGCACCTGATGTCCCTCTGCCATCCGGCGCAAATTGGCGTGTTTTCTCAAGTTGGCTTTAAGGGTGAGAATCGCATCAGCTCGTTCCACACCCCCAACAATCCGAATGGGTAAATTGAATTGTTCAACCACTTGTTCTACCAAACGCTGGCTCATCTGATAGGGATAGATGGAGAAAGTAGACGCAGATTCCGATTCAGGTTGAGCCGCTGGTATCACTTCAGCACTCCACTCAAAGGCCCGATCGCGCTGACTCGGCGCTGATACATCATCTACCACCTGTTTGGGAAATGTCAGCACTTGTCCCGGCACAGTTCGCTTAGATGCTGGTGATCGCCGCTCTAAAGGTGCATAGGGAACTTCGCGAGTAATCGTTACCTGTCCCTGTTCATTCACCGTGCGAACTTGTAAAGCGGGTCGCCGTTGCCGGAGCAGTTGATCGACTGTGTCAGCTACGTTCTCATGCACGACCCATTGTTGCCGTTCCTGCATCTCTACAGCAATCTCAAACGTGGGCGGAGCTTTGCGTTCCAACACACTTTTTTGCGAACCACGTCGGCGAGCTTCTTCATCCCCCAAGGTGACTGACTGAATGCCACCGACAAGATCCGATAATGTGGGGTTTTTGATCAGATTTTCTAGTTGATTGCCGTGTGCTGTCCCCACGAGTTGTACACCTCGTTCAGCGATCGTTCTGGCGGCTAACGCTTCTAGCTCAGTACCAATTTCATCAATCACAATCACTTCGGGCATGTGGTTTTCCACGGCCTCAATCATCACCTGATGCTGCAATTCGGGGTGGGTGACTTGCATTCGCCGAGCGCGACCGATCGCTGGATGGGGAATATCACTATCTCCCGCAATTTCATTGGAAGAGTCAATAATGACGACTCGTTTCTGTAATTCGTCGGCTAATACTCTAGCAATTTCCCGGAGAGCTGTAGTTTTACCCACACCCGGACGACCCAGCATCAGAATCGATTGTCCAGTTTCCACTAAGTCACGAATCATGGCGATCGTGCCAAAAATGGCGCGACCCACCCGGCAGGTCAACCCAATGATCTCTCCTTTTCGGTTACGAATGGCACTAATCCGGTGTAGGGTTTGTTCAATTCCGGCCCGGTTATCGGCTCCAAAGTCACCCACAGCTTGAATTACAGCTTGCAGATCGGCCTGAGTCACAGGCTGCTCAGATAAATATTCGGCGGCATTTGGGAAGCGGGCTTCGGGTCGTCGCCCTAAATCCAATACCACTTCTACCAGGTGATCTCGATGCGGATGGTGAATGAGACGCTGTTGAATTTCCGTTGGCAAAATCTCTAACAGTTTTTGTAGCTCGTTCGTCATGGTAGGTTGTTCTACGTCAGCATCAACTCGGCTGCGACTTATAATTAATTGTGACTATTTTTTAGCAGCTAAGAGGGGTAGACAGCACACCCATACAGGTAGAGATAACCAACCTAATCACACCAGGCCTCACTGGTTGGTCTGCGATCGTCCTTGACCAAGCAAAAAATTAGCCCTCCACTCATGCAAGTGAAGGACTGGGTAGCAGATACCGCTCTATCAAATTACCCGCTGGACAAGTTTAACCTTTCATGGTCTTCGTTTTGCCAGCCCCTGGCCCAGCTCCTAGATCAGCTCCTGTGAGTGGGTCTGCACTGGGTTTGGATTGGGTTCGGGTCGAGGCGTTTTGCAGCAACTGACTTTCCTGTTCCGTCAGATTCACGGATGCTGTCCCATCGCCCCCATCAACCGCCATCTGCTTCTCCCGCTCAGTCACATACTCCCACTGGGGTCCCTGATTCCAAGGCCCGCGCATGTCATTCTCACCTTGGGACATGTTGAAGTACTTGTCGGTAAATTCTGGTTGCCCTGGTAATTTACCCGGTGGGAAGTTAGGCTCGATCGCGTAAAGTGCTTTTTCAAATGATTTCTGGTGTGCGATCTCACGGGTCATCAGAAAGCCTAATGCTTCTTTCACCCCAGGGTCATCGGTGGATAGGATGAGGCGTTCGTAAACGATCTTCGCTCGGGCTTCAGCCGCGATATTAGAGCGCAGATCAGCCGTGGGTTCACCGATCGTATCGATATAAGCCGCTGTCCAAGGGACGCCTGCCGAGTTACACAACATCGCCCCACCCCCTGCGAGAATCCCCATGTGGTGACTATCGCCACCGCGATTCAGCTCTCGATACAATTCACCTTCCCGTTCCGCCCCTTCAGTCACTTTACCTTTCACGCCCCGATTCAGCATACAAACGATGCTACCAATCACCTCTAAGTGGCTCAGTTCCTCAGTGGCAATATCCATGAGCATATCTTTGCGTCCAGGATCAGATTCGGCTAGAGCCTGAGTAAAGTAGCGCATTGCTGCCGCGAGTTCGCCTTGAGGACCGCCGAATTGTTCCAACATAAAACTGGCTAGAACTGGGTCGGGACCGCCTACACGCACTGTGTACTGTAACCGCTTATTGTGCATAAACATGGCGTTTCTCCTGTTGCATAAGAATAATGGTTTAGTCAGGATGTGAGTGACTTACCCACGCTGTCACTTCCCTAGAAAGTGTGATCAAAGCGGCTATAACACTCTTGTCCCCGCTTACCTACAGCCGTTTTCGCCTGTCTGTTCCCAATTCTGGGGAAGACTAACTCTGCGAAGCTCCCAAAATTAGAAAATTTAGGGGGTCGAGCATGGGAACTACTCAACTGAAAATTGCTGTCTGTAAAAAACTTGGCTCACAGTACTTTGAAGCTTTTGTTTGAGCGAAATTGCAATGATGTTATCTACGGTGATTCACAATCCCTAGGAGCATGACATTGTCTCCAATCCTAAGCAGATAGCCGCGCGATCGCGTCCTTCCAATGAAGGATGATGCAGGTGTGTTTGCTACTACTGCTCGATCTGTAGGGCCAAAAGCGCCCAGAATGACAAAAATCGGGCTGCAAGGAGCATGAGAATCCTGCTGGAGATAGGGGAAAGTGCAGTGATAAGAACTCAATCAAATTCGAATTGATACGATACACTGGGGTAGCTTGCTAGAGGATATGGTCATGGCACGGACGAATGGGAGCAAAACGGAACGCGATGCAGAGCAACCCTTAGAAGAGGTAGCGGCAGTAGCAGAGTTAGAGGAAACAGCCGCGATCGCAGACGATGCGGAGCCTGTAGCGGATACTCAGGATATTGACGATAGTTTAACTGCCTTAAAAACGTTACTCAGTACGGTAGAAAAGCTCCAGAAAGTGCGGCAAGAAGTGGGTGATATTAAGCCTTTGCTGCTGCGAATGTTAGATGGTGAGGTGATTACCGGCGAAGAACTGGAACAACTTAAAACTGGAGTGGGTGGATTATTTAAACTGGTACGGGCATATACCGATCACCAAACGGCGTTAGCTAAAGCTCAACCCGCGAGGGAACTGTTAGACCAAGTGCTGAAAGTTCGGTAGTTGATGGGTCTAGTCGTTGCCGATCGCCGCCTGATGGGGTTTGCCGGGTGAAGCAAGCACTGCACCGTGGCGGTTGACAAATGCTGATCGTTATCGTAGATCCTATGAAACATCAGAATTGGTATTATCTCCGACAACGCTGGCAAACCTTACGACAATCCTTATCTCTCTACCGCTATTGCGGACATGCGATTCATTTAGTCTGGACTACCAACCGGTTCCTGACGATCGCGCTGGCCTCATTAACTCTCATTGCAGGTGTATTACCGGCAGCGATCGCGTATGTCGGTAAGTTAATCGTTGATGCTGTGGTATTCGCGGCTCAGTCTAGGGAGTCAGGCAGCCCGGCGATCGCCCTGACGTATTTAGGGATAGAAGCAATTCTAGTCGCTCTGCTGGCGGGCTGTCGGCAGGGATTCACACTCTGTCAATCCTTGCTGCGCATGCTGTTGGGGCAAAAGGTCAATTTGCTGATTCTGGAGAAGGCCTTGACCTTAGAAATGCAGCATTTTGAAGACCCAGAGTTTTATGACAAGATGACGCGGGCGCGGCGAGAAGCCTCTAGCCGTCCGCTCAGTTTGGTGGCGCGCACGTTTGGTCTGGTGCAGGATACGGTTTCCCTAGTGGCCTATGCGGGCTTACTGCTGAAATTTTCGCTGTTAGCGGTTGTGATTTTGATGCTGACCGCAATTCCGGCGTTTGTGGCTGAAACCCGATTTACGGGAGAAGCATTTCGGCTGTTTCAATGGCGTACTCCCGAATCGCGGGAACAGAATTATTTGGAATGGTTAATGTCTAACGATACAGCGGCCATGGAGGTTAAGCTCTATCAGTTGGGGCCAATGTTGCTGCGTCGGTATCAGGCCATTTTCGATCGCCTATATCGCGAAGATCGGAATTTAACTATCCGTCGAGGGGGGTGGAGTTACGGACTGGGATTACTTAGCACGGCAGCCTTCTACAGCGTTTATGTCTGGATTATTTTAGAGGCGATCGCGCGGCAGATTTCTCTGGGTGATCTGACCATGTATCTGACGGTATTTCGTCAGGGACAATCGAGCTTCTCGAATATCCTCACAGGCATTGGTGGCATGTATGAAGATAGTCTCTATTTGTCCAACTTGTATGAGTTTCTTGACCAGGAGATTCCCTTGCCTAGAGGTAATGCCGTGCGGGGCATTCGTCCCGGTGATGGCTTACGGTTTGAACGGGTGAGCTTTCGCTATCCTGGCAACGATCGTCCCGCCCTGCAACATGTCTCATTCCATCTCAAACCGGGAGAAAAACTGGCGATCGTGGGTGAAAATGGCTCTGGCAAAACGACATTGATTAAACTTCTGACCCGGTTGTATTCCCCAGATGCGGGCCGCATTTTGTTGGATGGGGTGGATTTGCAAGATTGGGATCTTCAGGCATTACATCGTCGAATTGGCGTGATCTTCCAGAACTTTGCCCGCTACCAATTTACGATCGGTGAGAATATTGGAGCAGGCGATGTGGACGCGATTTTAGATGATCAGCGTTGGGCGATCGCCGCCGAAAAAGGTACCGCCCATGACTTTATCGCTACTCTGCCAGAAACCTATTACACCCGGTTAGGACGTTGGTTTAAAGGAGGCCGAGAACTATCGGGTGGACAGTGGCAGAAGATCGCTCTGGCTCGTGCCTTCATGCGTACCCAAGCTGATATTCTAGTGTTGGATGAACCGACCTCGGCTATGGATGCGGCGGCAGAAGCCCAGATTTTTCATCACTTCCGCCGGATGACTCAGAACCAGATGGCCATTCTGATTTCGCATCGCTTCTCCACAGTCCGGATGGCCGATCAGATCATTGTGCTGGTACAAGGAGAAATTGTTGAGCAAGGGAGCCATGAACAGCTTCTCCAGACCGATGGACTGTACGCCGAGTTATTTGCCCTGCAAGCGGCAGGCTATCATTGAGCTGCGATCGTTCACAGGCAGAGATCAGGATGGTTTGGTTAAAATAACTGGTCTATGCTGATACCATTTGGGAGCTGAAATGTGGGATTTTAGGTTCCATTCCTGATGCCGTTGATCCGAGCATCAACTGTTATTTAGCCCGTCGTCTGCCTCAAACATCTTATGGGAACTCTAGTCGGCCAACACTTTCAGAATCATCGCTATGTCCTCGATCGCGAACTGGGACGCGGCGGATTTGGGGTCACCTATAAAGCTACCTTACTGTCGTTGGGACAAACCGTGGTTGTCAAAACCCTGGATGAATCACTGCGCCAAGATCCCAACTTTGCCCAATCACAGCAACAGTTTCAGGCAGAAGCGAAACGATTGGCTCTCTGTACGCATCCCAATATTGTGCGGGTAATTGACTTTTTTATTGAAGAGCATTTGCCGTTCATTGTGATGGAATATGTCCCCGGACAAACCCTCGACGCGATCGCAGCCGCCGAGCAGCCGATTCCTGAAGCCATTGCCCTGCATTACATTCGGCAAATTGGGGAAGCGCTACAAGTCGTCCATCGCAATAAATTACTGCATCGTGATGTTAAACCCCAAAATATTATTTTGCGCCAGGGTAGCAATCAAGTTGTGCTGATTGACTTTGGCATTGCCCGTGAGTTTTCTCCTGGCTTAACCCAAACGCATACTAGTTTAGTTTCTCCTGGCTATGCGCCGATCGAGCAATACTTACCCCAGGAACGTCGCTCTCCGGCTACCGATGTTTATGGTTTAGCGGCAACCCTTTACACGTTACTCACGGCTCAAGTTCCAGTCGCATCGATCCTCCGTGATCGTCAACCCTTGCCTAGCCCCCGTGATCTGCGCCCTGATTTAACGGCGGCAGTGAATCAAGCGGTGCTGCACGGGATGGCGGTAGAACCTCGCGATCGTCCTGCCAGTGTAGATGATTGGTTGCGGCTGTTACCCGATGCTTCTGGAACAGAGCGATCCCTGGGCAGGGCCACTAGTCAAGTGGCGACGATCGCAGTCAGTCCGGGTTATCGACAGTCTAGCCAAGCTGATCCAGTGAGAACCCCGGCTGCGTCTGGCTCTGACCCTTTCAACTGGCGACCCTTATTGGCGATCGGACTCGCAGGAGTTGCCGTCGTAGTCGCACTGGCGGCCATCGTATTGCGATCGC
>DATNPU010000061.1:0-6468 GCA_036703105.1 Microcoleaceae cyanobacterium
AGCCGTAGGAAATTGTCGCGCAAAGGGCCCAACGAAGACCTTATGTTCTAACCCCGATACAGTCGGCAGAATGATGTATTTCACTGGCCCATGTTCAGCCACCAATTCCTGCATGAGACGCAGGCATTCGGAAGTCGGCGCGATCGGAGCATAGACCAGGAGTCCGCCCTCTTCTAGTTTGATTACGGTCATGCGCACGGGCACGACAACGTAAAAGATCCCTTGAACCTGATCAAAGGTCCAGACCGTATCTTTGACGACTTCTGTCCGCAGGGTCCGCCGTTCGCGGTAGGGGTAAATGGGTACCAAATACCAAAACCGCCATAGCCAATCTTGAGGGCGACTGGCCTGTTCCTGCGTTGCCTGCTGATTCATGGTGGTGTAATCCACTCCGGGTCCCTTTCCCTACCAATGCACTGAACAATCACTAGAACTTATTTTAAAGCCCTGCTGCCTATAGAAAAATGTGACAGATCTTAATCCATTTGGTCAGCTCCTACGGAACTCGGAACAGCCTCGGTGAAGTCTGATCCAATTAGATCCCTTCGTAGATTAAGCTCCTATGCTCCTGGTTGCTCAAAGTCCGCCCCTGATGCCAGATTTAACCCATCCCCAAGAGTTGATCCAGTTTGGTCAACAGTTCGTGCAAATGAGCCAATGGTTGGTGTTAGTGCTGGTGGGGTTTGGTTTGGTTCTGGCCGCGATCGCTTTTGCCCTCCGCCGCGATCGGCCCATTTGGTTAGACACTCAACTGCTCCAGTACGACCAACTGTGGCGGGGAGTCCGGCACACATTATTGATTATTGTGATTATCACCACGGGCTTTTTCCTTTGTTCAACTCTCGCGAACCGCTACCACAATTGGGAACAAGCGAAGATTACCCAAGTGGCCAGCAGTGTGGCCGGGGAACGGGTGGAGCAACCTACACCCCAGGTTCGTTACAAGGTTGAAGAACCTTACACCACCATTACGTATGTGGATGGCAAACCCACAGAAGTGGAAAAACGCCGTCAGGTCGATCGCTTTCTGTCGCCCAGTGCCTCTCAAGCTGAGGTGAAATTGACCCAAGCCACAGATCCAGCGACTGAGCGGGTGATTTATCAATCTGAGTTCAGTGGTAACTATCAAGTCACGAATCCGTTAGATGTCAGTCAGGACTTTCTGTTTGAAGCCCCCCCTCCCTTTGGCTACACCTTGCTTCAGGACTACCGAGTGCAGCAAAATAATCAACGGTTAGAGCCCAAAAATCAGGGGGAGTATCAGTTTCCCCTACGTCTAGCGCCAGGAGAATCGAGCCAATTTCAGGTGACATACAAAGCTCAGGGCGCTCCTCGCTGGGTTTATAACGCAAATGGTCGGTTACTGTCTAAGTTTCGCCTCACCATCTTGGCAGACTTTCCTAATGCCGATTTTGCCAGTGGCATTATTCCCACTGAAGCCAAGGTAGAAGGACGAGGTACTCGCTTTACTTGGGTATTCGCTGATAATGTGTCGGTCCAGAATCCGTTTGGCGTATTCACGGCGACTCAGCGATTTCGCAATACCGGAGTGCTACCACGATTATTACTTTTAGCTCCAGGCGTATGGCTCTGGTGGTTATTGTTTCTCTACTTGGCGGTTCCCGGTTTACGATTACAGGATATCGCGATCGCGGCGGCAGTTTTCTTCGCGAGTTTACTTTGCCTGACCTATGCCAGTCGTTTCATGGATGCCAAATTGGCCTGGGGCTTCATCCTGTGGGTATTGTTCGCCTTTGGTTGGGGTTTAGGCTCGCGCTATCAGGCCCGTTGGAGTGCGATCGTGGCAACATTAGGTGGAGCGGTATTACCCGTGATTGCTTTGTTAGTGCCCTATACAGGCATCACCTTAGGAGTTGCAGGATTAATCTCTGTGATCTGGTTAATGCTGCGTTACTTTGAACGCCAGCCTATTAGAGATGCAGGTGTGTAATTCTCTAAAAACCATAAATTAAGTCGCGGTTATAAACGTGATTAAAGTTGGTTGTTCTGTGCCTCTGAACTTCGATCGCAGAGGCATTTTTTGATTCAAAAGGTATGGCTAGAGAAATTTAAACTTCTGGAGATTGTGATTCGGCTCATTGAATTGGCCAGAACGCTTTTATACTCAGGAGGGGGGTACAGTGCGTTAAATTCCAGACTATTAATGCATGATAATTTTGGACCTGAACCATGACTCAGCGAATTTTGGTAGTTGATGACGAGGATCGAATTCGTGAGATTGTTCGCGCCTGTTTAGAAGATCTGGGTGATTGGACGGTGGATACAGCCGCATCGGGCAGTGAAGGAATTTTGAAGGCGACATCGGCATCGTTTGATGCCATTTTGTTGGACGTTTCAATGCCGGATATGGATGGTGTCACATTTTTCGGGCGATTACAAATGAGTCCCGTGACCCAATCTATTCCAGTGATTTTACTGACTGCAAAAGTATTACCTGCTGATAAGGCTCAATTTGCCGAAATGGGTGTGGCTGGTGTGATTAGTAAACCCTTTGATCCGATTACGTTATCGGATGAAGTCACCCAAATTCTGAATGGTGTTGACTGATTTGAGTTCGCTCACTTCTCCATCAAAGCTTTGTTAGACTAGGAGAACCAGAGGCGAAGATTAATGGCAAATTAGCAGGCCGTGAATGACGATCCTCATCCAAGACTCATAACCATCTAAATTGCTTAGATGACGATCGTCTATCATTCCCATGCCGACGATGACCTTGTTCTCAAAAGCAAGAACTGGCTATCGATGACATTTAATTAGTCACTGTACAACTGTACACAGGGCGAACGATGGGACTCGAACCCACGAATGGTGGAACCACAATCCACTGCCTTAACCACTTGGCTACGCTCGCCATCGGTTTATTAATGTAGCACAAGCATTGCCAATAGATCTAGTCTCTGAAAAATTTCCTGTTAGAGTAGAATCTCCAGTGGAGAATTCTCAACCACTACTCTCCGCTAGGACCCCTGGGATGACTTGGAATACGGATTCAGCTTGGCATAATTCCCGTCGGCGATCGATGAGCTTAAAAAATTTCATGTTGGCTAGCGGAGCCGTTCTGTTAGGGGTGGCAGGGATCATGACGGCCACCAACCCCACCGATACCGACTATGAGCGGTTTGCAACGCAAGAGCTATCGACTTATATCGAAGATAATGTCTGTGGTGGAACGCCATTACCGTTTGGGTTAGGCAGCCAATGTAGTTTTTTAGTGCAGTCGAATCAAGTCCAGATCCAACACTTGATTGCCAACAGCACCCACCAGCAAAATTTTTTGTTGTTTAGCCTGTACACCACGACTGTGTCGCTCGATGACTCACTGCCCTCGTATCACGTTGAAACTGTGGGAGTGCTGCAAAATTTCCATACGTTTAAGATTCAAGAAAAATCTAAGGGCTAAGGGCTGAGTTCAGTCAGTGCTAAGGGTTGAGACAAAGTTGCCTGCCTTGGGGTGAGTGATGGTGTGTGAGCAGGTCATCTCGTAGATAGAGGATTTATTGCGGTGGACTGATTAATGTCGAGATCAGTTACTGCTATTGGCAAAACTATGCGTAGAGCCGATCGCAGCCTTATTGTTATGTACTAAATCTAAACATATGCGTTGGGAATTTGGTCGTCGCAGCACGAATGTCGAAGATCGACGAGGGTCAGGGGTTTCTGGGCCAGTGGTGGGCGGTGGAATCGGCGCCGTCATTTTATCGTTGATTGTGATGTTTCTTGGGGGTGATCCAGGTGCTATCTGGGATCAGCAAGGGGATGCACCCGGCGATCTCGCTCCTACTAGTTCAACTCGTGCACCCCAATCTGCCACTAAAGATCAAATGTCAGAGTTTGTTTCGGTAGTGTTGGCGGATACAGAGGATACCTGGAGTGACATCTTCCGGCAATCGGGAGGTGACTATGTAGACCCGAAACTGGTGTTGTACTCCGGAGCCGTGGAATCAGCCTGTGGTTTTGCCCGATCAGCGATGGGGCCGTTCTATTGTCCTCGAGATCAAAAGGTTTATATTGATTTAGATTTTTACCGGGATTTGAAGTATCGCTATCAAGCTCCCGGTGATTTTGCCCAAGCCTATGTGATTGCTCATGAAGTCGGTCATCATGTCCAAAATCTCTTGGGCATTTCCGATCGTGTGCAATCGCTACAACGCCGAGTTGACCAAGCTGAGGCCAATCAACTCTCGGTGCGATTGGAATTGCAGGCCGATTGCTTTGCGGGAGTTTGGGCTAACCATGCTCAGCGATCGCGGCAAATTTTGGAACAAGGTGATGTCGAAGAAGCGTTAAACGCCGCTAGTAGCATTGGTGACGATCGCTTGCAGGAACGCTCTAGAGGCTATGTTGTCCCCGAATCGTTCACGCATGGCAGTGCGGCTCAACGGGCTCACTGGTTTAAGCAAGGGATTCAAACTGGCAATCCAGAGCAGTGCAACACCTTTGCGGCTAATCCTTAACCTCTCTATTCAGACTGGATCAAATAGTAAAACTGGTCTGGCAACACCTGAAATTGTTTGGCGTTCCCGATGGTGGCGATCGGCTTACCATTGGCGTCCAGAGCCGTAACCTTGAGGGTTTTAGCATCCGATCGCTTGAATGTAATGTCACCTGATAGCGTCCGCACCAGGATTGGAGCACTTCCTATAGATTGAATCGTTTTAGGCGGTTCGCCAGAAGTTTGCCACCCTAAATTCTGCTCTTCCGACATCACCTGGAGTAGTAGTCGGCGGGATACGGCGATCGGTTGGTTATCTAAGGCGACGAGAATGATGGTGCCGTAAGGCATTTGGGACGCGATCGTTACGTCATTCAACTCCAAGGTTCCGGCGGGTTGCAAGAAGCCGGTCACGGCCTGAACTTGCGGCGCGTTTACCGTCACTAACCCTTTGTCATAGTTCCAGAGCAATTCTCCCGTGCTGCTGCGCACTGTTTTAGCCGTGCGATCGATATAACTGGATAATTCTGTGACCTGCGAAGGCTGCGCGTCCGTTGTGAAATTGACATTGACCTTACCGACCAAAAATGCCAATGGATCAAAACTATCAACCTTATCAGTTTCCAGCGTTTGACCGGGAGGGATATCCTTAGCCCGAAAGGCATCCAGGTTTTGCGGAGCTGGGATGGGTGCCCCCCGTAATTGCAGCAGATCATTGACCTTGAGCGATAAGTTCACTACCGCTTTTCCCGCTTTGAGCAATCCTTTCCGATAAATCAAGGCGGTGGCCGGAAATTGTCCCTGGGTGACTGGCGATGCGATCGTGAATTTGCCTAATGGAGCTTCCCAACCCACTTGATCATTAACAAAGAAGAAAAAACCGTCTGATCCTTGCAATAATCCATAAGCTGCGGCTAACAAGGGAAACTCGGCCCGGAACTGATTGGGCATCAGCCAACCAATTTCAGTGATGGTTGAGGGCAAGTTGTTATAGCGCATATCCATAATTGGCAAGCTAAAGTCATAGTCTTGCTGCTGATCTCTGGGCTGAAATAACAGGGCCGATCGATCCTGATATAAATCACCCGGATTAAGGGAATAGCTGGCGGCCTTACCCTCATGTCGTCCCTCAAAGTATCCATGTCGATCCATAAAGTCGGCGACCGTATTGGTGTACTTATCCAGGGGGCCGAGAATTTGGGCATTGGCCGTGATCCAGTTGGAGGCATAAATTAGCCCCTGGTAATGCAAGGTTTGCCGCAGCATCGCGATCGCTTGCTGGAAAAATTGAGATTGACTATGGGCGAGAAAGGCTGCTGTATCCTGTGCCCGCAGCGACTCTCGTTGCTCCACGAGTTGATATAACGGCATGAAGCCCAGCCGTCCTGCCGCTGGATCATCCCCTTTAATCGTGTTGTCCTTATACCGGGGTTTCGTGGTGTTCCAGGCATTCAGGGCTTGTTCCGGTGAACCATATTTCTGCGTTAGCCAACGGCCGAATTGCTGCTCTAGGGTAGCCATTTGCGTTGCTGGAACATTTTCGTAAGGGGTAAATGTCCAGAAAAAGTAGGAGTCTTCATTCACCAATTCCACCATTGCCACAGCCGGATCATCCCGAAGGGCCACGCCGGTATAGGGATTGGTTGTCGTGAGAATCGTGCGCCACCAATCAAAATAGGTTTTTTGTAGCTGTGAATTGAAAAACAACAGGGAAAAGGCATTTTGTCCGGTGTAGCCCGGAATCGGAGCGGTTTGATTCAGTGGTAACCAGACCGGAAAGTAAATCGACAGGCAGGTGTAGATCCCTTGCTGCTTCAGCGCTGTGATAAAGGTAAATAATTTATCTAAGGTAGCTGGCGCGATCGTCAAATCATCTGACCACAGACGGCCATGTAGTCGCACCATGTTTACCCCCCGTTTGGCTAGAAATCGGGCCATTTGTTCTGCCTGGGCTTTATCCATCTGGATCGTTTCCATCCGGCTATTGATCGCCCAGAAGCGCTCTGGTCGATCGG
>DATNPU010000070.1:0-5659 GCA_036703105.1 Microcoleaceae cyanobacterium
CGACTGGTCAGTCTACCTTTATGGTGGAAATGAATGAAACGGCGAATATTCTTAACCATGCCACCCCACGATCGCTAGTGTTGCTAGATGAGATTGGTCGGGGAACCGCTACCTTTGATGGTCTGTCGATCGCTTGGGCCGTGGCCGAACATTTAGCGATCGATATTGCGGCCCGGACGATCTTTGCTACTCACTATCATGAACTGAATGAACTGGCGTCGCTCTTACCGAATGTAGCCAACTACCAGGTGACGGTGAAGGAACTGCCCGATCAAATTGTGTTTTTGCACAAAGTGCAACCTGGCGGTGCCGATCGTTCCTATGGTATTGAAGCGGGACGCTTAGCAGGATTACCGGCCTCAGTGATTCAACGAGCCAGACAGGTGATGGCCCAAATTGAACAGCACAGCAAAATTGCGGTGGGACTGCGAAAAAGTCGGCAATCTAGTGCTTCAATGCAAGAGAAAAACGGCAAAGGATACCGAACGGCCACTCAATCCCCGATCGAACAGTTGGATATTTTCGGGGAATAAGCACTAGGAGTTCTGGGTAGGTCGAATCGGTAACTCCAGCGTAAAGCAGGTCTGCCCCTCGGCACTGTCTGCCCAGATTTGGCCGCCTAAACAGGACACCAATTGTTTGACCAGCGCTAATCCTAATCCGGTGCCACCATACTTATGGGGATCACTGTTGGGAATCCGATAGAACTTGTCAAAAATGTGATGGAGTTGGTTTGCGGGAATTTCGACTCCCGAATTACTAATCGTAATTTGAAGGTGTTCCGTCCCCTCGATCGCAGGCTGTAGTACAGGTGTGATATTGTGCTGCTGGGTTCGGCCTGAGGATGAAAGGGGCTGGGGTTTGCCACGAACCAGGGCCGACATGGGGTGAACATGCGGCGGTACAGTCACCTGGGCTGCAATAGTAATGTCTTCTCCAGTCGGTGTATATTTACAGGCATTGGTCAAAAGTTCCACCAATACCCGTTCCAAACTCTGGGCGTTCGAGAGCAAACAGGGGAGATCGGCAGGAATATTGATTCGCAGATGCTGTCCTTGTTCCTGTACCCGTTCTTGGAAGGATTGGGCAATCCGGACTAAATAGGGAGAACATTGAATGGGTTGCACTGACAGAGTTTGCTTCCCAGCTTCCAGACGTTGTAAATCTAATAAATCAGTAATCAGATTAATTTCACGATTACACTCATCCTGCAAAATTTTCAGATAGTGAGCAATTTTGGGCGAGTCTCGCAGCGGAGTAGGTTCGGTATTCAGCAATCCTTCTCGGCTTAAGGCGATCGTCAGCATCTGGGTCGCCATTTTGATGTTAGAGATGGGGGTTCTCAGTTCATGAGAAATGGTGCTGAGAAAATCATCTTTCAGTTGATTCAAATGTTCTAAGGATTCCACCTGGGTTTGTGCCGCCTGATATAGTCGAGCCTGCCGAATCGCAATGGCGCACTGGCTTAGCACCTGTTCTACCAGATGAACTTCGAGTTCGTCATAGCATTCCTGCCCTTGCCGAAATAGCCATAAGTCGCCCATCACGCCCTGTTGATCCAGCATGGGAGAGGCCAGCACTGCTTGATGCGATCGCTGGAGATCGGAGGATGAATCGAGTAAGCAAAATTGTACTGATCGCCCGGTTAACAGCGCATCATAAACATCAGACGTATCGGCTAGTGGAATAACTTTGCCACTCACAATATGCGTGGCATTGGTGTATTCATATTGAATGGTGACTGTTGTGTGATCCGCGTCGTATAGCCCAGTGTCACAGCAATTCACGGCTAATACAGTAGCTAATTCTTCGACTACGGTTTGCAGAATCTGGTGCTCATCGAGGGAATCCCTCACTTTATCGGTAATCCGTTTTAGGGTTGCTTCGCTGGTTAACACCCGTCGCAGTTGAGCCGTTTGTTGTTGTACCTGTTGGCCTAGGTTGGCATTGAGCTGATGTAGCCGTTCATACAATTGAGTTTGCTGAATCGCAATCATTAGCTGCTCTGCAACGGCCAGAATCAGATCAAGTTCAGAATCACAAGCCTGGGAGGACTCCTGCGTTAACAAACTGAGGCTACCCCATAATGATCGCTGTAAATAAAGTGGCACCATGAAGCGAGTGCTAGGCGCGATCGCGGCGAATTCAGGCTGACTATGACTGTTTCCGAGGAACTTGTCGGCCTGGAACTGTATTAGCTTCAAGTGTTGTAGCTGTTCAGCCAGGTGGCAAGGTGCATCGGGGATTTCGATCCCACAGGTAGATGGGTGAGCGCTATCTGGGTGATAGTCGGTGACAACCCGCCAGTTCTGCTGCTCCGGATGATATTGCCATAGCTCCACACCAGCGAGATTTAATAACCGTGATAGTTCCGTCGCTGCGATCGTAAAGATTGGTTCTAACTCAACGGCATACCGAATTTGCTGGGCGATCGTATTCAAGATGCGCTCCCGTTCAGCGTGACAGATCGGTGATACGACGGGCTGATGATTAGTAGGCTCTTGGGCCACAATACATAACACCTGTTTGTCTGCCAGGGTGAGTAAACAGGGATTGACTACCAAATTGACGAGCGACCCATTACGGCAGCGATAGAGTTGATCTCTGGCTCCCTGTTCTGTAGCGGATGCGAAGGTCGGGTAGGCGGAGAACGATGTCGGGGCGAGCAGCTCATCCCAGGTGAATTGCAGAAGTTCAGCTTCAGAGTACCCCAGCCAACGCTGGAAAGTTGGATTGCAGGCTACTACCTGACGATCGTCAACATTGATCAACAGTAATCCATCTGACATTTGACTAATCATCATCCAACCTAAGACTCCGCCCTGACAGATGGCCTGTTGCAGCCATCCGAGAGTCTGGCATAAAGAGGGTTGCGGTTCACTTGCAAAGCAACTGGATTGATCAATCAAGCTAGCGTCAGTCAATGAGTGGGCGGCCTGTAGCGATCGGGGAGCTGGTTGGATAGCGCTTTGGCGGGCAGACAGATTGACTGAGATTCCCAAGTTATTCAAGTTCATGGGGAAAGGCTGGCTCAACGCTGAGCTAGAAGAACAGACGGGTAATCACTGCTGGCACTTGGTATTACAGGAACTCTGAGCCATAGAAGTCATCAGGCAAAAACAAGGACTGTTTGAGTCTGATTCCAGTTGAATTCGGCAATCCCTCGGTTTTCCCCGCATTATTTCATAGGCTTAAGCCAGGGGAATCGTGAAATTTACTGACACTTTTTATCAACTTTTTCTGCGAGAGATCGATTCATTCATATTTTTATGAACAATTGGCAATGTTTGTAATGAAACTGCCCATGAGGAAATATTTACTATTCCTCAACTTGATAGCCTAATTCAGCTAATTGAGTCCGTGATTGTCGCCATTTGGGTTGCACTTTGACAAACAATTCTAGATACACTTTGCCGGCAATCAATTTCTGAATTTGTTGACGGGCGGCTGTCCCGATCGCCTTCAACATACTGCCACCCTTGCCAATCAGAATCCCTTTTTGGGAGGGACGTTCGACGTGGATCGTGGCTAATACCCGGGTAATGGTTGCCTCTTCATCTACCCGATCGATGACGATCGCCGTTGAATGGGGTACTTCTTCACGGGTAAGCAACAAAATTTGTTCTCGGATCAACTCACCCATAATGAATCGTTCTGGTTGATCAGTGACCAGATCCGGTGGGTAGTAGTAGGGGCCAGGCTCCAAGTGTTGGATCAGGCCTTCCTGCAAGGCTGGTAGTCCCGTTTCTGTCAGTGCCGAGAAGGTGGTCATGCTCCACTGGTGGGAGTTGGCTAATTCTTGATAGCCTGTATCGAGCGTGTCGCTATCCGGTGGGCGCAGATCAATCTTGTTTAACCCCAAAATCACTGGCACGGTTACGCGATCGAGCAGTTCCGCAATATAGCGATCTCCCTTGCCGATCTCTACGGAACCATCAACGACAAACAGCAACACATCAACCGATTGCATGGCGATCTGAGCATTCTTGACCAATACTTCCCCCAGTTGATGATGCGGTTTGTGAATGCCGGGAGTATCGACAAAAATAATTTGCGCTGTAGGAGTGGTCAAAATGCCTCGCAGTCGATTCCGTGTCGTTTGAGCGACTGGAGAGGTAATGGCAATTTTTTGCCCAATTAACTGATTCATAAGTGTGGATTTGCCGACATTGGGGCGACCAATAATGCCCACAAACCCGGATCGGAATCCTGCGGGTGGCTTCGGAATCATGCCTCCGCCATGCTCAAATCCTATTTCATCCTGTCGATCGCTCAAATCCTTCAACCCTGCTTAAGCTTCTTTAGTACCGTAAACCGATAAAGTCAGATTTTAGTTTGGTAGTTTGGGCTATGTCATCTACTGAAAGGGTAAAAATTGGCTAAAAGAATCGGCTATTACCTGCTCACCAATCAATTAGGGCCAATGAGAACTAGCGAACCAACTCACCATTGACGAAATACTGAGTACTAAAGAAACGACTATGGGCGAAGTGAGACGGATTGGAATTCTGACGAGCGGTGGCGATTGTGCTGGGTTAAATGCGGTGATTCGAGCCGTAGTTCACAGTGCCGTAAACACCTATGGATGGGAAGTTTTAGGGATCCGGCAGGCCACCCAAGGATTAATGACCCGTCCTCCCGAAGCACTACTGCTAACGCCCGATCGCTTGGATCCTTACTTAACGGCGGGTGGAACCATTCTGGGCACAACCAACAAGGGTAATCCCTTTGCGTTTCCCATGCCCGATGGCTCAGTCTGCGATCGCTCGGATGAAATTATTGAAGGTTATCACCTCTTAGGTTTGGATGCCTTAATTGGCATTGGTGGGGATGGCAGTCTAGCGATTCTCCGCCGGATTGCTCAGCAGGGCAAACTGAATTTGGTCGGCATTCCCAAAACGATTGATAATGACGTTGCTGTAACTGAAATGTCGATCGGCTTTGATACCGCCGTTAGCGTGGCCACCGAAGCGCTCGATCGCTTACATTTCACGGCGGCCAGTCATAGCCGGGTGATGATCCTGGAAGTGATGGGGCGGGATGCCGGGCATATTGCCATGTGTGCTGGCATTGCTGGCGGAGCGGATATTATTCTGATTCCCGAAATTCCATACACCTTAGATGGCCTCTGCCAAACCATTCAGCGCCGTCAGGAGCAGGGCAAAAATTACTGTCTAATCATCGTGGCAGAAGCCGTCCGAACGGAGTCCGGCGACTCGGTAATTTTGGCAGAAACGAATGAAGGCTGTCGGTTAGGCGGAATTGGACAATATCTGTCGCAACAAATTTGTAGTCGGATGAATGTTGAAACTCGCGTGACAGTCTTAGGTCACACACAGCGCGGGGCCGCTCCAACGTCTGTCGATCGCTTACTCGCCGCTGCTTTTGGGGTGGCTGCGGTTGAACTAATTGCCCATGAAAAGTATGACCAGGTTGTGACCTGGCAGAATCGCAAGATTGTCAGTGTGCCGATTACTGAAGCGATCGCGCAATATGCTGCCGTTAACCCCACCGGAGCACTAGCCACCACGGCCCGTCGCATGGGTATTTTTCTAGGTAATTAGTGTGCTTTCCCCAGCCTCCCTATCTCTCTCATCTCCCCTATCTTCCCAACTTATCTCCCTCATCTCCCCTATCTTCCCAACCCCTAATCCGGATC
>DATNPU010000099.1:0-10795 GCA_036703105.1 Microcoleaceae cyanobacterium
GACCTGAAAACTACGGATCATCGGCCCTGGTAACATCACCCACACAGTTGGTACAGTTTGCTGCTCGGCCTTAAAGATTTGGGGAAACACAATCTGTGCAGGAGGTTTATCCTTCGGCCAGGTTGCTAGATGGGCGATGCCACCCGCTGCCGGTAAAGAAGGTTCTACTCTGCTCGGAGTCATCGGTGGCTTCTTAGACAGCACCTCGCTGATGCGGCTACTGATCTGCCAACTGGCACTATAGCGTTGTTCTAGCGGTTCTAATGCTCTTAATACCTCCGCGATCGACTGAGGCCGATCGGCAGGGGTTTTGGCTAAACAGCTCATCACCAAATTTTCCAGGGCTTTTGGCAGCTTTAAACCAGGATTAACCGCTTCAAAGGTACGGGGAGTCTGAAAATGATGCGCTTTGTACCAACCGCCGAACGAGTGGGTTTCTGCCTGAAGCGGCATCTTACCCGTCAGCATCTCAAACATCATCACGCCCAAACTGTAGATATCCGATCGGGCATCGAGGTCTCGCCCTTCCATCTGTTCGGGTGAGGAGTAGGCCAACGTTCCCATAAAGGAATTGGTCTGACCACCATCCTCTTGAATCAGTTTGGCAATTCCAAAGTCAAGGATCTTCGCAAGTTCTCCCAAGCTGGTGTCCTGGCTAATCAGGATATTGCTGGGTTTGATATCGCGGTGAATAATCGGGCAGAGTGTATCCCCAATCAAAATTCCTTGGTGGGCACATTGCAGCCCCAAGCAGACCTGACGGGCAATGCTGAGAAACCGAGGTAGAGGTAAGGTTTGAGCCGCAATAATCTCGTTTAAACTTTCTCCCTGCAAAAACTCCATCACGTAAAACGGGATGTCATCTTCGTTGACCCCATAGTCTGTCACCCGAACGATGTGAATACTTTTCTGACCCAATTGAGCACAGGTGCGAGCCTCTGCCTTAAACCGCTCTCGCATTTTAGGGTTCAGCAAAGTGTGGGCCAAAAACTTGACCGCA
This sequence comes from Microcoleaceae cyanobacterium, assembly GCA_036703105.1. Classification (GTDB taxonomy): domain Bacteria; phylum Cyanobacteriota; class Cyanobacteriia; order Leptolyngbyales; family Leptolyngbyaceae; genus Pantanalinema. The sequence continues at coordinate 1,001 of DATNPU010000099.1, forward strand.
ATTACCCCACCTAATAAGACATCTTCGGCCCGATATACCTTCCCCATTGCTCCACGCCCTACCAACTCAACGAGTTGGTAACGATTCGAGAGCAAACGTCCAATGTTGGGGTCAGTGGTCATACGGGAAGTCATAGGGGAGGCAGGAGGAATAATTCTTGCCTACAACAACCATCCAAATCGAGTTGCAGATGTCGTGTGGGCATATTTTCTATAGAAGCAAAATGCTTGTACTACGAAGGTATCTCACAAATCGTCTGGAATGGCATCACAAGTAGTTCTGTTAAGCATTCTAACGATTCTGCTGCTTTCTCGCGCTTGCCGCTACTGCACCCTATTCAAATTCTGGTTGGCGTTCTACCGTTGCTTCCATCGTACTAGTCAGGTAGTGTCCGGCCATAATCCCGCTTGAAAGATAGTATTTGTTGTCATCCATACGATACAGGGTTTCAAACCCACTGCGGCGTTGACGATCGCCCAAGACCCAATAGCGTTGGACGATCGTTTCTTGCGCTAACCAGCCCTCACCCTCCACGCGCCCCAATAGGCTATGTTGCAGGACAAACGTATAGTGACGTTCCCCTGCATCCAAGCGCCCGCGATACTGGAAAGCAATTTCCTCACGGTCAGCTCCCGGAAACACTAATTTGGTTACCATTGTGAACCAATCGTCCCGGCTCCATGCCACCAAAGTTTTCCCCTTCACGGCAATTGGCATCCCATTACGCTCCAACCAATTACCCTGTAGCGTCCAGCGTCCTGGCTGCATTAGAAAGGTATGAGCCACAGCATTAACCCTTATCTCATTAGCTCATTGCCGTCTGGGTCTGAGCGGTACTTCATGCTATCACGCTTGGGGGGAGGTAATTCCGTGAATTTCGCCTAACAGGGCAGGTGTGGTGGCACCTGTTACCTTCGGCAAATTTCCAGGAACTCCCTGTTGCCGCCAGAATGCTAGCACAGCGAAGGCGATCGCCTCCTTGAAATCCGCATTGACACCGACGTCGTCGGTCGTTAAAACTGACACTTCACCTAATGTAGCCTGGAGTCGGTATTTCAGATAGCGATTTTTGCTACCTCCACCACAAAGCAACACTTGATCGGGCAACTGCGGCAAGAAAGTCCGGTAACTATGGGCGATCGAGGCGACCGTCAGTTCGGTTAAGGTAGCTAGAAAATCGGCGGGACTCAGCGATCGGGCTTCTGCCTCTGCCCAACACTGTTGTAAATATGTCACACCGAACAATTCCCGCCCCGTAGACTTCGGAGGCAGTTGGTGAAAAAACGGATGCTGTAACCAATGCTCGACTAATTCCTGGCAGGGGGTTCCCGTGGCGGCCCAAGCTCCATCCTGGTCATAGCTTTGCTCCCCATTTGACAACTGCTGCACAGCTAGATCGAGCAGCACATTCCCTGGCCCAGTATCCCACCCCAAGACAAACTTCGATCGGCCATCTCCCTTACCTGCCCCAGTCCCTCCATCTCCCTGCCCCCGTGCTGGCAGATACGCCACATTGCCAATTCCCCCCAAATTCTGCACACAACGGCTATAGGTCGGATGAGTTAATAATGCTAAGTCCACAGCAGGCACTAAGGGAGCTCCCTCGCCTCCCGCCGCAATATCGGCTTGGCGAAAGTTACTGACTGTTGGAATTCCGGTCAAGTAAGCGATCGCGTCTCCCCGTCCCAGCTGTAGGCTATATCCCAAAGCTGAGCGATCGCCCCATTTTTCGGTAGCTCCCGTTTTATCGGGCGGGCGATGAAAGACCGTTTGCCCATGTGAGCCAATCAAATCAGCCTGTGAATGTTCAGCCTGGAGAGCGATCGCCGCCTGGGCAAACTGTTGGGCGATTTCATCATCGAGGGATGCCAGTTCTGCCATTGACAACGCAGAACCCCCACAGACTGCCAAAATCTGCTCTCGTAAACTAGCTGGATAGGGATAGGTCGCTCCTGCCACTAAGTGAACCTGCAAGTCTTCTTGCAACCCATCAATTTTGACTAGCGCGGCATCAATACCATCTACTGATGTGCCGCTGATTAAACCAATGACATACACCATTTAGCGCGATCGCCTCTCTATGTAAACTTTTTCATCTGCATAGTTCATTTGTTCTATCTGTGTTATCTATATAGAGAAAAGATAGCGAACTTTCCGTCCATTACGGCTTTAAAAGGCTACACTGATCACGTTCTTTGCCTTGCCCAGACCCCCTAATTAGTCGCCTGTGTATATTAAGCGTCTGGAACTGACCAACTTCAAGTCCTTCGGTGGCACTACACCGATTCCATTGCTGCCGGGATTTACAGTGGTATCTGGCCCTAATGGTTCTGGTAAGTCGAATTTGATTGATGCCTTACTGTTCTGTCTGGGGCTAGCCGGTTCCAAAGGGATGCGGGCAGAGCGATTACCCGATCTGGTGAATCATACCCAAAGTACTCGCAATCGATCGACGGTAGAAGCGAGCGTGACTGTGACGTTCGAGTTGGAAGCGGCGGAGATTCGGGCCTGGGAAGCAGCGGCTGCCGAGGAACAAGGGGATTATAGCCCAGAAGCTGAGGCGGATAGCGAAGCTGGGGAAGCGGCAGAGAGAAAGTCGGCTGCAACACTGACCTTACATCCCACGAAGGAATGGAGTGTCACACGGAAACTGCGGGTTACGCAGCAGGGTACCTATACATCGAACTACTACATTAATGGGGAAGCTTGTACGCTGACCGAGTTACATGAAGCGTTGAATCGGCTACGGATTTATCCGGAGGGGTATAACGTTGTCTTGCAAGGGGACGTAACTCGGATTATTTCCATGAATCCCCGCGAGCGCCGGGAAATTATTGACGAGTTGGCAGGAGTCGCCGCTTTCGATCGCAAGATTGATCAAGCTAAGGAAAAGCTTGATGCGGTAAAAGACCGGGAAGACCGCTATCACATCGTCGAAAAAGAGTTGATGGATCAGCGCGATCGGCTGGCCCAAGATCGGCTGAAAGCGGAGAAGTATCAAAAACTGCGGGCGGAATTACTGAATAAAGAACAGTGGGAACAGGTAATCCGCTATCGGCAGTCTGCCCAAGTGGCCGAACAGCTCCAAGCTCAAATTGTCGCGGATGAACAAGCGATCGCTCAGCTAACTGAGCAACTAGTACTCATAGCTACGCAAATTCAGCAGACCGCTAGTGAACTGGAACAACTCAATGCCCATGTGAAAGCGCTGGGAGAAGAGGACCTCTTAGCGTTCCAGGCCACGCTTGCCACTCGGGAAGCCGAATTACGCCAACTCCAACGTCAGGAGCAAGATTTACAGACTCGGAGCCGGGAGCTAACCGCTAATCTGACTCGGACCCAACAGGAGATTCAGGAACAGCAGCAAGCCCTGACTACCGTGACGCAAGATCATCAAGCGATCGAAACCCGAGAAATTGCCAGCCTCCGCAAGGCGCGAGATCAAGCGCAACAGAAACTTGAACAAAGTCGGGATGCCGCCAATACATCGGCGGCTAGTGCCGAAGCCTGGGTGCAAGAGCAAACTGCCCTCCGCCACCAAGTTGATAGCTTGCAAGCCACTCTGGAACCTCAACGCACAGAGCAAGCCCAGCTACAGGAACGAACGCATCAACTCGATCGCCAAATTCAGGAGCAAACCCAAGTCCAGCACACTCTAGGACAGGAGCTAGCGGCAAAACAAACTCAACACCAGCAGATGGCGGCTACCTTAGAAGCCAGCACCCAGCAAGTGCAATCTCTGGCGGCAGGAGTGGCAGCGGCTGAGCAGGAGTTAAGCATTCAGCAGGATACGCAGAACCGTTTGTTGACCGAGCAGCGAGAGAAACAGCGACGACTGGATAAATTAGAAGCGCAAAGTCAAGCGCTCCAGGAAGCCCAAGGGACTCACGCCACACAAATCATTCTGCAAATGGGGCTATCCGGCGTGTGTGGCTTAGTTGCCCAATTAGGCCGAGTGGATCCGCGTTACCAATTAGCTCTAGAAACTGCCGCAGGGGCACGATTAGGCAATTTAGTGGTTGAGGATGACGCGATTGCGGCAGCTGCGATCGAGATCCTTAAACAACGTCGGGCGGGACGAGCCACTTTTCTACCATTAAACAAAATTCAGGCTGGTCGGATTCCCAACGATTCGCGAATTCGTTCCCTCAATGGTTGTGTGGATTATGCCATCCATTTAATTGAGTATGAGTCCCGCTATCAAGATGTGTTTGCTTATGTGTTTGGCAACACGGTGGTATTTGAAAACCTGAATGTAGCTCGGCGCTATATCGGACAGTATCGCATCGTTACGTTAGATGGTGAGTTACTCGAAAGTAGTGGTGCCATGACGGGTGGTAGCCTCAACCAACGGCAATCCCTCCACTTCGGGACAGCCGATGCCACTGAGTCTGCTGAGATTACTGGCCTACGCGATCGCCTGCAAGAAATCGATCGCATCCTCAATCGGTGCGAAACCAGTATTGCCCGCGCCAGCCAATCGGTCAAACAGCGAACCCAAGAACTGCTGGAAGTGCGACAGCAACACCGCGAAGCCCAACTGCAAGTCGATCAGCTTCAGAAGGATATTCAACGGTTGCAAACCGAACTGACTCAAGTCCAAACCCAACTTCAGCAGAATACTCAAGAACTGAGTACTGCCCACGATCGCTTGCGAGTTCTAGAAGCCGCGATCCCAGCCCAAACTCATCAACTCCAACAACTGCGGCAAACTCTGGATGAGTTGGAGCAATCGCAAACTCATAGTGAATGGCAGCAGATTCAAGCTAAACTGCGCACCCAGGAAGCCGATTTGCAGCAAAGCGAGTTAGCGTTACGCACTGCCGAACAGCGACTCCAAGATTTAACCAACCAGCAGCAACGGATTCAAGAGCGGATTCAGCAGGCCCACGATCGCTTGCAAGAATACCGCACTCAGCAAACGACTGTGTTACATCAACAATCGGCTCTAACGGCACAGCAGACAACCCTCCAGCAACAAATTCAAGCCACCCAAGCACAACTCGCAGAACTTGAACAACGGTTGGGGGCTGAGAAACAGCAGCGCGATCGTGCTGAACGGCAGTTGCGAGAACAACAAACTCAGCAGCAACAGCAACAGTGGCAACAGCAGAAGTTACAGGAAACCCAAGCCGAACGGCGGCAAACCTTAGTGGAATTGCAGGAACAACTGGAAGCCCAACGGGCAGAACTTCCTGATCCCCTCCCCACGATTCCCCCCGAAGCTGAAGCCCGAGATTTAGCGGCCTTACAACATGAACTGAGATCGCTGCAAAAACGCTTGCAGGCGATGGAACCGGTGAATATGTTGGCGTTGGAGGAATACGATCGCACTCAAGCTCGGTTGCAAGAACTCAGCGATAAGCTTAAGACCCTGGAAGAAGAACGGACAGAATTGCTGCTGCGGATCGAGAACTTTACTACCCTGCGGCAACGTGCCTTTAAGGAAGCCTTTGATGCTGTGGACGAAAACTTCCAGGCCATTTTCGCCACCTTATCGGAGGGGGATGGTCGTCTGCAACTTGATGATCCCCAAAATCCTTTTAATGGTGGGTTGAATCTGATTGCTCATCCGAAAGGTAAACCAGTACAACGCTTGGCATCGATGTCAGGGGGAGAAAAATCTCTCACTGCGCTCAGCTTTATCTTTGCCTTGCAGCGTTACCGGCCTTCGCCGTTCTATGCCTTTGACGAAGTAGATATGTTTTTGGACGGGGCAAATGTAGAACGATTAGCTAGAATGATCAAACAGCAATCTCGGCAAGCACAATTTCTGGTAGTGAGTCTGCGCCGACCAATGATTGAATCAGCGGAACGGACGATCGGGGTGACTCAGGCTCGTGGCGCTTATACGCAGGTTTTGGGAATTGACTTAATGCCCCAGAGTGCCTCGCTTTAGAAATATCAGTAATGGGGTTCGGTGATCCGTAATTCGCCCATTGCCCCTAACTTCAATCCGTGTATAGGCTGAAAGTAGACGTATTCATATCATTGATTATTGGTTTCATCGAGCATAGGTTGAAGGGCAGACAGGGTGATCGGCGATCGCCACTGGCTTACCATAAACCGACGACAGCAAATAGCCGACATTTGATATAGTGATTCAGAATTCATAAAGCAGGATTCGGGACATAATGGCATCTGAAGAAATCCGCCAACGCTCTGACTTTTTAGGCACCTTAGTCGTGACCCGCAATACGGGCAAAAAACTGGGCGTCGTCAGCCAGTTATGGGTCGATATTGATCAACAGGAAGTTGTCGCCCTGAGCCTTCGCCCCAATCTGCTTTATGGTACGCCGCAACCCATGCTGCTGAGTAGCATTCGTCAGATTGGTGATGTGATTCTCGTGGATGACGAGGATGTGATTGAAGATATTGATGTTGAGACGTATACGAGCTTGATCAACTGTGAGGTGATTACAGAAACTGGGGATCTGCTCGGTAAGGTCAGAGGTTTTAAGTTTGATATTGATACAGGCAAACTGACTTCCCTGATCATTGCTTCTCTCGGTGTCCCGTTGATCCCCGATCAAGTGGTCAGCACCTATGAACTCTCGATCGATCAGGTGGTCAGTAGTGGCCCCGATCGCTTGATTGTGTTTGAAGGCTCGGAAGAACGCTTAGTCCAGCTTAGCGTCGGTGTGCTGGAACGGCTGGGCATTGGTCGCGCTCCGTGGGAACGGGAAGAGGAAGATGATTACGTAATCCCCGCCCGCCCCGAAAATCAACTGCCGACTGGGTTACGCACTCCTGTTGCTACCCCGGTTCGCAAGACAGAGCGAGTGGTGCAGGAAACCTGGGATGAGGATAACTGGGGCGAACCCGAACCCCGGCAACTTCAGCAACGCCAAGCCGCGCCTCTGTATTACGAGGATGCTGATAAAGACGATCGCGATAACTGGGATGAAACTACGGCTCAGGATGACTACCGTTACGGAGCCGGTAAACAGCCGTATCAACCGGATGACTATACGGATGACTACGACGATCGCTACGATGACGAGTACGATGAGCTAGAGGAAGATGCCTGGGCAGACCAGGAACCGAGGACTTATCAAGCCCGCCGGGTGAATATTCCCGAAAAAACGAAAGCTCCAGAGTACGAAGAGGAAGGCTACTAAAAATGATGCACCCACATACGGAACTCCGATTTATTAATGATGCGATCGGGTACGGTGTGTTTGCAACAGAATTCATTCCTCAAGGTACCATTACCTGGATTTTGGATGACTTAGATCAAAAGTTTGACGAAGCCTATGTGATGTCGCTTGATCCCCTGTTGCGCGAGCATTTAATTAAATATTGCTTTCGCGATGAACAGGGGATTTATATTTTGTGTTGGGACATTGCTCGGTATGTGAACCACAGCTTTAATCCGACGCTAATCGCCACTCCGTATAAGTTTGAACTGGCTGCCAGAGATATCTATCCCGGTGACGAAATTACAGATGATTACGGTTATTTCAACCTGGATAAACCGTTTTACTGTTTTCCAGAACCGGGAACCACACGTACTAAGGTGATGCCGGATGATATTCTGCACTATTACCCGGAATGGGATGGTAAAGCCGCAGAAGCGATGCAGTATTTTAATCGGGTGGAACAGCCACTACAGGCCTTTATTCATCCCGATTACCTGGACAAAGTGAAGGCGATCGCCCAAGGTCAAGAGAAAATGGATTCTATCTTATCTTGCTACTACGATCGCTCTGGTAAGTTAAAAGCTGCCAGTTGAATCACTTTTGGCAGAAACGGGTATTTTACTGAGAGGGATTTCCGACCTTTCGTTCCTGGAGAAGACCCATGCTGTCTACCGCTTCGGACTCTGCGCCATCGAGCCGCAAGCCGAGACTTTCCATTCTGCGCTCCATTGGACCACGATTGTTCTTCTCAGTCGTTGGTGGTTCGCTCGTGGGCTTAATTGGAACTTCATATCTCACATATTGGGAACTGGCCAGACAATCAGAATCAGAATTGCGCTCCAGTTTGCAAGTCAAAGCCGAAAATCTTCAGGGTGATTTCGGGACGTTTGAATATTCCACCCAATTAGTCGCTGATGCCGTTAAGACGTTGTATCAAGCTGGAGAACGGCGGGAACAGGTGTATGTTGATCTGATCCGACGATCGCTACAAACTTCTCCGTTAGGCACTGGTCTAGGGTTTGGGCAACCCCCCAATCAACGCTTAATCATTCCGGCTCGCCGCTACGCCTATCCCTATGCGGTGCGTGATCGCGATGGCAAAGTGATCGCGGAAGGGGGGGAATCGAAACCGGAAAACTTTAACGAGAGTTACTTTAAGGATCCGATTCAAGCGGGCAAACCGATTTGGCTAGAGCCAGTACGTTATGAAGAAGATACGGTGAACCCGCCGCGCATCTTTACCAGTACCAGCTATTCTCTGCCCATCTACACGGCCAACAAGCAACTGTTAGGTGTACTGAGCCAAGATTTAGAACTGGGATTTCTCAGCAAAAAGCTTGATGTGGAGGTCATGCGGGAGGCCGGACATTTTATTCTTGTGAGTGCGGGTGGCAAACTAGTGGCTTACCCTGCCGATCCCCAGAAGGCACTCGATCTCAATCTATTTCCGGAGCTAAATAACTACGCGGAACTCTGGCAAAAGATTCAGGATGACCTGAAAACGGGGAGTAAAACCGGGGTAATGCATTGGCGAGATGGCAACGGCAAAGCGGAATTCTGGGCCTACCAGCGCATTCCTAACAATAATTGGGTATTGATGGCTGTTGTCCCTGAATCAGTTGTACTGGGGCCTGTCGTCCGCTTTACGGCGATCGCCGCTTTAGGGTCGATTCTGGGCGTGTCGATCGTGCTCGGCATTGTGGTGGCGTTGTTTGTGAAACGGCTCAACCAACGGCTCCAACCGATTATGGATGAATGTAATCGACTAGCCGAAACCAATGCTAAGAGTGAAGCTTTGATGAGTCGAGAAGACGAACTGGGACGGTTAACCATCTCGTTCTACGCCTTGTTGGGGCAGGTTACGGTAAATGAACGCCGCCTCCGGCAGGAAATGGCGAAGTCATCTCAAGCCCTCCAAGCATTACAACAGGCACAAGCCCAACTGATCCAAACCGAAAAAATGTCGAGTTTAGGGCAACTGGTGGCTGGGGTGGCTCATGAAATCAATAATCCGATTAACTTTATCTATGGCAACTTGCCCCATGCCAGTACCTACACTCAGGACTTGCTGAATTTAATTCAGCTCTATGACGAAAAATATCCTCATCCTGATCCAGAAATTGCAGAATACCGGGACGATATTGATTTAGATTTTCTGGTGGCCGACCTGCAAAAAATGTTGCACTCCATGAGTATCGGTGCCGATCGCATTCGAGAAATTGTCCTATCGCTACGCAACTTCTCTCGGTTAGATGAAGCCGAAATGAAACGGGTGAACATTCACGATGGCATCGATAGCACCCTATTGATTCTGCAAAATCGGCTGAAGGCTAATCCCGGACATCCCGCGATCGAAATCGTCAAGCAATACGGCACCCTACCCTTGGTCGAATGTTACCCCGGACAACTGAATCAGGTATTCATGAATATCCTAAGTAACGCGATCGATGCGCTTGATGGATATAACCAAAAACGGACTGCTGAAGAAGTGGCGGCGGTTCCTGCCACCATTACAATTCAAACTGAAGCCATCAATAATGATGCCCAGGATGCGGCTTCAATGAGTCCCACGCCTACGACAGTGATTGTCCGCATTCGGGATAACGGCCCCGGCATTCCCGCTGCAAATCAATTAAAGCTATTTGATCCTTTT